>JANMXI010000214.1:0-13110 GCA_031394735.1 Pseudomonadota bacterium | reverse complement strand
AACGCCGCAGGAACGCCCGGCTATTTCCGGCAGAAACTGTTCGTATACGAGCGCGACGGCAAAGCGTGCCTGAAATGCAAAACGCCCATCAAACAATTCGTGCAGGGCCAGCGCTCGACGTATTGGTGTCCGAGCTGTCAGACTTGAGTCAGTAGACCAGTCCCTCGCCGATACCGCGCGGATCCGAAGCCGCCTGCACCGCGCCGGTCGCATAATCCCAGGTGACGACCTGCATGTTGCCCCAGCGACGCGAACCGGCCTCGAGCTTGTGGCCCTTGGATTGCAGCCATTGGATGTCCGCCGCGCTGAACGCATCGGGCTCGTATTGCACGGCATCCGGCGAATACTGGTGGTGATAGCGCGGCGCCTTGACCACGTCCGCCGCACTCATACCGTCCAGATAATTGAGCGTGCCCAACAGCACCATGCTGATGATGTAACTGCCGCCGGGTGAACCGATGATCATCAAACCCGTGGGCGTCTCGACGAAGGTGGGCGTCATACTCGACAAACTGCGCTTGTTGCCTGCGATCGAGTTGGCGGACGCGCCGACCAGCCCGAAATCGTTGGGCACACCGGGCTTGATCGAAAAGTCGTCCATGGTGTTGTTGAGCAGCACGCCGGTATGACCCGCGATATAGCCCGTGCCCAACCACAGATTGACCGAAATAGTGGCGCCGACGCGATTGCCGTCCCGATCGAGCACGGAAAAATGCGTGGTCTGCGTGCCGCCGGGTTGCTCTGACACACCCGGGAGTTGATCACTGGGCATGGCCTTGTCGGACCGAATGCTGGCGCGCTGACCGGCCGCATACGCCGGGTTCGTCAACAGACCGACCGGCACGTCGACGAAATCCGGATCGCCGAGATAAATAGCGCGATCACGATAGACGCGCTGCATGGATTCGATGACCCAGTGTTTGCGCACGGGCGACTCGAGGCGAGCAAGGTCCACTGCAGACAGAATGTTCAGCGCATCCAGCAGCGCGACTCCACCCGAAGACGGAGGAGCAGCAGAGACAATGCGAGCGCCGTGATACTCACCCACCAATGGCCTGCGCTCGACCACCGCATAATTGGCAAGATCCTGCAGCGTCCAGATGCCGCCGCCGGCCTTGACCGAGCGGACCAATTCCTTGGCGACGCTGCCCTGATAGAAACCCTTCGCACCGCGTTCCGCCAGCGCTTCCAAGGTCTTCGCCAGATCCGGTTGTTTGATCAGCGCACCCAGCGGAGGCACTTCACCCTTCACTAGAAACACGCCGGCCGACTCCCGCGATCGCAGCAGCACCTCACGCTTGTAGCGGATGCCGGCCTGCAGACGCGCGTTGAGCGGAAAGCCTTCGCGCGCGAGACGGATTGCCGGTTGCAGACTCTGCTTCAGACTCAAGCGACCGTATTTAAGCGCCAGATATTCGAATGCGGCCGGCTCGCCGGGAATGCCGGCGGCGAGCGGTCCACCCGTGGAGGCGCCCTCGATCGGGTTGCCGTTCTTGTCCAGATACATGTCGCGAGTTGCGGCCGCGGGCGCCTTCTCGCGCGCGTCGACCATGGTCTCGAACCCGTCGGCGGAACGGTGCAGCAGGTAAAATCCGCCGCCGCCGAGGCCGGAACTGCTGGGCTCCACGACTGCGAGAGCCGCAGAGATTGCAACGGCCGCATCGAAGGCATTGCCGCCCTGCTCGAGGATTTCCTGGCCGGCACGGCTGGCGAGCGGATGCGCGCTGGCGATGGCGGATTTGTGTGCAGCGTGCGCGGGGGTCCGGGTTGCTACGACCGGTGACTTGGCGGCCGGCTGGGTGGTCTGATCTGCCCATGTCGTCGGCGCGACGAAAGCGAACAACAGGGTCGCGAGAAAACCGCAGGCAATGCGCCGCGCGTGACTCCAACGATGCGGACGCACACTCACCATGGCATTACATCTTGCGATGTTTTTTCAACTCCGCTTCGACCAGCGGATGCACGAACTCGGACACGTTTCCGCCCAGCACCGCGATCTCGCGCACCAGGGTGGAGGATATGAAGGTGTATTGTTCTTGCGGGGTCATGAAGACGGATTCGATTTCCGGCGTGAGATGGCGGCTCATGTTCGCGAGCTGAAATTCGAACTCGAAGTCCGACACCGCTCGCAGGCCCCGCACCACCACCGCAAGACCGTTCTGTCGCGCGAACTCCACGGTCAACCCCGAGTAGCCCACCACCTCGACATTTTTCAGATCCACGAGCACGCGGCTCGCCATCTGTACGCGCTGTTCGAGCGAGAACATCGGCGCCTTGTTCGGATTCGCCGCGATGGCGACGACCAGGCGATCGAAGATGCTCGCGGCGCGCCGCACCAGGTCATGGTGGCCATTGGTGATCGGGTCAAAGGTGCCGGGATAAACCGCTGTTCTTTTGTTCATTGTTTCGCTTGACTAATGACGCGCGCAAGATGATACCCCACCTCGCCCGCAGACTTCGATTTAAGCATTTCCCATTCCATGGGCAATGCCGGAGCCCCCAGCCCGCGCTCACATTCCAGATACACCAACGCACCCGGAGCGACCCACGCCCCGTTATGCAGCGCATCGAGAATCCGCGGCAGCCAGCCCTGTCCGAACGGCGGATCAAGGAATACTAAGTCAAATTGCCGGGCGCGCAAACCAGCCGAATCCTGCTGCGCCGCAGCCGCCGGCGTTGCCAGGCTCAGCCATCGTGCCACATCGGTTTCGATCACCGCTCCCGAGCCACCAAAAGTCTTCAGACAGTCGTGGATCAACTGTGCGGCGGTTGCCGACTTTTCGACAAACGTTGCATGCTGCGCACCGCGTGACAGTGCCTCCAGTCCGAGCACGCCAGAGCCTGCGAACAGATCCAGACAGCGCGTGCCGGCCACCTCATTGCGCAACCAGTTGAACAGCGTCTCGCGCACCCGATCCGGTGTCGGACGGACATCCGCGTCGCCTGCGAAGTTCACGCGCCGGCTGCGCCACATGCCACCGATGATCCGGACCGAATTGTTCACGTCGAAGACACCCTCACCCGCGTTGAACCGATTCCAAGCGCGCGAATCATAGCTGCTAAGCTGTGCGGATGAGCGATGAAACTCCAAAATCCGGCGTACGCGGATTTTTCAATCGGCTGCGGGCCAAGCTCGCCCCGGCCGATTCCTGGCTGGCCTACGATTTGGCGAATCTGCTTCCCGGGCGCAAGATCGATGCGGAAATTCTTGATGAGCTGGAATCCCAGTTGATCACCGCCGATGTCGGCATCGAAGCGACCACGCAGATTCTCGATGAACTGCGCCGGCGTGTGGCCCGCAAGGAACTCGACGACGTCGATGCACTGCGCAAGAGCCTGCATGCCACCATGCTGCAGATTCTGAAACCGGTCGAGCAGCCGCTCTCGATCGACCCAAGCGTAAAACCCTATGTGATCCTCGTGATTGGCATCAATGGCGCGGGCAAGACCACCAGCATCGGCAAACTGGCGCATCGGTTGATGGCGCAGGGACACAGCGTCATGCTCGCCGCCGGCGACACCTTTCGCGCAGCCGCGCGCGAACAACTGGAGGCCTGGGCCACTCGCAACAATGTGCCGATCATCTCGCAGCACAACGGCGCCGATCCGGCTGCGGTGATCTTCGACGGATTGAACGCGGCGCGCGCACGCGGCGTGGACGTGCTGATCGCCGATACCGCCGGACGGCTGCACACGCAGGTGCATTTGATGGAGGAACTGAAGAAGGTCAAGCGCGTGCTGACGCGACTGGACCCAACCGCGCCGCACGAGGTGCTGCTGATTCTGGACGGCACCATTGGCCAGAATGCCGTGGCGCAGGCGCAGGAGTTCAACCGCAATTTGCAGGTGACGGGACTTGCGATCACCAAGCTGGATGGGTCGGCCAAGGGCGGCGTGGTGTTGGCCATCGCGCAAAAACTCAAGATCCCGATTCGCTTCGTCGGCGTCGGTGAACAGATCGAGGACTTCGGCGTGTTCAATGCCGACGAGTTCGTCTCCGCCATGCTCAAGGACGACGCGGGCAACGCCGGCAAATGATCCGCTTCGAGCAGGTTCACAAACGCTATGCGACCGGCCGCCAGGCATTGGCCGGCCTGTCCTTCGCGGTGCAGGCCGGTGAAATGGCCTTTCTGACCGGACCCTCCGGTGCAGGCAAGAGCACCATTTTGAAATTGATCGCGCTCATCGAGCGGCCCTCGCGCGGTCAGGTGGTGGTCGGCGATCAGGACCTTGCGGGTATCAGCAGGCGCCACATTCCGCTGTTCCGCCGACAGATCGGCGTGGTGTTTCAGGATCACAAGCTGCTGCAGGATCGCCCCGTACTGGACAATGTGGCCTTGCCGTTGATCATCGCCGGCGTTGCGCGGCGCGAGATCGACAAGCGCGTGCGCGCCGCGCTGGATCAGGTGGGGCTGCTGGGCAAGGAGCGCAATCTGCCGCTGGAACTATCGACCGGTGAGCAGCAACGCGTCGGCATCGCACGCGCGGTCGTCGCCAAGCCACCGTTGCTCATCGCCGACGAGCCCACGGGAAATCTGGATCCGCAGCTCGCACTGGAGATCATGCGGCTGTTCAAGCGCTTCAACGACGTCGGTGTCACCGTGGTCATCGCGACGCATGATGTGCATCTGATCGACGCTGTCGGTGCACGCCGCATTGCATTGGCCGACGGGCAGTTGGCGCCGGCATGACCCTGCACGCCTACTTTGAACGACATGCGCAAACCCTGTTGGGCGCGCTGGGCCGCATCGCCCGCCAACCCTTCGCGACACTGATGATCATCGGCGTCATCGGCATCGCGTTGGCACTACCGCTCATCCTGCACAGCTTGATTCAAAACGCGCGGCAGGCGAGCGGCAATTGGACGGAAGGCATCGACCTGACCGTGTATCTGAATATCGGCGTCGGCGAGGAACGCGCCCGCGCCATTGCGGCGCAGCTTCGGGCACGCGCCGATATCGCCGCAGTACAGGTCATCACGGCACAGCAGGCGTTGGCTGAGTTCCGCGAGCACGCAGGCTTTGGCGCCGCGCTCGATACGCTTGGCGACAATCCTCTGCCACATGTGCTGGTGGTCACGCCTGTGCTTGCTGCAAGCCGAAGCGATGCAACGCAAGCGCTGCAAACCCAACTGGCGGGGATCGCCGATGTTGCGGAGGTGCAAGTCGACACTGCCTGGGTCAAACGCTTTCACGCCATGCTCGACGCCGCACGGCGGCTGGTCACGGTGATCAGTGCCCTCCTCGTCGGCGGCATCCTGTTGATCATCGGCAATACTGTACGACTGGACATCCTCAACCGCCGCAACGAAATCGAAGTCATGAAGCTGGTGGGTGGCAGCGACGGATTCGCGCGGCGCCCCTTCCTGTACAGCGGCTTTCTGTACGGCCTCGGCGGCGGCGCGATGGCGCTGTTGCTGGCGGCGTTGACTACCCACCTGCTGGCCGGCGCGATTCGACACTTGGCGGAAACTTACGGCAGCGACTTCGGTCTGACCCGAGTGGGTTGGTTATTGAGTGGCGAGGTGCTTCTGGGCGCCGGCTGGTTGGGCTGGTTGGGAGCCTGGGTGGCAGCCACCTGGCATATTCGAGCAATCGAACCCAGCTGAGTCGGGCACTGGGCATCCATCCAGTGGGCGGCCCATGCAGTTGCAACCTATCGATATAACACGATGATCTGATTCGCTTTTTGCAGTGCGGGAACTAGCTCGCGAATTAGCACTCCAAGTTTCCGAGTGCTAGAATGGCCCCTAAGATTTATGTGGAGGTGAGCGCCGATGACGACTGCGTTGGTCGCCAAAAAAGCGGACATTATTTTTGCCGGACCCATGGGGAGCCTCGACTCCTACATGGACCGCGTGTCACGCATTCCCGTGCTCAGCCGCGAGGAAGAAGTGACGCTGGCCGGCCGGTTTCGGGCGGAAGGCGACATCGACGCCGCGCGCGAGCTGGTGCTGTCGCACCTGCGTTTCGTGGTGCACATTGCCCGCGGCTACCTGGGTTATGGCCTGCCCATGGGCGACCTGGTCCAGGAAGGCAACATCGGTTTGATGAAAGCGGTGAAGCGCTTCGACCCGACGGTGGGTGTGCGCCTGGTGTCATTCGCGGTCCACTGGATCCGCGCCGAGATTCACGAATACGTGCTGCGCAACTGGCGCCTGGTCAAGGTGGCCACCACCAAATCGCAGCGCAAGCTGTTCTTCAACCTGCGCAAGCGCAAGAAGAATCTGGCCTGGCTGTCAGAGGCGGAAACGCAGGCCGTGGCGCGCGACCTGAAAGTCGACGTCAGTGACGTGCGCGAGATGGAACAGCGCCTTTCGGCGCGGGACCTGTCCTTCGATCCCACGCCGGAGTCGGATGATGAAGAAGCGTATTCACCGGCCATGTACCTGCCGGCCAGCAATGCGGACCCCGCCATTCAAGCCGAAAGCGAAGAGTGGGAAGTGGATTCGGCCGATCGTCTGAGTGCCGCCATGCTGAAGCTGGACGACCGCAGCCGCAGCATCCTGAAGCGCCGTTGGATGACCGAAGACAAAGCGACGCTGCATGAACTCGCGGCTGAGTACAGCGTGTCGGCCGAGCGCGTGCGGCAGATCGAGGCAAACGCCATCAAGAAGCTCAAAGGTCTGATGGCCTGAGCCGGCTGAACTCAACCCCCGTGGGGACGCCCACCTTAAGGCCGCGTCCCTTTAAGAGGTCACGTTACGCATCCTGATACGATGCGCAACGTGACCCGTTTATTTGTACCCCTGATCGACGACTTCGACCTGCGGCACTTGCCGCCCGCCTTCTACGACAATCCCTACCCCTTTTACGCCGCGCTGCGCGAACGCGTGCCGGTGAAGCGCATGCCTGACGGCTCCATCCTGTTGACCCGCTACCGCGACATCGAATTCGCCTACAAAAACCCGAAGATTTTCAGCTCCGACAAACGCGTCGAATTTGGCCAGAAATACGGACCCAGCCCATTGCTGGAGCACCATACGACCTCGCTGGTCTTCAATGATCCACCGCTGCACTCCCGGGTGCGCCGCTTGATCGCCGCGCCGCTGACGCCGAAGGCCATCGCCGCCATCGAACCCACGCTCAACATCTGGGTGGACCAATTGTTGGATCGCCTGCAGCAGCATGGCGGCGGCGATCTGATCGAGGACTATGCGGCGGCCATTCCCATCGAGGTCATCGGCAATCTGCTGGCCGTGCCGCAAGCAGATCGCGCGCCACTGCGCGAATGGTCGCTGAGCATTCTCGGCGCGCTCGAACCGGTGCTGACCCAGAACGCCGCAGCGCGCGGCAATGTGGCTGTGTTGGAATTTTCCAGCTATCTCGCGCAATTGATCGAGCAGCGGCGCGGTGAGCGGCGCGATCCGTTCACGGATCTGCTGACGAAGCTGATCGACGGGGAACCCGAGGGTGAGCAATTAAGCGCGGGTGAACTCATCCACAACTGTATCTTCCTGCTCAACGCAGGGCACGAAACCACCACCAATCTGATCGGCAACGGACTCGTGGCATTGAGCGAGCACCCGGCGCAAAAACAGCGGTTGATCGATGAACCCGGTCTGATCAAAACCGCAGTGGAGGAATTTCTGCGTTACGAAAGCTCCAATCAATTGGGCAATCGGATCACGACGCAGGCAGTGGAGATCGGAGGCGTCAACGTCGATGCGGGCACGCTGGTGACGTTGTGCATCGGCGGCGCGAACCGCGACCCCGCGCAATTTACCGACCCCGATGGCCTCGACGTTTGCCGCTCACCCAACCGCCATCTGGCCTTCGGCAGCGGCATTCACCAATGCGCAGGCATGGGGGTCGCGCGGCTCGAGGGCGCTGTGGCGATCGGGCGATTCCTCGCCCGATTCCCACGGTTCAGTTTGATCGGCGCGCCGCTGCGCGGCGGCCGCGCGCGCTTTCGGGGCTTTCTGAAGGTGCCGTTCAGCACCAACGGCTCAACCTCTGGAAAGTGAGAATCAGCCGGGCGTTTGCGTCAGCGGCGTGAGCGTCAGTTCGACGCGGCGATTGGCCTGCCGGCCTTCGGGCGTGTCATTGGTCGCCACCGGCCGGGTCTCGCCCGCACCGACGGTGATGACGCGATCGCTGCGCAATCCATGGGCTTCCAGATACTGGGCCACGGTGTTGGCGCGGCGCTCGGACAGCGATTGATTGTCCGCATCCGATCCCACGTTATCCGTGTGACCGGCGACTTCTATCAGCGTCTTTTCGTATTTCTTCAGCACGATGTTGACCGAATCCAGAACGCGGAAAAAATTGCCGTTCAAATCCGCGCTATTGGTCGCAAAGGTAATGCTGCCCGGCATGTTGAGCGTGATGTTATCGCCCATGCGGGTGACGCTGACACCGGTGCCGCGCAGTTGCGTGCGCAGCTCGCCCTGCTGCTTGTCCTTGTAGTTGCCGGCGGCGCCGCCGGCCAACGCGCCGAGGCCGCCAGCGATGAGCGCGTTTTTACGATGGGCTGCGGCGTCTCCGCCCATCAACAAGCCCGCCACGACACCGATTGCAGCGCCGATGCCGGCGCCCTTCGCCGTGTTGCTGACCTGACGGTCACCGGTGTAGGCATTCTCGGTATAGCAGCCGGTCACCGCCATTGAAACGGCGCAAGCCAATCCCGCCCAAGCCAGCTTGCGCATCTTTGATCTCACCATGGTCGACTCACTCCCATCAATTCAAGTTTTCGCTGGTCGGGAATATACATGATGCAGCGGACTCCGAGGTTGCCGAGGAATGTCGGCTTTTGCCGACGCGACGTATCAAAACGACGTCCGGGATTTCCTTCGCGGAGTTACACTGCGGACTTCATGACTCGGTTCGTTCCCCATTTGGAAATTCTGCCGGATGCCCAGAGGCGCCTATGGGATGAGCTCACGCCACTACCCGACGAATTTGTCCTGTACGGCGGGACGGCGCTCGCCTTGCATTTGGGGCATCGTCATTCCATTGATTTTGATTTTTTTTCCCAACTGGATTTGAACCTGCCGCAACTAGAGGCCGGAGTTGAATTTCTCGTTGGCGCCAACGTAATCCAAAGGGAGAAGAACACGTTGAGCGTAGTCATAGATCGAGGCGGTCCGGTAAAGGTTTCGTTCTTTGGAGTGCCGCGACTGCCACAACTGGCGCAACCGCACGTTGCACAGGACAATGCGGTCAAGATCGCGTCCCTGCTGGATCTTGCCGGTACAAAGGCTTCGGTCGTTCAGGTTCGAGCGGAAGCCAAGGACTATATCGATATCGACGCACTCTTGAGAGTTGCAAAGATTGACCTACCGACGGCGATTTCTGCGGCGTGCGTTTTATATGGGCCTTCCTTCAATCCGCAGGTCACACTCAAGGCCTTGTCGTATTTCGACGATGGGAACCTTCGTGGGTTGCCCGAAGACCTCAAGCATCGACTCGTCGAGGCGGCGCGTGCGGTTGATCTGGACCGCCTCCCGGATATCGGAAATCGCGCGTCATGAAGGACTTACCGCAAACGCCTCTGATGTCGGAAATCGCGCGGCGTGTCATCTGGTTCGAGTCCGCGCCGCAGGCTCTGGCTGACCCGATTCGCTTCCTGGTCTACGCCATGACGTATGCGCGCCACGAAGACATGCGGGAAATACGCCGCTACGTCACCGACGATGATTTGCGCGAAGCACTCGATGGTGCTCCACCCGGTATCATGGACCCGCGCTCATGGGCCTATTGGAATTCCAAGGTGGGTCGATATCCAGCGCCGGCAATGCCCGCTCGTACGTTTGGTTTGAGTAGACGCGACGATGTCGCCATGCGCACGGGGGCGAATCGATCGCATGATTGAAGGGAACGCGATCGATTCGCCCTTAAGCCTCTCCGGGTCAAAAGGCAGTGAAACCACTGCCGGTATTCCCACACGTGGCGGGCAAAGACGAGAATAGCGATCAAAAGTTTCGCGGGCGTTGCGTCCGTATTTTCATTTCGTGAATCGCCGCACGGCCTCGCGAAAAACATGCGTGTGCAATTCTGCCGTACGCATCGTGTCCGCGGCGTAGCCGCCGCCGAGCACGATGGCGAGCGGCAGTTCGCGCGTACGAACCGCGTCGATGACCATGCGGTCACGGGCCTGAAGCCCCGCTTCCGTCATCGCAAGTTTGCCGTAACGATCACCCGCAACCACATCGACGCCGGCGAGATAGAAAACGATATCGGGACGAAAGTCATCCAGCACGGCGGGCAGATGCGACTCCAATGTATCGAGGTACTGCGCATCGCCCATGCCATCGGCCAATCCGACATCCAACGTCGAGTGCATTTTGTTGGCGGGATAATTCTTGGCGCCGTGCATAGAGAACGTGAACACAGAGGCGTCGCCTTCGAAGATCGACGCGGTGCCATTGCCCTGGTGCACGTCCAGATCGATCACCGCGGCGCGCTCGACAGCCCCTTCCTGTCGTAGCTGACGGATGGCAATGGCGATGTCGTTCAACACGCAAAACCCTTCCGCGTGATCAGCAAACGCGTGGTGGGTGCCGCCGGCGAGATTGGCCGCCAATCCCTCCAGCAGGGCATGACGCGCTGCGAGCAAGGTGCCGGCTGCCGCCAGACGCGACCTGAGCCACAGAGAATCAGACCAGGGAATCCCCAGCCGGCGAATTTCCGCCGGGGACAGCGTTGCCGACTCGAGCTTGTCCAGGTACTGGTCCGTGTGTACCAGAGCCAGCGTCGGCCGCTCCAGTGGCACCGGCTCCAGCAGGTCCTGCGGCCGGACGATGCCCTCCTCGACCAGTCGCTGTTTCAGCAACGGATATTTGCCCATGGGAAACGGATGGCCGGCGGGCAAATACGCCCGATAATCAAGGTGATAGCTGCATTTCATGGTTTGGTCAGGCGGTACGCCGCTATTGTGTGCGATCCATTATTCGCTAGGATGTCGTGCTCGCAACAGGAGACTTCAATTGGCTGCCGTACCCACTGATTCAGTATCGAATAAAAAAGCCGCATCTGCCTTGAATCCCATGGATCTGTTCGATGTCCGGTCTTCACTCAGCGAAGACGAACAGATGGTGCAGGATTCCGTCGCGCGCCTGGTCGATGAGAAAGTCATCCCGCTGATGAAGTCCGCCTTCGAGGAGCATCGGTTTCCCAAGGAACTCGTTCCTGAACTGGCAGGGCTGGGGTTGCTGGGCAGTTCCTTAAACGGCTACGGCTGTGCAGGCTTGAACGCCGTGTCGTACGGACTGATCTGCCAGGAACTGGAGCGCGGCGATTCGGGCATCCGCAGCTTCGTCTCGGTGCAATCCAGCTTGTGCATGTATCCCATCTACACCTTCGGCAGCGAGGCTCAGAAGCAGAAATATCTGCCGGGCATGGCCGCCGGAAAGCTCATCGGCTGCTTTGGCCTGACCGAACCGCATGGCGGCTCGGACCCTGGCAACATGAAAACGCATGCCAAGAAACAGGGCAAGGATTGGGTCATCAACGGTGCCAAGATGTGGATCACCAACGGTGCCATCGCCGATTTGTGCGTGTGTTGGGCGCAAACGCCCGAAGGCGTGCGCGGCTTCATCATCGAGAAAGGCACGAAGGGCTTTTCCGCGCCTGAAATTCATAACAAGTTCAGCCTGCGCGCCTCGGTGACTTCGGCACTGTTCTTCGACAATGTGGTGGTGCCGGAAGAAAACCTGCTACCCGGCGTCGTCGGGCTGCGAGGTCCCTTGAGCTGTCTGACCCAGGCGCGCTACGGCATCACCTGGGGCGTCATCGGCGCCGCGCAAGCCTGCCTTGCGCAGTTGATCGACTACACCAAGACCCGCGTGATGTTCGGCAAACCGCTGGCGCAGACGCAGTTGATCCAGGCGCGCCTCGCCGACATGGCGCGGCGCATCACCACCGCACAACTGCTGTCGCTGCAACTGGGCCGGCTGAAGGACAAGGGTCAGATGGCGCCGGCGCAGGTGTCGCTGGCGAAATGGAACAATTGCCGCATGGCCTTGGACATCGCGCGCGATTGCCGCGACATGCTGGGCGGCGCCGGCATCAGCGCCGAGTACTCCCCCATCCGGCACATGCTGAATCTGGAAAGCGTCATCACCTATGAAGGCACGGAGTCCGTGCATCAGCTCAGTATTGGGCGAGAGCTGACAGGGTTGTCGGCGTTTTAGACATGCGCGCCGCCGGCAGTTCGAGTCCGATCGTGATCGCGCATCGCGGCGCGTGCGGTTACCTGCCCGAGCACACGCTCGAAGCGAAGGCGCTGGCCATCGGAATGGGCGCAGACTTCGTCGAGCAGGACGTGGTGATCACGCGCGATGGCGTACCGATCGTCACCCATGACATCTTTCTGGAAGACGTCACCGACATTGCCGCGTACTTCGCGGGCCGTAATCGGACCGACGGTCACTACTACGCCATCGATTTCACGTTGGCAGAATTGAAGGCTCTCACACGACACGAACGTGTGCAGGATAACGGCCAGCTGGTGTTTGCAAATCGTTTCCCGCTCAGCGCCGCGCGTTTCGCGGTGGTGACGCTGGCCGAAGAAATAGAATTCGTGCAAGGCCTCAACAAAAGTCTGCGCGGAAATATCGGACTGTACACGGAGGTCAAGTACCCGGCCTGGCACCGTGAGCAGGGCCAGGACATTTCGCGCATCGTGCTCGAGACACTGCACCGCTATGGGTATGTCGGACGCACCGACCAGGTCTATTTTCAATGCTTCGATGCGCTCGAGCTCAAGCGCGTACGCAACGATCTGGGCAGCGACCTGCCGCTGATCCAGCTCATCGGCGAAAACGCCTGGAAGGAATCGACGACTGATTACGACGAGTTGCGCACAACGTCAGGGATTGCCGAGGTTGCGCGAGTTGCCGACGGCATTGGGCCGGAGATCACGCAACTGGTTGAATGGCGCCCGGGAGGCGCTGCGCACATCAGAGAACTGGGCGCGATCGCCCAGGGATGCGGCTTACGCATTCACCCTTACACACATCGAATCGATGAACTGCCTCCGAACGCGCCGAGTTCAACGGCCGTACTGGGCGCGCTGTTCGATCAGGTGAAGGTGGACGGCATTTTCACCGACTTTTCCGATGTCGTGGTGCGGCATCTCAGCGACCGAGCGAGGCGCTGACCTCTCGCG
>JANMXI010000213.1:0-2411 GCA_031394735.1 Pseudomonadota bacterium | reverse complement strand
CGCATCGCGGGCATCGTGGACAGCTACGACGCCATGACCTCCGATCGGCGCCACGCGAAGGGTAAGTCTACTTACGAAGCGGTGCGCGAACTCAAGAAACACGGCGGAGCATGGTTTCAGACGGAACTGGTCGAGCTGTTCATACAGGCGGTGGGCGTTTTTCCAACGGGAACGCTGGTTGAACTGAATAGCGGCGAAGTAGGGGTGGTGACCGCACAGAACCGCTTCAGGCGGCTGCGGCCCGAGATCATGCTCATCCTGGACGCAAATAAGAAAATCCGCGCCGAATTCGCCACTGTGGATCTGCAGAATTGCGACGAGAACAACGACACCGGAAAACCGACGCTGTGGATTGCGCGCGGGCTGGAGCCCGGCGCGTTCGGCATCGATCCAACGGAATACTTCCTCTGAACGCGAAAACCACGCTGCGCATGGATGGCACGTCAGCGGACTTCTCACACGCGCCGGCGCTGCGGGCGCTTGCGCCGGAACTGGGCAGACCGGACGTGTCGGTCGCATTGCTGATGGTCGAACTGTTCGATGTTTCAAAATTTCAGGCGCGCCTGGGATTTGCGGCCTGCGCACGGCTCCTGCAAGCGCTGGAGGAGGGGATTACCCAGGCCCTGCATCCGCGAGGATCCGTAACGCGGCTCGGTGACGGCCGCTTCTGCGTGATCCTGCAGGCTATTCGCAACAGCGGCCATGCGATGCTGGCAGCACACAAGCTGATGCGCGTCGCCGACGGCGTCATGAACGATGCATCGCTGGCGCTGAAATACAAATTGAACGTTGGTATTGCGCTGTACCCAGCGCAGGCAAACGATGCGGAGAGCCTACTGCAATCCGCCCAGCTGGCCGCCGCAGCGGCGCGAAATCGTGAGGTACCGGCGCTGGTGTTCGATGAGGCATGCGCCGCGCAGATCATAAAACCGTGGGAACTCGCCGAAGCGTTTGCGCGGGCCTTGGACACCGGCGAGATATCCATGTTCTATCAGCCCAAACTGAGCGTGAGCACCGAGCAGACGGCAGGCGTGGAAGTGCTGATGCGCTGGCTCAGCAATGGCAAGCCCGTGGCAACGCCCGATGTATTCATTCCTTTGGCCGAAGAGTCAGGACTGATTCATGCTGCCACCTGGTACGCATTCAGCAATGCGCTACGGCTGGCCGGAGAATGTGGTGGATTGCCGGTGGCAGTCAACATCACGCCCGGCATGCTGCATCACCGCGAGTTCATCAATATGGTGCGATCGGCCATCGCAACCTGGGGCGTGCGCGAGGCCAGTCTCACGCTCGAGGTCACGGAGGGCGGATTGATCGCCAATTTCGACGAGGCGAAGCAGCGATTGAAGAAACTGCGCGATGCCGGCGTGCGCATTTCCATTGACGATTTTGGCACCGGCTATTCCTCACTCAGCTATTTTAAGAAAATTCCGGCCGACGAACTCAAGATCGACAAGTCATTCATCATGAACATGATGAATGATGTGGACGATCAGCATCTGGTCAGAACGATTCTGGATCTGGCCGGCCAGTTCAAACTGGATACGGTGGCTGAAGGGGTAGAGGATCGCGCCACCTTCGTTGCGCTGGCGGAGATGGGCTGCCAGTACGTGCAAGGCTATCTGTTCGCGCCGGCGCTGAGCGCCGAAAAACTTCAGGAATGGCTGGTGCGCAATCCATACGAGCGTCGCGCTCAGGGCAGCGGGGTTGCCGTCGAATAGGCGTGAGGGGCGCGGTCCAGTGTGAGCAGATTGAACCGGCACATGTCGGGAGCGACGGCTTTCGGGAGGGACCTTCCTACGATGCGCCGTCCGCAGTTGGCCGTCTGCTGTCCGATTTTCCGATCCGAACCGGCCATTCGGCCCGATTATTGGTAAAGCCGTTGAGCGGGTCGGTCAATCTATCAAAGTCGATATGATCCGTTGCGTTTGACCGCGCCCAAAAAAAACGGATCATTCGGCAAAGATTCAAGCTAGTCAATTGAATCCACGTTGAATTTAATTTTCATGATGCGTACTGAGGCGAATCCAGGCGAGTTGCAGCGTAGATCGCCGACGGCTATCTGTTTGCATCGGTTGGGAAATGAGAATATTTAGTAGGACGCACCATCACTCAGCGAGCACGCTCGTATTCACTTGGAGGCGTCCATGTCCAGCAATGATTCCCTTCCGCAGCTGCGCTTCGAAATCGCCGAAGTCGCCAAGATTCTTCGCATCAGCCGTGCAACCTTGTATCAGCGTATCCGTGATCGTCGTATCGCAATTCACAAGGACGGCCGGCGTAGCTTCGTCACCTCGACGGAGTTACTTCGGTATGTGAATTCGGCGGACACCGCGCGCCAGATCTGACGGATAAGTTTTCCGTGATCGGTAAGCCGACATCGAGATCGTCGTCAGCAACGACGGGTTCAA
>JANMXI010000212.1:0-2423 GCA_031394735.1 Pseudomonadota bacterium | reverse complement strand
TCGCAGGTAAAGGTGAACTGACAGCCTGTTTGCAGGCTCGAGCCTTGGTACACCACTCCGCACACCGAATGTGGATAGAACGGGCTGCGAACGCGGTTGAGGATCACCTGCGCGACTGCCTTCTGCCCCTGCGGACTCTCGCTGGCTGCCTCGTAGTAGATGGCAGAAGCGAGGCATTCGGTCGCGCGAGCTTCGGCAAGCTTGTTCGTATCGCCGGGAAGCACGAAGGTACGTTGCGGTTCGATCGCTCCTGCGTCGACTGGGCGCGCCATATTTTCGGCGAAGGCGTCCTTGGGCGCAATCGGCTTCAGCAGGTTGGGAGCTGTCGCAGACTCCGGCGGGCCGGCGGTTCGGTTAGAGAACTCGATGCGCTGCGCTGGCGACGTGCGATTCTCCATCAGCCAATAGACCGATCCGAGGAAACCGAGTAGTGCAATTCCGACCAGCATCCACGCAACGATGCGGATCGCAAGTGGCTTCGAGGCCTCGTTCAAGATCCAACCCCGGCCCATTTGGCCCGCCGTGCCGGACCCGTCGCTTTCCTTCCACTATGCATAGCGTTTCCTTAGGATTAGTCGGTCATCTGCGATACGGTGGTGTGAGGCGAATGTTGACTCAAACGATGCGCTCGATGCGCCGATGATGCTTGGAGAGAGTTAAGACCTTGGACTCGCCTCGAGGGTTATTCGCCGGTGCCGACTCCCGCGCATGGTCGCTCCAGGCTGCGGTTGCGGGCCGCCGCGCGAGCTTGATGGCGCTGCTCGTGGGCGCAGCCGTATTGGCTTGGCCGACGATGGCCCGGGTCGCATCGCAAAGCTGGAGCACCGAACAGGGCAGCCACGGACCGATCGTCCTGATGACGGGCCTGTGGCTGCTCACAAAGATGTGGCCGCAAGCGGTTCGGTATGCAGCGATGCCGCCATGGCACCGGGCCGCACCTGTCCTGGGGGCCGCGGCGACTCTGCTGGTGTTATCGCGCGTCGTGCAAATCCTCGAGATCGAGGGATTCTTGATGTACGGGCTGCTGATCGCCGGGCTCTATGCCCTGATCGGTTGGCGCGCCTTGCGGGAGTTGTGGTTCCCGCTGTTCTATCTGGCTTTCATCTTCCCCCTGCCCGACACCTTGGTCGCCTTCCTCACGTTGCCGCTCAAGGGGTTGATTTCCCGCACCGCTATCGATTTGCTGCATCTAGCTGGATATCCGATCGGTGGCATGGGGGTGACGATTATGATCGGTCCTTACGAGCTTCTGATCGCGGCTGCGTGTTCGGGCCTCAATTCGATTGTGTCACTTTCGGTGATCGCGCTTTTTTATCTCTTCATTCGCCACGAGGGTCGATGGCAGGGCGCGATTCCTTCTGTCGTCATGATTGTGCCGATTGCCATTGCCGCCAACCTGATCCGGGTGATCCTGCTGATCCTCCTGACCTATCACGCGGGCGAGGCGGTCGGTCAGGGCTTCTTGCATCAGATGGCCGGACTCTTCATGTTTGTTGTCGCGCTGGGTCTGCTGATGATCTGGGACAAGTTGATTTCGCAGATGATGGGCCGACTCGTGCCGACGCGCTCATGACCGTCGTGGACGAAGGACTAAGGCTTGGCGCCCGCCTGACGGCTGCTTCGCCGTTGCCCGGCCAATGACCCGCTTGCTGGGGAGACGCCAGGTGGTGGTCGGCGGATTGTTCGCTGCCGCCTCGCTCGCAAGCTTTGGCTTGGAACCGCGTCAGCGGGTTCCGGGCATGCGCCGCAATGTGCTCGACGCGTGGATGCCCGACGTTGTCGGACGATATGCAGCGGCGCAGTCCTCCGCGATTGTTCTGCCGCCTTCCGATGACCTGGAAAGCAGATTGTACGACAACCTTGTCTCGCGAATCTACATCGGGCCGGACGGTCCGCCGATCATGTTGCTGATCGCCTACAGTTCGACTCAGGACGGGATGCTCCAGGTTCATCGCCCCGAGTTCTGCTATGAAGCCGCCGGCTTCGAATTGACACCGACGACCCGCGTCGATTTGTCCGATCGGTCCGGCCGAAGCTTCGGGGGAAACGCATTTGCGGGAACAAGCCCCGACAGATTTGAACAAGTCATCTACTGGACCCGGATCGGCAGTGCCTTTCCGCAAAGCTGGACTCAACAGCGGCTGGCCGTGATGGATGAAAATCTCCACGGTCGGATTCCCGATGGACTGCTCGGCCGGGTATCGACGACGGTGGAGGAAGGGCCACTTGCGATCGGTGCCTTGCAACAGTTCGTCGAGGCGCTCAGCCGCGCCTCGTCGTCCCGGCTAAACCGCCTCTTGTTCGGACACGGCTGAACTAAGCGCTTGATCGTGCCGATCAATGCCCGCACAATCGCTGCAAATGCCTCCGGGGGGCCAGTTTGATGAATTCACGGCACATTTTTGCAGTCGCGGCAGCAGCGT
>JANMXI010000211.1:0-2100 GCA_031394735.1 Pseudomonadota bacterium | reverse complement strand
CGATACCGTGTCATGGGAAGTCGCCCCGGCTGAAAATTCGCTGTTCATCAAGCCGCGCGAGCTGGCGGGAGCGACCAATCTCATTGTGATGACCCGCTCGAGTGCGGGCATTCGCAATTACACGTTCGAGCTGTCCGCACGGCGCGGCGGCATTGGAGCGCGCACCCCTGATACCTTCTTCAAGATCGCCTTCCGCTATCCGCGCGAAGACGCCGCCGCCGCCCAAGCTGCCGCGACACAGGCCGCCTACACGCGAGCTATCGCGCTCCAGTCGGGTGCGATCCGCTCGGCGCTCGACCTTGGCGTTCTCGAAGGCAGGCGGAATCTCAAATACAGCGTGCAGGGATCATCGGCCATCCAACCGTCCGAAATCACCGACAACGGCCAATTCACGGCACTGCGTTTCCCGAACAGACAAGAGCTTCCGGCCTTCTTTGCCGTCAATCCCGATGGCAGCGAGAGCATCGTTCCCTTCGATGTCCGCGACGAGTTCGTCGTGATCCACGGCGTGTTCGGCCAGCTCCGCTTGCGGCGCGGCAAAGAGGTGCTGTGCGTCTTCAACGAGATACCGGATTTCTACGGTCGCGATCCCAAGACCGGCACCGCGTCGAGCATCGTGAGGCGCACGACGGGTCAAGGCAATGGGGAGACAAAATGATGGCCGACGCAGCTCGCCCGGACCGCGCCACGGTCGATCAAACGCCCGATCCCGACGAGATCGACCGCGCGCCCGCCGCCGAGCGCGGCAGCAAAATGCCGTCGATGCCTGGCACCACGATGGACCCGAAAAAGATGATCGGTTTTGCCGCAGCCGCAGGCGCGGTCATGTTCACGGTGCTGGCGCTGGGAAGCGGATTGACCGGCAACACGACCTTGCCCCCTGTCAAACCCAAGGCCGCACTCGAAGCCGCGCAATATGACCCGGCGACCGTCATCGCGCCAACGCTGGCTGGCGCGGCAACCGATCCCAATGCCCCCATTCCGCTCAACGGCCCGCAAGTTCCCGCCATCGGTCAGCAGCCCTTGTCACCGCAAGGCCAGCCGTTGGCCACAATGCAGCAACAGCGCCAGCAATCCCCTGCCGAGGTACTCCGCGAGGCCTCCCGCCGGTCATCGCTGATCGCCTATGGCGGCGAGCGCGAAAACAGCACTGCCGCCGTACGCTATGGCGATGCGGGTGGAGCAATCAGCGCGGGAGACGCTTCGACCCGGCAACCCACTAATCTCGACACACTCCGGCGCGCGTCGGTCATCGGACAGGCGCAGGCACGCACCCTGCCCGACCGCAATTTCCTGATTACGGCCGGGAGTTTCATCCCATGCGTGCTGCAAACCGCGATGGATTCAAGTCAGCCCGGCTATGTGAGCTGCATCCTCCCGCGCAATGTCTATTCGGATAATGGTCGGGTCGTGCTGATGGAAAAAGGCACGAAGATATTTGGCGAATATCAGGGTGGCCTCAATCGCGGGCAATACCGACTGTTCGTCTTGTGGACGCGCGCCGTCACGCCGCGCGGGATTGCGATTGATGTGGGATCGCCCGCAACCGATGCGCTCGGACGCGACGGCGTGGATGGCCGAGTCAATAATTTCTTCTGGCAGCGTTTTGGCACTGCACTGCTCTTCAGCCTTGTTGAAGATGCGGCAACCGTTGGAGCGGAAGCCGTTGGCAATAACGGCTCGAACACCACGCGCGTCCCCTCCGATGCGGCGTCAACGGTCTTGCAGCAGAATGCCGAGATCAAGCCGGTGCTGCGCAAGAATCAGGGCGAAGATGTCGGGATCACCGTGGCGCAGGATTTCGACTTCTCGACCGTTTACGGCCTCGCTCTCAAATAATGGAAGCGCTGAGCAAATAATGGCCGCGCCGGGCAAAAACACTGCTGTTCTCGACAGCGTGACCGCACCTTTACGCAAACATCTCGATGACGCGAGCGTCACCGAACTGGTCATCAACCTGCCCGGCGAGGTCGGCATTGACCGGCGCGGGCGCTGGACATGGGAAAGCGAGCCATCGCTCGATTTCAAAACGCTCATGGCGCTGGCGACTGCCGCCGCGGCTTTTACCTCGCAGGACGTCACGCGCGAAAACCCCATCGT
>JANMXI010000210.1:0-4471 GCA_031394735.1 Pseudomonadota bacterium | reverse complement strand
CGCAAGGGTGGCGGCGAGGTCATTCACCCGCATATCGCAATAACCGCGGTCACTCGAAGCGGACCACAGCGTGAGTGTGGTGGCGTCCTTGAGATAGTCGACGCGACAGCCGCCGTTGCCGGTGTGGTAGGTGCGGATTTCGCGAGTTGCCACAGGGGAATGGCAAACGATGATCGAATGCGGCTGCGGGTCCGTCACTGCAGCAGGTGCTGACGCGGCAAACACTATGCATCCTAGGATTGGGCCGACCTGATATATCCGATTCATGGTTGCCTATCATTAGAAGCGGGCGGGTGCAATGATTGCGGTTTTTTCCTTGGGAAGGCGCCGTGGTGCGCCAATGGGCTGTAATTCTTACGCGAGGGGTTTCATACCTGGATCATTGTCTCACTGATCTAGTGATATTCTTTACAAAAGGAGAACGTACCCATGACCGCTACCGCCGCAGAATTACAGGAATTGGTCGATCGCCAAAAGATCTACCACGTGCTGACCAGCTACTGCCGGGCGCTCGACCGCTGCGACGTCCAGCTGATGAAAGACGTTTACTGGCCAGACGGCTTTGACGACCACGGCGTGTTCGCGGGCAATGCGCAGGAATTCGCGGAGTTCATCATCCGCGAGATCCAGGCGTGGTTCGAGGTGACGATGCACGCCATCATGAACGTGCACATGGAAATCAGCGGCAATGTCGCTCATACCGAGTCGTACCTGTTCGCCTACCATCGCGTCAAGGGCGATCCTGCCAAGGTTCGGGACGTATTCGGCCCGACGTACCTGAAGCGCTTCGGCTTCGATGCGTCAAAAGTGCAGAATGACTTCCTCTACGGTGGCCGCTACGTCGATCGTCTCGAGAAGCGTGATGGCATCTGGCGCATCGCGAAGCGCACGGTCGTCATGGACTGGAACCTGAACCAGCCGACCACGTCGCTGTGGGATGAAGGCATGTTCGCAGTGCTCAAGCTGGTAGGCAGTCGCGATCGAGGCGATCCGGTGTACGCGCGCTGACGCGACGACGTTGTTCGAGTCGGCTCTATGGCAACTCGCTGGAGGAACGACTCGCGAGACGGCTAAAGTCTCCCTTCATCGCAGTGATGCGCGCAAGATACGCGCGGACCTCGTGATCTCCGCAGCGTTGACCGTCGGTCAGCCGGAAGCCACGTCTGGCGTAGATGTTCCCTGCGCCCGCGCCGCACAAGTGGATCACCGCAGCCAGATTCTGTTTGTTCTGCAAGGAGGCGGCCGTCATTCGGTTGCGCGCGAGGATGTCCGCGATATTGCGATCGAGATAGGCCGAGGTGAGTTCGACGGCATTGGACGGCACCACCCGGGCGTAGAGGCTATTGAACCAGCACGACCGCCAGCTATTCCAAGGGCCATCTTCCACGACGGCATGTTCGTGGATGCAATAGCGCCTCGCTTGCGCAAACGTACCATCCGTAATCTGATACATGCCGACGGCGCTCGAGGCCGGCCGGTAGATCTCAAAAGGTTGTGGCGTCCACGACCACCGCCAGTAGGTGCGCACCACGGGATTGCCAGAGCCTTCCACCTGCGCAATAGCCGCGAGCATGTTCGCGGTCATCACGCTCGTAGCATGCTTTCTGAAAATCGACTCGTACTGTCGCCATGTTTCGGGCGGTGTTTTGTTGAGAGTTCCGCTAACAGGGAAGAACAACTCCGAGGGCTTGCGGATAACTTGATAAATCCCGTTGATCGCGACCGCCGCTGTCAGGATGACCGCGACCGCAATGATTGTCCTCGTCGGTCGCGATGCGCGCAGATACGCGCGCCACCATCGGTGTCGCACGCGCGCCGACGGCCAAAGACGCGACAGGTGGAATCGGCTCACGCGCGCTCCGCCGGTTTTGCGAGGGCCCTTGCGGGTAGCGGGCCGTCGCGGCATCAGCTCTTTTCCGCATCGGCATTGGAAGCACGCACGTTCGTTGAATACTACACGGAAAGACCAGGTCTGCTATTGGCCGAAGCAGAAACCACGGTAACAGCAACAAGCAGCGGAGTGGTATAGCTACCGGCTTAGATCAACTCTCCACCGAGTGACGGAACTGGGTCATTGCACCACCCGGCGAAGCCAGGGGACTGCAGCGCGCATGGACCACCTCGATGCGGCTTGACGAATACTGGTCCCTGTCTTGACATCCTCGTGTTCCTGTCCGATCCACCGAGTGATGACGTCGCGACGCGACATTCCGTCGATGTAGCCGCGGCGAATGAGCGCCTTGCAATACGCTCCATCGGTCAGCAGATAACTGAGCACGTCATTCCGGTTTTTGCCGATTGCGCCAATACTGCGCAACGCGATTCTCACCGCGACGGGGAGTTTATGGGCGTGTTGACTGACCAACCGATGCAGCGCGGTGGGCGGCGAGAATACAAAGCTGTCGAGCAACTTCAAGCCGGATTGTTCTTGCCCGCGAATACTCTTGGCGGGGATTTGCCGAATGGCGTCATTCATCGACTGCATCCGCTCCAAATCCGCGTCCACGTTGTCCATGAATACGCAGTCCAGCAGATGACCGCCAATCTGTGAGATCGTCGGGCTGTGAGTGGCGGCGTAATCGTAGGTCGCTATCTCTTTTTTGGCACCCACGCCCAGAATGAATATGCGATCGGCGCCGAGGCGGACGGCGGGACTTAGCGGCAGCAATTGTCGGACGGCGCCGTCTCCATATCGCTGGCCTCCAATATTCTCCGCAGGGTACAAGAGCGGTATCGCGGCCGATGCCATGATGTGCTGAGCGCCCAGATTGACTCGAACGCCTTCTCGCTGCACACGACTCCAGGGCTGCAACTCGTCAATGCCTTCGAAAAAGCTGACCGATTGTCCGGAGTCGTAACTGGATGCCGTGACGCAGAGCGCATCGAGATGGCCGTTCGCGATTGCGTCGCGAATGGACTGAAAGTTGACAACCCGCTGGATGAGATCGCGCAGCGGCGCATTGTTGAGCAATGCAATGGGGCCGCCGGTTGATCTGCCGCCCAACACCGCGCGAAAAAAGCGGCCCGCCGATCGACTGACGCGACGGATATCCGCGTGGTATACGCTGGCTTCGTCCAGAGCCGTCCACGCTCGAATGGCCTGGAGTACGCCGCGGCGAAAATCGTCTGCGTTGGCCGCGATGATGCCTGCATTGATCGCACCGGCCGAGGTGCCACAGATGACGCGAAACGGACAGGGGGAACCGCGGGGCATACTCTTGGCGATGGCCGCCAAAACCCCAACTTGATAGGCCGCCAAAGCTCCGCCACCGCTCAGGATCAAACCAACCTTGGGTGGCTTTTGGTTTAGTTGACGTAACACGACCGCTCCCAACATTATTCTCGTTGGGAACATCGTAATCAGACGCCGGCAAATGTCCGTCAGCCGGAGACTCGTCGAGGCGGTAAATTGTCCTACATCGAAAATGGCTTAAATCTAGCGTCAGACAAGATCGGACGCCAATTTGCACCTCGCGCGGACAGCCTGCCCCCGCCCAAACGGTAACGGTTGGGCGGGGGCAGTCAACTGTGAGTGCCGAGCAATGAAATCAATCCTAAGCCTTGTTGCGGTCATGCTGGTTGTGGCGGGATGTGGTAGCGCTCCTCCCAAAGATACGACGGTGATCGTTGTGCCTAAAGATTCAAAGACAGTCGTGGTTTGTGACGAGGGGACCCATCCGCCGTGCCATTAGAGGCAGGAAATCCGCCACCGGTACCCGCGCCCGACGGCGATGAGACCGAGGAGAGCTCCATCGGATCTCCACGAGTCGATTCACCGTCTGACGATGGGCAGCCGGAAGAGGAACCTACCATTATTATCGATCCAACCGGCGACGGACCGACGCCAGTTCGTGTCTAAAAGTTGTTTGCCGCCTACGCGCTTCGGTTTGGCGGTCTTTTTTAACAGGCTGGCGTGCCCCTCGTAGGCCTGGCTGAGCTCAAAGCGGGCTTCGGTGGGCGATGATCTGCGGCCAACGGTTGTGATCTTCAACGTGATTGGTGGCGCCTGTTTGCAGATCGCGCCCGTCATAGGCGGCAATCAACTTATCGTTGGCATTCAGCACTTCGATTCGCCAGTTGGTGTTGTCCCCCATCAAATCGGAGACGACACCAATCAAGTGTTCCGGCCGCCGGTAGGGACCATTGGCAATGCTGCGTCCATTGCCAACATACCAATGGCCATCCTCTCGAGCGCGAACCGTCATGACATTCGGCGGGGCGTCGATCTGAGCAGGGATCATGAGTGTCTCCTGATGGGTGAGCGGTGCAGATGGGCCGTGATTGTGGCGCGCGGCAATGGAGTTGCAAGCGGTGCATTGGAGTAACCCACTGTCAGACAAATCCCGCAGGTGCTGAGGGGTCAGTGCCATCTGACAGGCCGTCCGGCAAGATCGCTTATATCCCGCACTGCGTTGATTCGCTAATTTGGATTCAGTTCAGGTCACAACAGATCAGCAGGAGAAATCATGAA
>JANMXI010000209.1:0-20409 GCA_031394735.1 Pseudomonadota bacterium | reverse complement strand
TGAACACTCGGGCCGATTCTTCCGGCAAGCGGGCCATCGATTGGATGACGCAGTATTTTGTCGACAACCTGTACAGGCCTGCCCCTTCTATCGACGGCTTCTTCATGGACAATGTGTTTTGGAAGCCACGCATCAATGGCGATTGGAATCTCGATGGTTCCTCCGATTCCAAGGACGGCTCCGCTGCGCAGGCCGCGATGCGGCAGGGCTATCAGCGCTACTTCTCGCTCGTCAAGAGCTTGATGCCGGGCAAAATTCAGATCGGCAACATCGCCGATTGGGGTCGCGACGAAGCGGTATTCCCGGAGTTGAGCGGCGTACCGCAGGGTGGCTTGCTCGAAGGCTTGATCGGCAAGTCTTATTCAGTGGAAGGCTGGGGCGGGTGGTCGAAGTTGATGTCATCTTATCGAAAGGGGATGGCATCGGTATCTGAACCCAAGATTTTGATCTTCAATATGTCCGGCTCGGCGACCGACTACCGCACCATGCGCTACGGATTGGCTTCATGCCTGATGGACGATGGCTACTTTGCGTACAACGACCTTGCCAAGGGCTATGCAGGGGTGGCGTGGTTCGATGAATTCAATGCGAACTTGGGTCAGGCGACCTCCTCTCCCTCGAAGAGCGCGTGGCAAGACGGCGTCTATCGTCGCGACTTTGAGAATGGCATTGCGCTGGTCAATCCGAAGGGCAATGGTTCGGTCACTGTGACACTCGAAACAGACTTCCGGCGGTTGTCCGGCTCTCAGGATCGCAATGTGAACAACGGTCAGACGACGCGCACCGTCACGTTGGCTGATCGCGACGGAATCATTTTGCTTCGAACCACCGCAGCGGCGACTTCCGCGGCGAAACCGGCGGCTCCGCAAAGCGTCGTAGTCGAGTAACAGACAAGCGGAAGCAGTTCCTCTGACCCGGTCGGAAATCCCGACCGGGTTCACATCCCGGATCGGCAGAATTTGCCGGCCCGGGTTCGAGTCCTCGTTCACGTTCCTTGAGCCCACGATGCTGCTAAGCTACGGATTTTAATGGTCCGGAGCTGCGCATGCGGATAAGTGTATTTGGTCTGGGGTATGTGGGCGCCGTGTCGGCAGCCTGCCTTGCAGCTGACGGTCACAGTGTCATTGGGGTCGACAAGAATCAAACCAAGGTCGACCTGATCAATGCGGGGAAATCGCCCATTATCGAAACGGGCGTGGACACGCTCATTGCAACCGCCCATGCGGAAAAGCGTCTGTCTGCCTCCACAGACGCCGCTGGGGCGATCAAAGACACGGATCTGTCCCTGGTTTGCGTGGGCACGCCGAGCGAGCGTAATGGCAGTCTGGATCTGTCTCATATTCGCAATGTCTGTTTGGACATCGGCGCAGCGTTAAAAACGTTGCAGCGATATCACATTGTCGTCATCCGTAGCACGGTGCTCCCCGGCACAATGCGACAAGTAGTACTTCCCGCTCTCGAGGCGGCTTCCGGCAAGAAAGCGGGGGCCGACTACGGAGTTTGCTTCAACCCGGAGTTCCTGCGCGAAGGGACCGCCGTGAAGGATTATTACCACCCACCCAAGACTGTCATCGGTGAGTTCGACGAAAAGGTCGGCAGCAAGTTGCTGGAACTGTATGCAGGTCTGGATGCGGCCGTTTTTAGAACGACGCTCGAAACCGCGGAAATGGTCAAGTATGTGGATAACACCTGGCATGCGCTGAAGGTGGGATTCGCAAACGAGATCGGGTCGTTGTGCAAACCGCTCGGCATCGACAGTTTCGAGGTGATGAACATCTTCTGTCAGGACACCAAGTTGAATCTGTCTTCGTACTATCTGAAGCCCGGATTTGCCTTCGGTGGGTCGTGCTTGCCCAAAGACGTCCGAGCGTTGCGCTACAAAGCCAAGACGCTCGATGTGGACGTGCCTATTCTCAACTCGATCCTGCCCAGCAACGAAGCGCATGTTCGCCGCGGCCTTGATCTCATCGTAGCGCGCGGCAAGAAGCGCATCGGAATACTCGGGTTCAGCTTCAAGGCAGGAACGGATGACCTGCGCGAAAGCCCCATCGTGGAATTGATCGAGACGCTCATTGGCAAGGGGTTTGACTTGCAGGTGTTCGATAAGAACGTCAACCTGGCCAAGCTGACGGGAGCAAATCGCGATTACATCCTCAATCATATTCCCCATATCGCCAATCTGATGCGCGACAGCATGGCGCAGGTTCTGGACCACGCCGAGATCATCGTGATCGGCAATTCCGGGCCCGAGTTCGTCGACGTGGTGAAGACCCTCAAGCCAAATCAAACCGTCATCGATCTGGTTCGCATCACACCGACCGTTGATAGTGGCGCGAGCTATGAGGGCATTTGCTGGTGATGCGCGCGGCCAAAGCGCGGCGCGTGCTGATCATCGTTGAGAACCTGCCTTGTCCCTTCGACCGCCGAGTGTGGCAGGAAGCCCGCACGTTGGTCGCAGCGGGCTACGCCGTGTCGATCATTTGTCCCAAGGGCAAGGGTTATGAGAAATCCTTCGAGGAGATCGAGGGCATCGAGATTTTGAGGCATTCGTTGCCGGTGGAAGCGGCAGGGGCCCTGGGCTATGCGCTCGAATATTCCTGGGCATTGTGCGCAGAATTCCTGCTCTCGTTGCGGGTGCTGTTTCGCCGCGGCTTTGATGTCATCCACGCCTGTAATCCGCCGGACACGATTTTCCTGCTCGCCGGGTTCTACAAGCTATTCGGCAAAAAATTCCTGTTTGACCACCATGACATCAACCCTGAATTGTATGAGGCCAAGTTCAACCGGCGCGACGCGTTTTACCGCGTGATGCTCGCCTTGGAGCGATGGACATTCCGCACTGCGGATGTATCCATCGCCACCAACGAATCCTACCGCCGCATCGCGATCGAACGCGGCAAGATGGACCCCAGCCGGGTTTTCGTGGTTCGCAGCGGACCGGATCTGCGCCGTCTTCAGTTGATGCCGCCGGTTGCTGCGCTCAAGCGCGGCAGAAAATATCTGGTGGGCTACGTTGGCGTCATGGGTCGCCAGGAGGGCATCGATCTGCTGCTCAAGGCCGTCAGCCACATTGTCGTCGACATGAAGCGGCAGGACATTCACTTCGGGCTGGTGGGCGGCGGAACTGAGCTTGCAGCAATGCAGGAGCTAGCTCGCAGCATGGGCATCGCGGACTATGTAACTTTTGCCGGGCGAGTTCCGGACAAAGACTTGCTGGAAATGCTCAATACGGCCGACGTGTGCGTAAATCCCGATGTCGCCAACTCGATGAACGACAAATCCACGATGAACAAGATCATGGAATACATGGCGCTGGGAAAGCCGATCGTTCAGTTCGACCTGACCGAGGGCCGCGTGTCCGCGCAAGAGGCGTCGCTGTACGCAAACCGCAACGATCCTGTGGATATGGCCGTCAAGCTGGTGGGCTTGGTCGACGATGAGCCCACGCGGCTGCGTATGGGCGCGTTTGGCAGGCAGCGCGTTGCGTCGGAGTTATCCTGGGACCACGAGATCCCACGATTGTTGGCGGCGTATGACAAGATTTTCGCCGGCGGCTGACGCATGAATCCGATTTGGGCGCTGAAACGGCTTTCCGCCATGGATCGGCGCGAAGTCACCTACCGTGTGAAACAGTCCGTGCGCACCAGGCTGACTCGATTCGGCATCGGGGTGGCCAGGACTACAGAGCCGCGAATCGTGCCCGGCGGCAGTTGGTTGACGACGCTTCCGACGTCTCTGGATCCGACTCCCTATCGCGATGCCGCCGAGTCGATTCTCGCGGGACGTTTCAACGTGTTCGCCATGCGCGGGCGTGAGCTGGGATTTCCGCCTGAATGGAACCGCGATCCCAAGACCGGTGTGCGGGCGCCGTTGACGTTTGGAAAGTCCCTGAACTATCGCAACGAATCCCTGGTCGGCGACATAAAGTATTTGTGGGAACCCAGCAGGCACCTGGAACTGGTGACGCTTGCGCAGGCCTGGCATTTGACGGGTGACCTTCGCTACGCGCACGGTTGCCGGACTCTGCTCATGTCCTGGTTCGACCAATGCCCGTACCCGTTGGGCCCGCATTGGACCAGTAGTCTTGAACATGGCGTGCGGCTGCTTAACTGGTCATTTGCCTGGCGATTGCTCGGCGAGCACGACTCCCCTTTGTTCGAAGGCGAGGAGGGCGCGCATTTCAAACGCCGCTGGCTCACCTCCGTCTATCAACACTGTCATTTTATTTCAGGCCATTTTTCGCGTTTCTCCTCGGCCAACAACCATATTCTGGGTGAATTGGCCGGACTGTACGTGGCCTGCACGACATGGCCCTATTGGCGCGAGTGTGAGGAGTGGAGAACGGCGGCGCGGCGTGAATTCGAGAGCGAGGCGCTGCTGCAGAATTTTGCCGATGGCGTGAACCGGGAACAGGCGACCTGGTATCACCACGAGGTCGCCGACATGATGCTGCTCGTCGGCTTGTTCAACCAATTCGATTCAGTGAAGATAGGCCGCGAGTATTGGAAGCGCATTGAAGCCATGCTCGATTTTGTCGCGGGCTTGATGAACTTTGCCGGGTCGGTTCCCATGATCGGCGACTCCGATGACGCCGTCATGGTGCGGCTGTGTCCCGCACCGGATTTCAACGTCTATCGCTCCTTGTTGGCGACGGGCGCCATTTTGTTCGGCCGCGCCGACTTCAAGAGCAAGGCGCAATCACTCGATGACAAGAGCGTGTGGCTGCTGGGAGACGGCGCTCGCGCAGGCTTCGATGCACTGCAACCGGCGACTTCGCCGCCTTCGCTACAGAGGCGCGCGTTTCGCGACGGTGGCTATTTCCTGTTAGGCGATCGCTTCGGTGCTGGCGACGAAGTCCATATCGTCGCGGACATCGCGCCGCTGGGATATCTTGCCATCGCCGCGCATGGCCACGCCGATTCCCTGTCTTTTGTGATGTCCTGTGGTGGCACGGAACTACTGATCGACCCGGGCACTTTCGCGTATCACACACAGAAAAAGTGGCGGGATTACTTTCGCGGTACCTCTGCCCATAACACCGTGCGGATTGATGGCCTTGATCAGTCCGTGCCCGGCGGCAACTTTCTTTGGACGCGTCATGCGAACTCCACGCTGCTGGGATTCGACAGCGATGCGGAAATGGACGACCTTTCCGGCGAACATGATGGCTATCAGCGACTGACGGATCCGGTGCAAGTACGGCGCCGATGGAAGTACCTGAAGGGCGAGCGGCGACTGAGCGTCACCGACAGCCTCAGCTGCAAGGCCGCTCACCGGGTGGAGATTTTCTGGCACTTCGCGCCGCAATGCGAGATTTCCATGGAGGCCGGAAATGCAAGCGTGCGAGCTGGCGCAACTCACGCGGTGTTGTCATGGCCGCAAAGTCTTGCCGCCGAACTCGTGCGCGGCCGCGAGGAACCTCCCTTGGGATGGGAATCCAGACACTTCGACACCAAGACCCAATCTCCGTGCATCGTCCTCTCCGGCTCGATCAATGGCGCGTGGGAAGGCACCACCGATATCCGGATCGACCCATTCTGATTAACGCGTCTGGAGCAATGCGTCGTAGAGGGCTTCAACCTGAGCGATGATCTTGTCGGGGTAGAAGTCCCTGACGATTCGCTCCCGCGCCGCCCGGCTCATGGCCGTGCGTCGTTGGTCGTCTCGAAACATCGAGGCGATGGCACCGGCAAGCGCGGTTCTGTCCTTGGGCGCAACCAGTAATCCCTCGACACCTTCGGATACGAGGTCAGGCACGCCCCCGACCTGCGTGGCGATGGTCGGCAGACCGGCTGCCATGGCTTCCAGCAGCGCCATGGGCAGGCCTTCCATGTAGGAGGGTAAAACGAACGCGCTCGATGATTGCAGCAGCAGCGTGCGTTGGGCCGCGCCCACCCAACCATGGAATTCGACAAACGGCTCGATGCCCAGTTTCGCCGCTTCCGTCCGTGCGCTTGCCAGTTCCCCGTCGCCACCAAATGCCAGCATCAAATTTGGATGGTCGGCGTGAATGTCCGCAAACGCCCCCAACAATTCAGAGACGCCTTTGTCGGTTGCAATCCTGCCGAGGAACAACAGTCGCGGCGCGGCGCCCGGCGCATGCGTGAGATTCAACAGAGACACATCGCTCAAGGGATTGTAGATCCGCACGATGTGCGATCGCGGCGCAATCGCCTGCAAAGGCGCCAGCCAATAGTCGGACACGGCGATGACGGTTGCTGCGCCGTTCAGTACCGTGCGGATGCAACGCCGCGCGAATTCGCCGGACTTTTCGTAGAACTGCAGGAAGCCGCCACCGTGCAGATGAAATATCACCTTGCGTCGGGTGGCAAAGGCCAGAAGGATGAACGGCAGCTTGCGCCAAAAGCTGGCATTGGATGCGCCATGCACGTGGACCAACGCGATCTTGCCTCGCATCAACAGCCACAGGTATCTGAAAAAGGAGTCGACGGCGCACCGAAATTTCTTCCACGCCGATCCGTCGCAGTGAGTGACGAGGTGCACCACCGGATAACGCTCGAACAATCCGGCGTGACGATACGCTCGAATCACCGCGGAAACGCCGCCGGCCGTCGATTCAGACGTGCCGAGCATTGCGATGATGCGCCGTGAGGGGAGTGTGAGTTTAAATGAGTTCAAAACGGGGCGAATTATGCCGAATCAAACGCGGCCCGGTTGGTAAAATGGCAAAATGTGCTGTTGGTCACTATTTCCCGGCCAGATTCGACAAATCCTTCCCTCGTATTGAATGGACCGGGTCCCTATAATTTCCCGTCCCTTTTCAGCCGTACGGGATGCTTCCGACCATCACGTGGCGTAGCCAGGACAATTGGTATGAGCCTCGAAGATCACCTGTATCCACTGCTGCGGATCTATGGCCGCTCACCGCGGTGGATGCGGTCCCTTGCTGGGCGGACGTACCGACAGCTCCCTGAGACCGTGCGCTTTGGCGCCCGCTATGGCGAGTTCGTGCAACTCGCCGCCAGGTTCGAGGATGCCAACGTGGCGGACGTGGAGGCATGGCGTCTTGCCAAGCTCCAGGAAACGCTGATCCATGCCGGCACTCATTGCCCCTATTACCGGTCAACCTTTGCCGAGCACGGATTCGATCCTCTGAAACTGCAAAGCACCGATGATCTGCGCGCCTGCCCCACGCTCGACAAGCGCGCTATTCAGGAGAACCGTGACGGACTCGCCTCCCAGGCAATCTCGGCGCGGGAACGCCTTTACATCACCACCGGCGGGTCCACCGGCGTGCCGGTGGGGTTCTATCTGCAGAAGGGCGTAAGCCGGCCGAAGGAGCAGGCATTTCTCGAGACGATGTGGGGGCGGGTGGGCTACACCAAGGGCTCGAGGCTGGCGGTGATCCGTGGTCATGTGACCAGCAATGCGGATCAGGGGCGCATTGACGATTACGACAGCACGCGCGACTGGCTGATGCTTTCCTCCTATCACCTGACACCGCAGCGCGCGGCGGAGTATCTGGAAAAGATCGAGACCTTCAAGCCGGATTTTCTGCACGCGTATCCGTCGGCCGTCTTGCAGCTTGCACAGCTGCTGGTGACGCAGCGGCAGAGCTGGAGGCTTCCCTTGCGCGGAATCCTGTGTGGGTCGGAATGGATGTCCTTGGATCAGAAGACACTGGTGGAAAAGGTGTTCGGCTGCCGCGTGTATCGGTGGTACGGACACTCCGAGCGTGTGATCCTGGCCGGCGAAGGCCGGACATCGCCAAACTTCTATTTTTTCCCGACCTACGGCTTTGTCGAGTTCGGAGCGCCGGACGCGGACGGTCTGCAGGAAGTGATCGGCACCACCTTCGATAACTTCGCGATGCCGTTGATCCGCTATCGAACTGGTGATTACGTGCGCGTCACGCACACGGGCCTGGAGTTTCCGTGGGCTGCGGTCTCGGAAATTGCGGGCAGGGGCCAGGAATTTTTGGTGACACGTTCGGGGCGGCGGATTTCTCTGACCGCTTTCAACATGCACGACACTATTTTCGACGGCTTCGTCGCAGTTCAATTTCGGCAGGACGAGCCGGGGCAGGCGGAGTTTCGATTCATTCCCAATTCCCGCTTTCAAGAATCCCAGCTCGGCGCATTGCGTCGGCGTCTGTCGGAAAAACTTGGGCCTGACTTTGCGATCGAACTCAAAGCCTCGTCGGAATTGGAAAAAACTTCTCGCGGCAAACATCGGTGGTTGGTTAGCAAACTCATATGAAGCAAATCGCACAATATCAAGACGGACGCATCGAACTGCAGGAACTGGCGATTCCGACGGCACCGGCCGGCGGAATACTCGTGCGGACCACCCACTCGGTCATCAGCATCGGCACCGAGAAAATGAAGGTCACGCAGGCAAAGATGAATTTGCTGCAAAAGGCGCGGGCGCGTCCTGATCAGGTGCGCAAGGTCCTCGATACGGCGCGCAACCTGGGGTGGAAGAACGCCTTGGAGAAGGTGAAAAATCGGCTCGCTGTGCCGACGCCGCTTGGTTACAGCGCGGCGGGCATCGTGGAGGCCGTGGATCCGGCGAATACCCGCTTTCGAGTCGGCGACCTGGTGGCCTGCGCCGGCGCAGAGTGCGCCTTTCATGCCGAGTACCTGGCGATCCCAGACATGCTTGCCACGCCCGTTCCGGACGGCGTTCCGGGCTGGCAGGCGGCCTACACGACTGTTTGCTCGATCGCCATGCAGGCCGTGCGGCAGGCCAATGTTCAAATTGGCGAACAGGTCGTCGTGGTCGGCCAGGGACTGATCGGCTTGCTGGTCACCAATCTGCTCGCTGTAGCCGGTGCGCGCGTGATGGCGGTCGATGTGCTGCCCTCCAGACGCGCCCTGTGTGCGTCACTGGGTGCTGAACGCGTGGTGATTCATGGCGAGCAAAACCTCGCCGATGAAGCGCGCGCCTGGACGCTGGGTTACGGCGTCGATACGACTCTCGTCTGCACGGCCACGGATTCGAATTCGCCCATTGAACAGGCGGCGGAGATCGCACGCGATCGGGGCCGGATTGTCATCGTCGGCATCACCAAGGTGGAGCTGCCGCGCGGCGCCTTCTATGAGAAGGAGCTGGATATCCGCTATTCGCGCTCCTATGGGCCGGGCCGCTACGAACCGATGTATGAATGGGGCGGCGTCGATTATCCGATCGGATACGTGCGCTGGACTGAGCAGCGGAATTTCCAAGCTTGCCTCGCGTTGATGCAGGCGGGGAAATTGGGTCTGCCGCAAATGACGACGCGCAGAGTACCCTTCGAGGACGCGGTCGGCGTGTATGAATCGCTCGCCACCGGCGGTTCCACGGACGTCGGTGTGGTCCTGGAATACGGAGCGGCGCGCGAATCGATAGAAGGGGCTGCGCCACAAGTGGCCGCCCAGGTTGCGGCGCCGACCGATGGGTTGAGGTTGTCCTCGCCCGTTGCGGGCGTCGACATCATCGGCGCCGGCAATTTCGCCCGCTCGATGCTGCTGCCGCACATGCAAGGCAAGATCGCGCTGGGCACAGTGGTCAATCAGACCGCGTTGAGCGCGCGTCATGTGCAGACCAAGTACGGGTTCTCCAAGTCTTCCACCGAGTCAGCCGATGCCACGGCGCCGGCAGTGATCATTTCAACCCGGCATGTACTGCACGCCCCGCTGGTATTGTCGGCATTGAAAGCGGATCGCCATGTGTACGTGGAGAAGCCGCTGTGTCTGTCGCTGCAAGAACTGTCGCAGATCGATGCGGCGGTCGCCACCAGCCGTGGCACGATTCAGGTCGGGTTCAACCGGCGGTTTGCGCCGGCGACCCAGGAGTTGAAAGCGATCTTGGATTCGATATCCGGCGCCAAGACCATCTCCTACCGGGTCGTGCCGGGCCGAATCGATCCGACCAGCTGGTATGCGAATTATTCCGAGAGCGGCGGCCGCGTGTTGGGCGAGGCTTGCCACTTCTTCGATTATTGCTGCTATCTCGCGAACAGCGAGCCGGTGCGTGTGTTTGCGCAATCGATCGGGGCCGTGAGCGGACGACTCGCGTTTCCGGATAGCGTTGCAGCACAGATCGAGTTCGCCGACGGTTCCAGCGGGCAGTTGATCTACGCGGCGGAGGCGAACACCCAATATCCGAAGGAGACGGTGACCGTTTTCGCTGCCGGGCTGTCGGCCGATATCGTGAACTTCCAGACGCTCGACATCCTGTCAAAGAGCGGGTCCAAACGATCGAAGCACAATTCGAAGGGGCACAAGGAGCAGATGGCTGCATGGCTGGCGTTCCTGACGGGGACAGCCGCCCACCCGATGCCGTATTCGCAGTCGCGACGCAGCATGCTGGTGACGTTTGCCGCGCTTCGATCGATTCAGCAGGGCGCGGCCGTGAGAGTGGATTCGTTGTAGGCGAGAGCGCTGGCGCGGTCCGCTACGCGCCGGTGATTCCAAGCAGCTTCTCAAACTCTGTTTCGAAGGCGCGCACCATGGTTTCGGATTGGTAGCGTTCGTTGACGATGCGCACGGCCTCGGTGCCCATTTTTTTTCTCAACTCGGCATCGGCAAGCAATTGCAGGCATTGCTCCAGCGCGCTCAAATCCCCGGGTTCGAAGAGGTACCCATTGACGCCGTCCACGACCTGTTCATCGGCTCCGCCGATGCGGGTCAGTATCAACGGCTTGCCCAGCGCCATGGATTCCAACGCGGAGATGGAGAATGTTTCAATGGCATGGGAGGCGAGCACCATGACATCGCACGCGGCAATGAACGGACGTACGTCGGATTGGAATCCTGTTATCGCGACGGCTTCGGTCAGTCCGAGGTCCTTGATTTGTTTCTCTAGGTTCGCTCGCTCCGCGCCGTCCCCGATCAACAATAATTTGGGCGCCACGCGGCTGCCGGCGCGCAGGTGGTGTAAAGCTGCGACTAGATCGCGGTGGGCTTTTTCGGGCCGAAACGAGGCGCAAATTCCAACCACGTAGTCATTGACGGCGAATCCATGGCGCGCGCGGATCTCGGCCTTCACCGCAGGCGAGAATCGATCGGTGAAATAGTCGGTGTCGATGCCATTGTGAATCACAACCTGCGCCCGCGCGCGCAACCTGTGCTGGGTCCAATAGTCGCGCTGATTGTTGCATACGTAAATCAGCAGATCGCAACGCGCGATCAATTGCCGGTAGAGAAGGGATTGCAGTTTCTCCTTCGTGGTGCGCAGCTGCGTGGTGTGAAACACCTCGACGATCCTTACCGGGCGTTTCGCAACGCGCCGCGCCAAAAACCCGTACAGCATCGAGTAGTTGTTCGTGCAGACCAGGACGTCGATCTCGTCCTTGTCGATCTGCTCTGCCAGCCGACTCACGGCTTGCCGGTCGATTTTGGATTTCACGTCAAGACATTGGACGCTTTGCAGACGTTCACGCTGCAACTTGGGAAGCAATCGTTCGTCGCGCTTCAGATAGGCAAGTGAGAGTCGAAAGCGATGAGTGTCCAGCAGGTTCAGCAAGGTGACGACATGAGTCTCGGCGCCGCCGATGCCCAGCGAGTTGCACAGGAACAAAACACCCGGAAACTGGGCCATTTAAAGCGCAGACCCCGCCAAGGTGCGAAGTGCGCTCTCGTATTCGGTGAGGGCCGTTTCGTCGCCATATTGGGCATTCAGGAAAGTCACACATCGGCGTCCTGTTTCACGCCACACGCCTTCATCCGCCAGCAGAGACTCCGCAGCGACTTGCATATCGCTGTCGTCGCGCGCGCACCAACCCAGACGGTTCGCCGCAATGACGCCGTTGGGGTCGTGAAAGGCGACCACCGGTGCGGCATTGGCCCATGCCTGCAGATAGGTGTTGGGGAAGCCCTCGATGTCGGATGTGTTCACCAGGATCTTGGCTCTGGAGAAAAAATCCTTGATCTTGTGATAGGAGACCTTGCCGTGAAAGTGCACGTTCGGAAGCGCGGCACTGCGCTGTTGGGTTTGTTCAAAAAGCGCGGTATGTGAATTCATTGCGCCACCGATCACATGGAATGAACGGTGCGGCAGCCGCTTCGCAAGGTCCAGCAGCCGGTCCGGGCGCTTGAGCGGTTGAATATTGCTGACCCAGAGTACGTCGATGTCGCGTGCGGCGAAATCCAGATTGCTGCCGCGTAGATCGGCCAGGGACCTGGCGATTTGGCTGTCGCGTGAGTAGTTGCTGCTCAGCGCCTGCGTTTGTTTTTCGGTCTGGGCCAGCACCAGATCGGCTCGCAGAAGTCCAAAACGGTAGAGTTGTTTGTCACGCCAATGTCGGATCAGCACGGTGTTCGGATCGCAATCCGAATCGCTTGCGACGCGAAATATGACTTTGCGTTTATGCATGCGCGCAAACAGGCTGACCTCTCCAATCAGCATGCCGGCACAACTCACGTAGTAGATATCGGAATCAGCGCGTTTCATCGCGGCCCAGGTCGAGGTCCAGCGCGGGCTGAAAAACCTCAAGCCCGGAAGTCCGGCCGCATGCCGAAACGCCTTAAACGTGGTGATGCCTTCCCATGTGGCGCGGTCGGCCTGTCCATAGTCGGCCACGACCATGGACACGCGATAGCCGCGCCGCACCAGGGCTTTGGCTAGCAGGGATTGCTGTACTTGCGCGCCACCAGCCCCGTGAGTCCCGTACTCGGGAGCCAGCACCGGTAGGTTTTCGAGGCCAACGAAGCAAATGCTGGGCGGCATGGCGCCGGGCTGCGCGGACGTCAGGCCGATCGTATGCCGGGGTTTGCGCCGGAGGAGCGCATCGAGGCATCGTTGGGAAACTCGATGACCTTATCGACCTTATAATCTTTAAGGTCCTTGGCGTGCGTGAAAATGATCAATTCGCCCAGCAATCCGAGCGCGAATAGCTGCAGGCCCAGCACCAACAGGAGTGAAGACAGCAACAGGGCAGGGCGATCTGCCAGCGCTTGTCCAAAGAAGAGCCGATCAATGACCAGGTAGGCGACCAGGATCGCACCGATGGCGAAGGTGGAGACGCCCACCATCCCAAAAAATCGCAGCGGTTTCTTGGTGAAGCGCACCAGAAAGAAAACGTTGAAGATATCCAGTGCCTGACGCGTGTATTCCCGTGGCCGATAAATTCTGTCGAGACGATCTTTCGGCGATTGCCGGACATCCACTTCCGTCACTCGAAACCCTTGGCGATCGGCGAGGATGGGCAGGAAGCGGTGTTGATCGCCGTACAGCGCAATCTCTTCTAGAACCTGGCGTCGCATCGCGCGTGCGCCGCAGCCCAGATCTCGGAACTGCAATTTGGTGACCGATGCAATCAATCCGTGGAAAGCGCGGCGTCGAAATACTTCCAGGGCCCCGCCGGCGCGAGGCGATCGATGTCCGATCACGAAGTCGGCACGGTCAAGTCCTGCAAGCAGCTTTCCGATCTCCGATCCCTCGATCTGGTGATAGGCGGGCAGCGTCAGAACGGACTCGCCCGAGGCGCGCTCGAACCCGGCCATCAACGCCGTCGATTCGCCGAAGCTACGGGTCAACGAGACGATTGTGAGGGGGCTGCCGTCTGCAATCAGTTGTTCAAGCGACGCGGCGAATTGCGGGTGCGGCCCATCCAGCACAAAGATGAATTCATAGACCAACGGCTGAGCATCGAGTCCCGCCTTGTACTCACGGTACAGTTCCAAGGGGTCCGCGTGTCGCCCTCCCACCGGAATGATCACCGACAAATCGATATTGGAACGACGCTCAATCATGTAAAACCCTCATTCGTCAACGCGCAGCGGGCGCTTGATTTTTTGTGTCAATCGGGCGAAATCACTCTCGCGCATGTCGCCTGATTTGTAGATCAGCTCGCCAAATGCGCCGCCGCTGATCAGTATCAATGCAGAGGTCAGGAAAATAAGGCCGGAGCCTGCGACCGGCAGGGACAGCGGCGCATGGTCCGAGACCATGGAAAAAAGCGCCCACCCCAGCGTCAAGGTTCCGGCGAGCAGCAAGGGCAGGGACAGCAGCGAAAACCACAGCAGCGGCCGCGAAGTGAAGGATGCAACGGTCTTGATGACCATGAGGTCCAGCAGCACTTTGTAAACGCGGGACAGGCCGTACTTGGATTGGCCGAACTGGCGCGCATGGTGACGAACTTTGATCTCGGCGATCTTGGGTCCGGCGATCGATGCCATGGCGGGAATGAAGCGGTGCATTTCCGAATACAGCGGAATGTGTTTGATCAGATCGCCGCGATAGGCCTTCAAGGAACAACCGTTGTCCATGATAGGGACGCCGGTGACTTTCCCGATCAAGCGATTGGCGATCCGCGAGGGGATCTTGCGGGAGATCAGCTTGTCCTGCCGGTTATGGCGCCACCCGACGACGATGTCGTAGCCTTCCGCCATTTTTTCCAGAAACAGGCCGATGTCAGCGGGGTCGTTCTGCAGATCTCCATCCATCGTGACCAGGATTTCGCCGCGTGCATGTTCGATCCCGGCCGCCATCGCAGGCGTTTGACCATAATTGCGACGAAATTTTACAAGTCTGACGCGCGAATCCGACCGCGCGAGATCCGATCCGATGGCAACCGTGGAATCTTTGCTGCCGTCATCCACGAACACCATCTCGTAACTTATGTTCAGCGGGTCGATCGCAGCAATGATGGCCGCGTAGAGCGGCCGGATGCTTTCTTCCTCGTTATAGAAAGGCACGATAATCGACAGTTTTGGGCGGTCGGTCACCGGCGTTCCCATGGATAGTTAAGTTTGTGGCTTTTAGACAACGATATGGTATCTCAGGGCGGTTCGTAAAAACCGGATATGCGTCTAGAAAGCTTATACCACCCTGAGGTAACTCAACGGAATCACTCGAAAACCATTAGAATCCCGCCATTGGCGTAAGACGCCTTTGGAGATTTTCTATGAACTTGTCGGTATGCCGCCTGATATGTGTTTTCGCCTTGATTTCTTGCAGCGCCGTGGCGCTTGCGGATGAACGCCCCTACATCGTCACCCCGGGTGATGTGTTGACCATAGCCGTTTGGAAAGAACCTGATCTGCAAGGTCCCGGCGTGCTGGTGCGACCCGACGGGACGTTTTCGTACCCCTTGGTCGGACAAATCGATGCCAAGGGAAAGACCGTCATTGAAATCGAAAAAATAGTCACCGAGAAACTGAAGAAGTTTATTTCGGATCCGGTGGTGACTGTGTCGCTGCAGGAAATCAAGGGCAACAAAGTTTACGTGATGGGCCAGGTTACAAGGCCGGGTGAATTTATCGTCAATCCGCGAGTCGATGTCATGCAGGCGTTGAGCATGGCCGGTGGTACGACGCCGTTCGCTTCGCTTGGAAATATCATTATCTTGCGCCGGACCAACGGTCAGCAGCAGGCCATCCGCTTTGACTACACCAGCGTCAGCAAGGGCAAGGACCTGAACCAGAATATCGAGTTGCAGGTTGGCGATATCGTGGTCGTTCCCTAAGAACCCTAACTCAAAGACCCGCTATGAAGATTATCAAGAAAACCATCAACAAGTTCCTTCCCCTGGTTCTGGCGACCTGCGCGTGGCCGGTGGCCGGTCATGGCGAAAACTGGAGCTTTGATCCGCGCGTCGAAGTCGGCGCGCAATCGGATGACAATTACCGCCTGCTGCCGTCGGGCTTTCATGATTCGGTTTCCGGTGGCTACGGCGATGTGCGGCTGGACATACACACCGTGGATCCCGTGAACGAACTGCGGTTTTCGCCGGGCGTTCACTCTTCCTGGTTTCCCAACAGCCGCGATGATCAATCCACAGACCCTTACGCGGATTTTGTCGCTTCGCATCGAGGCCAAAAATCCACGGCATCGGTGCTGGCGACCTACATCAAGGAGTCGGTGGTCAAGAGCGATCGCGTGACCACCGATGCCGGCGGGGGACTCGGTAGCCCGGACGCGGGCGACTCGGGATTCATTTCATTGCGCAACAAACGCGAGTTGGTCACCGTGTTGCCTGCTTTTACCTACGACGTAACGCAACGCGACACGTTGAACTTGAATTTGAGTTATTCGAATGCCTCCTACGACAAGTTCATTCCCAATACGAACGTCGGCTACATGCACGCCGGTGCGCAGATTGGCGTAGCGCACGCGGTTACTGAGCGACATTCGTTTGGGGTGAGTGGATTTTTTACGCGCAATGATCCTGACACGCCTCCCGGTGCCGCCGTCGCGAATGGGAACACCAATTCCTACGGGGTATTGGGAGAGTGGCGATTGAAGGTGTCGGACGTGTCGCAGGCCTACGCAAGGGCGGGAGTGCAGCGCTCGAAGTTTGACCGCGTCTCCAACACCGGACTCTCCGCGCAAGAGACGACCTACGTGGCCGGTGCCGGCGTCAATTGGAGTTTCCAGGTCACCCAGCTGTTTTTAGACCTCACTCGTACGGTGGATCCCAGCTCAACGGGCTATTCCATCGAACGCAATCAGGTCCGTCTGCGCGCGTCGCGAAACCTTTCCGCCTTGCTGTCAGGATTTGTCGCGGTACGCGCGTTCAAGGACAAGGCTGCCGATCCTTCGGCAACGTTTCGCGCCAGGACCTATTCCGTCGCATCGGTGGGGTTGGAAAAGCGATTCTTGCGCGAATGGTCGGTGAGGGGTGAATACGACTTTACGCATCAGGACTTCGAGAATGGCCTGGGACCCGGTAATTCAAATGCCGTGCTCGTCTCGATCATCTATGAGCCGCGGCGAGAAACGCAGAGCGTCGGCCGTTACCGCCATTGAGGCTCCGACCGGGCCGTCAACGGCACGTCCGCACTGTGGACAACATTCCATGAGCAGGATCACGTTCACGATTTGGGTTAAATGTTAGGTTTGGGACTGTTATCGATATGAGTGCGCCAATGGAAGCTGACAATTCGCTTGGGTTTGCCGACTACTTCGCCGCGATCAAGCGACGTCGAAATCTCATGGCAATGGTCGCGCTGCCGATCATCGTCCTGGCCGGCATCATTGCCCTCGCGCTACCGGACATCTTCATCGCACCTTCCGAGTTTCAGTTCGAGCAATCAGCGCTGGCAGAAATCGAAGGTGCGCGCGCCAATCGTGACGAGTACGAAGATGAGTTCGTGACCAAATTGACCGAACTCGTGACCAACGGCGAGAACATCAAGAAATTGAAGGCCGACCTCAAGGTCGACACCGATTCCGAGGACATCAAGTCCAATATCGACGTCGAAATGGTCACGCAACGTATCTTGGATCCGCAATCAGGGCGTCAAAAGGACGTTAATGCGGGATTCAGCGTCGCTTATCGAAGCCCCACGGCCGTGGAGGCGCAATCCGTGTCGCGCTGGCTGGCCGCTTCGTTCGTCACGCAGAATCGACTGAACCGGCACGATCGAATCGCGCACACCGTGAAATTTTTGGAATCCGAAGCCGAACGATACCGGATTCAAATCGCCCAGCTGCAATCCAAGGTCGCCAACTTCAAGTCGCAACATATCGGCGAACTGCCCGAGTCAGCGCAGGCGAACATGGCGTTTCGGGATCGTGCCGAACAGGAAATCAATGACGTTCAGCTGCAGATCCGCACGTTTGAGCAGAACCGGATTTTCCTGGAGTCGCAGTTGCAGCAGGCGCAGGTTGCGCCGGACAACGACATGATCCGCGAACTCGAAGACGAATACCGGCGCAAGTCGATCAACTACGATCCCTCGCATCCTGACTTGCTGGCCTTGCGTAAGCAGATCGACGCCGCGCGGCGCATGGGTTCGACGCGTGGTGAAACCTCGCTGTCGGCACAGCTGGAAACGCAGAAGGCGATTCTGGCGCAAACGCGTCAGCGATACAGCGCGGATCACCCCGATGTGCGCAGAATCGAGCGTCAGATTGCAACCCTTGAAACCCGTATCGCAGCAGGCGAGAAAAGCAACAGTTCGGGGGCGGCTCCGCTGGACCCCATCGTCGTTCAGCTGAAGACTCAGTTACGCAGCGCGGAAAACCAATTGGCATCGCTGCAAATCCGACTCGCGGAACTACGCGGCAAAGCGGCGCAATTGACCGGCCAGATCGGCTCCAGTCCGCAGGTGGAAAAAGAGTATCAGACCCTGATGCGTGACTTAGGGTTGGCCACCGACAAGTACGACCAGATGTTGAAGCAGCGGATGGATGCCGAATTCAGCGCGGCCGCAACACTCGCCGGCAGCGGCGACGAGTTCCGATTGAGCCGGCAGGCCTCGCTGCCGCTCACTGCCTCCAAGCCCTCGCGGGCGGCGATTGCGATCATCGGTGGCATCTTGGCGTTCGTGCTTGCGGTTCTGGCTGGCCTGGGTGCCGAAGCGTTTGACCAGACGGTTCGCGGCAGCCGGGACGTGAACACCATGCTGGGCCTCAGCCCGCTCGCCGTCATTCCCGATATCCAGAATTCAATCTCGGGTGCACGCCGATACCGGCAGTTGCGTACCCTTGCCGTGAGTGTGGCGCTCGGAGTCCCGACGCTTTGGTTCCTGATTCGTTTCTTGGTGCGCTAAAAGGAATTTTAAGATGAGCCTTATCGAAACTGCCATCAAAAAAATCCAGGCCTCGGCGGCCGCGCAGGCGCAAACCGCACTGGCGTCGAACCCCGCACCCAAGCGCAAGCAGGCCGTGAAGTTTGAGCCCGTTGATCCCACGACCATTCGGCAATTCAAGCGGGTGGCCGCCGACCCCGAAGCGATGGAGCGCAACTGCATTTTGACCCAGGTCACCGATCAAGCAGCACTGCGCGGATACAAGATCCTGCGCACGCGCATCGGGCAGCGTCTGGTCGCCAATGATTGGCACTCGATTGCCGTTACCGGCACTGAATCCGGCCAGGGCAAGACCTTGACCGCGATCAATCTCGCCATTGCCCTGGCCCAAGACCCAAATACTTACGTATTCCTGGTCGATCTGGACTTGCAGCGGCCGCAGATCGCGGCGTACTTCGGCATGCAGATCGAGCGTGGGTTGGGTGATTATCTCGTGGGCGAGGCCGGCATCAATGACATCATCTACAACCCGAGCGTCGAGCGACTGGCCGTCATCCCCAATGCAAGGCCGCTGGAACACTCTTCAGATTTTCTCTCCTCGCCGCGGATGCTGGAGTTGGAAGAGGCATTGAGCGCGGAAAGCCCGCGCCGGATCGTCATCTACGATATGCCGCCGCTGCTGTTGTCCGATGACGTGCTGACTTTCGCGCCTCACGTCGATGGCATCGTGCTGGTGGTGACCGAAGGGTATACGGCCCGCAGTTCATTAGAGCGATCCAAAGAACTCCTTGCGGAAATGAATCTGATTGGCGTGGTGCTCAACCGATCGAGTGAACGCAACGACAGCCCGTATTATTGATCCGACGTGAAAACGGCTGGCATCGATGCATTGAATGCGGCTGTTCCCTATGACGTCTGCATCATAGGGTCCGGGCCCTCGGGCACATTCCTGGGGACTTCTCTTGCCAGACGCGGCGTACGCACGCTCATCCTGGAATCAGGCTTCGGTCTTGGCAAATGGCTCGTCAATTCGCGTTTGCAGTCATTGGCGAATTACGAGTACGACGGCGACACCCATTACCCGCTGCGCCGAACGACCTCGCGTCTGCTGGGCGGGAATTCCAACTTCTGGACCGGGCGGTGTGAGCGCCTGCACCCGACCGATTTCGAGCCTCACCCGTACACGCCGCCGGAAAATCCCTGGCCGATCCGCTATCGCGACCTGGAGCCGTACTACGACACGGCTGAGCAGATGCTCAGAGTCCGCGGCGGCGTGCGCACGCAATACGCTCCGCCGAGGCGCCATTCATTACCGCTTCCGGGCAAGCCGGACATTGGGTTTCTGAAAGACCTCTGTGCCAAAGCCGGCGTCGAGGTGGAAGATTCGGCCACCGCCACGCCCACGCGCACGCTGCGCCTCTTCAATGTACAGAAGGAAATCCTGCCGACATTCCTGCAATCCGGGGTGGGTACCGTGGTGACGGGCGTGACCGTCAATCGCCTGCTGGCAAACGCGGACCGCGAAATACAGGCTGCGGAGGTGACTTCGTTTGATGGCCAAAAGGCCACCGCCCGCGCGAAGATTTTCGTCATCTGCTGTGGCGGCTTCGAGTCTGCACGGCTGCTGCTGTTGTCGGCGTCAGAGGCGTTCCCCAACGGCATCGGCAATGCGGATGACATGGTCGGGCGGGGCTTCAACGAACACCCGAATGTGGGCTTCTACGCGCAGATACCGCACAGCCTGCAAACGCTGGTGCCGACGAACAAGATTGCCCGGACGCATCAGTTTTATACAACCTTTCGATCAGAAGGCCTCGGCGCCATCATTCCCGCGTTCCGCCAAGCGTGGCTGCTGCCCAACCATATCCTGCCGTTTCGCCTGGCCAATGTGCCGCGCAATACGCTGTCGGCGTTGGGACGAGTCGCAAAGGCGGCGTTGTATATCGGGGCGGGTACGGAGATGAAAATCTCGCTGTCGAATCGCATC
>JANMXI010000208.1:0-1505 GCA_031394735.1 Pseudomonadota bacterium | reverse complement strand
CAAGCGACCGGCGCTCGACCAATATCGCGCCTTCCTGCTGCGTCAGAACATCCGTCAGGCGATCTATCACGCCGCGCCGCGCGACGCTCGCCGCTTCGCCGCCGAACTGCGCGCGCACGGCGGCGGCGGGCTCGGCTGGCTGGCGCTGTTGATGTGGCTCCCGACGCCGCTGCTCAGGCTAGGGCGCGTGGCGCGGACGCGTTTCGTTTCCAGCCCCGGGGCAAGCCCGGCGGTTGGGGTCCCTGATCTAGTCTGATAGGAAGCCGCGATGTTCAGTCATCTCAAGAATTGGGTCAGGCCAACCCCGTTCGCCATCCCCTTCATCTATCTCAAGGGGAAGCTGACAAAACCGACCACCCAAAACGACGAAGCACTGATCCTCGCAACATTGCTTAGCCGATTCGACGTACCGAAATGCTTCATCGAGTTCGGCTTCGGGGGATGGGAATTCAATTGCGCGCCGCTAGCATTCGAGTGGGATGGATTGCTGGTCGACGGCGACAATTATAACGTCCGCATCGCGCGGACGATCCTGCCGCGTCGTGTGGTCGCAAAGCAGCTGTGGATCACGCTCGAGACGTTGAGCGAAATCCGTGCCTATGCAGAGGGGCGCGACATCGGCATCCTGTCGATCGATGTCGATGGCAACGACTATTGGTTCTGGGAAAGCCTGATCGACCTCAAACCGGCAATGTTGATTGCCGAATATAATTCCACCTTTGGCACGCGGCCGGTGACGGTGCCCTACGATCCCAACTTTGATTACCGGTCGCATGAGGGATGGACCTATTATGGCGCCTCCCTAACCGCTTTGGCAAAACTCTTTGCGAGCCACGACTATTCATTGATCGATGTTTTCACGTCGGGCGTGAACAGCTTTTTCGTTCGCAATGACCTTTTGGGACCGGAAGATCGCCCGCTCGACCCGGTAAAGGCTTATCGAGAGCAACCCCACGTCGACGGCTCCCGCCCAGACCAGCGTTGGGAAAAAATCAAGGACAAGGAATTTGTGACGGTCTGATCACTCGCCGGTTGTGGCATTCTTCTTCAATAAGACATTAAGATCTTGCTGTTTAATCTTGGAATAACCGAACGATGTAACGAGCCCAACCGAGTCCGCCTGACGCCGTTCTGGAACATTCTCAAACAGAATGTATTCCGGCCAGGATTGGCGCGGTACATTGGAAAAGTAGCGCGTCAGGACCCGCGCTCTTGAAAAATCATATTGGAAATAATTTGTTCAATTATCTGCGCGAAATATTTTCTGAAATTACTCACCGACTTTACTGGCGTCCGCGTCGGAGACGTTATTTCGAAGCCCAGACCGAGCCCTTTATTTGCGTGACTCCGAACGGGCTTCGCTTTGCGCTTGAGCCTGGCCAGCTGGTTGACAGATATATCGCCACCGAAGGCATTTACGAGCGTCCCTTCCTGCGGTTTTTCCGCGAGGCGCTTCCGCGCGGCAGCGTGATGATCGACATCGGCGCCAACATCGGCAACCACGC
>JANMXI010000207.1:0-6861 GCA_031394735.1 Pseudomonadota bacterium | reverse complement strand
CAAAGTACGATCGAATGCAGGTGCGATCAAAGAGCTTTTCCTCATCCTGGGTGATCGCATCGACCAACTCCTGCTTTGAAAATTCCGCGAACGCCCGCTCGTACGTCGCCATATCCGGAAACACCATCTCGGTGATCGCATCGAATCCCGGCCATTCGTTCGATACGCCAAAAACGGTCCTGGACGGATCGATGTAATTGCGACGGTAGTCGATCATTCCCGGAACCAACTTCACGGCGAGTACCGAATGGACGGTTTCGTAGTGCCGGATGAAATCCTCCCGCAACATGCCGGGCTTTCGTGTCAGAAGAACGACTATCTTTAGCATTGCGAATTCCTCCCAGGGATCACGTTTGCGAGCTAGTGCATCATCTCCTCGCCGGTGGGTATGCGCCGCAAGGTCTGGCCGCCGGAAATATCGAGGCGCGAGCCCGTCGTGAAGGCTTCGTCCGAGGCCAGCCACAACGCGGCGTTCGCGATGTCCTTTACGGTCGGCAGGCGGCCCAGCGGAATCTCCCGGATGAACGCGCCTTCGAGAGTCGGTATCTGGAAATATCCGTCGGTCATGCCTGACCTGGTAAAGCCGGGCGACAGCGAATTGACGCGGATTCCGCGTGCGCCATATTCGACCGCCGCGATCTTGACGATGTGGTCGGTGCCGGCCTTCGTGCCGGCGTAAGCCGCAAGTCCCGGCGGCGCCAGGATCGCCGTCTGCGAGGAGGCAAGAATCATCGAGCCGCCGTTCGCCATCACCGCACCCATCTGCTTCATGAACAGCGTCGCTCCGATCAGATGAACGCGGCAGGCTTCAAGGAGCACTTCCTCCGTGACTTCTGCAACCGGCGCCGACGAATTCACGCCGGCATAACTGATTGCCACGTCCAGCTTGCCGTATTTCGCAATAGCGGCCTTCGCGAGCGCCGCGAGGTCAGCCTCCTTCGTGATGTCGCAGGCAACGGCGATCCCCTTGCATTTTTCCGCGATCGGCTTCAGCTGCTCAAGACGCCGCGCCGCCAGCACGAGCTTTGCGCCTTCCGCGGCGAATCTTTCGGCGGTCGCCGCCCCCATGCTGCGAGCGTCCGACGCGCCCAAGATCACCACCACCTTACCGTCGAGTCTGCCCATTATCGCCCCTTACACCGGCCAATTGAGTTGATTGCTGAAATCTTCCTCTCGACGCGCGCCCATCACGAGCCCCTTGACTTCGTGGAGAAATCTGTCGGCTGCGGGATCGGTTCGGGCCCAGTCAATCAGTTCGCGCCGCTTCGCGATCTTCCAGCCGGTGCCCCGATCCTGGTATTCGTCGACGTAGCGGCCGGAAACCAACAGATCCTTCTCCAGGCCGCCCTCAATGATGCGGTGCCAGGCGATGAAATACACCTCGCCGTAGGCGACCGATCCGGAGACCTTGATATGCACTTGACCGATCAGGTGATGGCTGGACTTGAGGTTCGAGAGGAAACCTTGGGCGAAATTGACGAACCCTGCCGCATCGCCCGCGAACAAGCCGCAGTCGACGTAGGCATCTTCGTGGAACGCGCTGCGGTGCAACTCGGGCATGAGCCGGTCCTGGCCGCGCATGTAGCGGCAGACGGCATCGTAAATGTCCCGGCGCGCGCACAGATCGCGAAGCTCCGCCGCGGCGTCAAAATCGCTCACTTGATCGTTTCCCCTTGGTCGATCACGATGTAGGTCCCGGTAATCCGGATGGATTCATCCGAGGCGAGAAACAGGACCAGGTTGGCAACGTCTTCGGGCTTTCCCTGGCCTTTCTTCAATTGGTCCAGGCCCACATAGTCCGCTGGCAACAGGGCGAGCGCCTTCTCCGTCATCGGCGTGTCATGGGCGCCCGGCACGAGCGCATTGCAGCGGATGCCATTGGCCTTTTCGATGCAATGCACCGCGATGCTGCGCGTCATCGACAAAATCGCGCCCTTGGCTGCGGAGTACGCAACGATTGAACTCAATCCCCGCAGCGCCGCCACCGAGGACATGTTGATGATCGATCCGCCGCCGCTACTGGCCATCGCGGGAATCGCAGCCTTGCAGCCCAGAAAGGTCCCTTCGCACATCACCGCATTCAAGTGGCGGAATTCCTCAAGCGTCGAGGACTCGATGTCGTGAAAGGCGACCAGGCCCGCATTGTTGACGAGCACACTGAGTTTGCCGAAGCGGCGCATGGTTTCGCCGACCACGAATTTCCACTGCGCCTCATCGCGAACATCGTGTTTCAGGAAAATCGACCCGGGAATCTTCTCGCTCATGGCCTGACCCTGGGTTTCATTGACGTCGGTGAGTACGACCTTCGCGCCCTCCTTCGCCAGCAGTGCCGCATCCGCCGCTCCCAGGCCGGAGGCGGCTCCCGTCACGATCGCCACCTTCCCCGCAACGCGCCCCATACTCAAGTCCTTGCGTTCCAGAATGCGTAAACTGGATCTTCCTTGCCGTAACGCCCCTGAGTTTTCAGGGCGCCATACATACCATCGGTTGCATGAGTCGTCGGGTGCGAGGCCGACCAATCCATCACGAACGTGCGGCTCTTGAATTTCCACACGCCGTTTCGACGCTCGAATGCGTCGGCGTAGCGGCCGCCGGTCATCGAATCATTTCCTCCCGCGGTCACCATGGCGATCACGTAGCTCTCGCCGATGGCATTGTCCCCCTCGATGTGAAACCATTCGTTTGCGATCGAGTGAAAGCTGCGCTGCAGATTCTTGGAAATGAAGTCGGTCACGCCGGCGGCGAACTTCGGGCCGCTGCCGTTGGCGACTCCCGCGATCACCGTGGAGTCCTCGTGATACAAGGACGCCATCAACTCCGCATCCGCCCGGTCCGCTGCTCGCGCGTGGGCCATCCCCAGTTCATGCAAGGCTTGTTTGGACAGCATCACATCAATCTGGGCATCACTGATCTTGTTCGTCATGCGCTCTCCCGACCGTTTGAACCGTGCGACCTCAAAGGCCAGCATCGTATTGCCCGGGTCGGAGCAACCGTGCCCGCCCCGCGGCGTGAAATTCACAAACCCAAGCGGCGGATCGAACGATACGCCGGTGCTGGGACGATTCGTGTTCCAGTCCATCACATAGGTCCGGTGGGTCAGGCGCCACTCGCCCGCACGCTCCTCGTGCGTATCCAGATAACGGCCGCCGATCAACCGCTGAATCGAACCCGCCGGGTCCGGGGACTCCATGTAGGCAAACACGTAGCTTTCGGAACGCGCGCGCTTGCCATCCACGCGAATCCACATGTTGCAGGTGCGGTGCAAGGTGACCGGCTGGGTCATTTGAGCACGCGCCAGGATCGCAGCCAGGTCGCTGGCGGCGCCCACAAAGAAGCCGTAATCGACCGTCGCGCCGGCGTGATACGCGCTGGAAAGCAGGGTGAAATCGGCGCGATCGATGCCGCGGCTGTGCGCGGCGAGGCAGTTCGCAATAGCCTGCTTGGCCTCCACGTCCGCAAGACCCAATATCTGGCCGATACCGATGGGTGGTGCGGACATGTTCAACCCGCCGCGCGCACGGCCGCTGTTGGCGAGGCGCGCTGCATCGCATCAAGCGCTGCCAGGTAACCGAAGGTCATGGCCAATCCGATGGTACCGCCGGCGCCATAGTAGGCCTCGGCCGAGGGACAGGCGATGCAGTTGCCCGCACCGTACAGGCCCGCAATGGGCGCGCCCTCACCACTGATCACCTGCCCATGCGCATTGATCACCGGCCCACCGTTGGTGTCCAGCGCGCCGGCGCCTAGAATGACCACGTAGTAGGGTCCCTTATCTCGCAATGGGTGCATGGTGAGACTGGGCATGGTGTTCGGTCCGAAAGCCGTGCCGGGCCGTAGCGCGGAAAAAAACCCCTGCCACTCCCGGTCGTATGCTTGCTGGCCGCGCCCGAAATCCAAATCCACGCCAGAGCGGGCAAACCCATTGAAGCGCTCGATGGTCACGCGCAGTTTGTCGGCGAAGTCCGCGCTCAACGCCGCACCACCGGTCTTGTCGGCAAGTGTCGACAAGCGCGCGTGCAGTTTCGCAGACAGATCGGCAAGCGTGTCGCCCTTGAGGGTGTAACCGAGCGATGCCGCATCAGCCGGCAGCGGATAGGCGCCAGCGTAGGCATCACAGGTGCGTTCATCGAAAATCAAAAACAGCAGTTGATTGGGGTAGTCCTCGTTAACCGGATCGTAGATGTAGTGAACCTTGGTGCGATCGTTGTAGTTGCGCTTCTCATTGACGACCCGGTTACCGTATTTGTTGACAATGAGCATGGAATCGCCCGGCACGAAGAATACATCCTGCGGCATGAGTCGGCTCGCCAGCGCTTCCTCAAGCACCACTTCCGCGCGCCAGGCCGACCCCATGTTGGCCATGCGTGCGCCGACCATGGCGCCGATGCTGACAAAATCCCCGGTCGATGCGGGCATGGCGCAGGCGCCGTATAGGAACTTGTGATACAGCCGGACGTATTCTGTATTGTGAGCGAAGCCGCCGGTGGCGAAGATCACGCCTTGGCGCGCCCGCAACCGCAGCTTGCGGCCTTCGTGCTGCGCCTCTACTCCGACCACGCGGCCGCGTTCCTGAATCAGCCGCGTGACGCGGTGTCCCGTGAGCACGGGCACTTTGTTCTCCGCAAGCCAGGCCGACAGCGCGTTGATAAGCGCCGACCCGTCACCGATGCGGCCCGGCACGGGCTTGCCATCCGCATCCAGCGGCGCCAGCGAGCGCCCCTTGGGGCGCTTGTTCTCAAGCAGATGATCGCCATAGTCCGGGGGTCGGGCGCCGCCGGCGCCCACGGAAAATACGCCAAACCGTGCGGCGCCGATTCTGCTCAGAAAATCGACCATCACCTGGCCGGTATCGTAGAAGGCCTCCAACGCGCGGAACGACGACTCGTCCAGTCCCATGGTCGGACTGTGCGGCACATACAAATGCGGATACGCGAAGCGGCACAAGTACTGCAGGCAGTCTTGCTTGTCGTCCCTCTCGCCCGCCTCCCGCAGCAGGAAGTTATTCGGTATCCAGGCAATGCCGCCGGATTTCATCGTGGTGCCACCGATCCGGGGTTCTTTTTCCAGCAGCAGCACCTGCGCATCATGATGCGCCGCAGTCACGGAGGCGGTGCAGCCCGCGGCGCCGCCGCCCACGCAGATGATATCGACCGTTCGGTCCCAATGTCCATCCGGTGCGGATGCCGCACCGGACGGAGCAATGCCTGCAGCAACCGCGGCGCCGCCCGCCAGACCCAGTCGCTGCAGAAATCGGCGCCGCGCATTGTGACCTACGCTCGAGCGTGAATCTTTCGGTTCCATCAGGCTGACGCAACTACCACTTGGAATTGACCGTCATGCCGTACTCCCGCGGCGGCATGTAATTGACCAGACCCATCACACCGGGCGCATCGACGACACTGGCGATATAGCGCCTATCGGTCACATTACGACCCCAAATGCTGACATCAAATTTCGAATCATCTTTCGGTGTCCAATCAACATTTACATCGATGTAATTCATGGCCTGGACCTTCGAGCGCGGCATGTTAAGCAGCGAGGTGAAGTAATTGGAATCGGTGTAGCGATCTTGCACGCCGAACCCGATGAACCCTTTCCCTACCGCAACTCTATAGCTGAAACCTGCGTTCGCCGTAACCTTCGGAGCGTTTTGCAGGTCTGTTCCCTTCAAATCGATCGTCGCGCCGTTCGGCTGCAGATAGTCGAACTTCGTGTACTTCGCATCCAGATAGGCGACGGCAAAGTTGATGTTCAACTCGGAGACAGGCACAGCAGTGATCTCGAGTTCCGCACCCTTCGTTTCCGCATCCGCCGCATTCAAAATGGTCTTACCCTGCTTGGCTGGAACGTCGTTGGTAAAGTAGATCTGTGCCAACTGCAGGTCCTCCCCCCAATATGCCATGCCATCACGGACCCATGCCCGCACCGTAAGCTGCGTCCAGCAACATCTGAACCTCAGGATCCACTATCTATTCAAGTAATCATTCAGTACTTCGTGAAAAAACCTCACCCGCGTCTCCTGACCCGAAAGGTAGGCGTCCGTGTAGCCGCGGGAGCGCATGCCGCGCTGCTGGTCCTCGGCAATCGTCATATCCTGGTAGACGATCTGCCCTTTCAGTTCAGGAATCCCTTTGCCGTTGTCGAAGGGGCGGTGATCCAACTCGGCTTCGCGCAAGGGTTTGGACCCCGCCATGATGGATTCGACCTCCGTGACACCCTCGATGGGATAGGCCATGCACCATAGATCAAAGGTGCATTTGCTCGGGTCATCCGCATGTGGCTCGGTCCGGAAAAAGATGCAATGGTCAGGCAAAAAAGAGATCGTAACATTCGGGAAGATCACCGTGTGCGGACTGTCGGTAAGTTCCTCGTCGTTCATCTTCTCGTAATGGAGATAGCCCCGTTCCTTCCACAGTTTTCGCTTCTGTTTTTTGAGGTCCCGCCAGCCTTGCATGCTCTTGGTCTCGTAGTCCGGATACGAATCCGGATCGATGTCCCATTGCCGCAGGATGTAATCAAACGGATGCGGCACACCCGACGGCAATCGGTCGGTTACCGACGGACGCATGGGCTGCACCGTACGCCCGTGGCCGCGCGGCCACATTTCATGGCGGGCGCTGTCAACATCCTGATCTATCCAGGGTGGCACCTGCGGATGCAGCGTGCGCGTATGATAGGATTCGACGAAATTGTCGGTGGAGAACTTCCAATTGGTGTTGAGGTCGATCTTCATCCAAACCACCCGGACCAGCTTTTCGAGCGGGTAGTTCTTATAGACCTCCGGAAGCGGCTCGAGATACTCGAGCAGCGATGGCGCCTGCGGATCCATGGTGTACCAGACGAATCCACCCCAAGTATCGC
>JANMXI010000206.1:0-1567 GCA_031394735.1 Pseudomonadota bacterium | reverse complement strand
CGGCCATCTCCTCGTACGAGCGCTGCAGCTGCGGCTCGTAGCGATCCGCCTTGGTCACGCCGACGCGCGGATTGTCCGGCACGAGGATCGTCGGGCTCGAACCATAGAACTCGAGCATCCGCACATGGCTACCGAGCCAGTCCGGCAAGGTTGCCGTGCGTGTCGCCTCCGCGTACGCATAGCCACTCGCGCCCAAGGCGCCGACGAAGACACAGGCCCGGAAGGCCTCCTCGCAGGAGACGCCGTAGATCGGCACCGTGCGTCCCGCGTAATCGACGAACAGTTTCTCCCCCGCGATGTGCCGCTGGCGCATCGAGCGCTGCAAGCGCTTCGCCCACTGCCGGTAGCGCTCACAAAAGGCGCTGTAGCGCAGCGCCCCGCGACCGTGCATCGCGTGATATTCCTCCCACAACAATTGCAGCGTCACATGCTTGTGGCGCCTCAGTTCCGTGTGGATCCAGGCGCAGTCCGGACCCACGATGCTCGGCGTCGGGCGCAGTCGGCGAGCCGCGAACACACGGCTCTCCAACTCCATTTCTTCAAACGCCAGCGCCGCCTCCCACGTGCCGCATGCCGTGAGCACCGCGCGGCAGTACTTCCAGACCGCACCCTGCGAGAGGGATAGCGCCCGTGCGATATCGCGCGTACTTAAGCCGTTCGAGCGCAGCTGGATCAGCTGCTTGATCTGGCTGACGGAGATCCTCGGGTTCGACATCGGCGGCGCATCCTTCGTGGCTGGTGATCGGCCGGGGATTCTTGCCGTGCCTGGCGCGCCGTCACATCGAATCTTGTAACGCAAACCCCCGCAACGAGCCGCTTTTCTCCAACGTATCAGTGACTTGACTCGCGCTCACCTCTTGTAACGCTAAGGAACCTGATTTCTTATTCCGATCATGAGGTTGCGCCAGTATCATCTCTTGTAACGGTTCCCCGTTTAAGGCCCGCTTGCGCCAATATCCGGGGTTCTGCGCCCGCCACGCCTGCACGCGATCCACGTGCTGTTCGCCGCAGAAGTACTCGTAGTTTTCGGGTTTTCGCAACCATCGGCGCTGGCTCGATTGCTTGCTCGCCGCGCGACACTCCGGCTCGGAACAGTATTTCTGCCGGCGGCCGCTGCGCGGATCGCGGCCAAATAGTTTCCGGCACCACAGGCATCGACGTCGTCGGGGTTTGATCACGGGGGGCTTCAAGGTCCAATTGGGGACCGAATCATGCCCAGAAGAGCGCCATCTGCCGATGCCGCGAAAGTTTACGCGGTGATTCCCATCGCCGTTCTCATCATCATCGATGCCGGCACGGCATCGTGAACATCATTCCACCGCATCCCAAAAACGACCACGATCACGATGGAATCGTGTTCACGTCCCGCTGGAATCCGCGTTCACGATGCGCTGGAAACCCCGAACACCATGCGCCGGAATATGCACTCATGCCGGCCACAGCCGTCTTTATCCGGCTCCGACCTCATCAAACTTGATACCGTCGGCGCCGTGGCCTACGCGTCGGTTCCACTATCTGGCTCGCCGAGCCTGGTGCCTCCGTTCAAATCCCCATAGCTCATCGCTGC
>JANMXI010000205.1:0-3290 GCA_031394735.1 Pseudomonadota bacterium | reverse complement strand
CCGTGCAACGTGGTCGTGCGCGAAGAAGCCGATGGATCCATAACGGTTTCGTTCATGGATCCCGAGGCCGTGTTGCAGTTGGTCGACAAACCCGAAGTGCATGCCCTCGGCAAGGAAGTACGGGCACTTCTGCAGCGGGTCTGCGCGAGCCTCAAGGCGTGAAGAACTACCAACCGCCTTCTTCAACCGCACTGTCGACCGAGTTGTTTGTGGCAGGCGCAGCGCCGGCTCTGGAGGTGAACATCACCGCCGCGCTCGCGTCGGTGGACGTGATGCATCATGGCCGGAAGGTCACGATCATGCGCAATCAGAATCAGAGCAACTCTGTCAATCCGGATTTCGCCAGGACTTCGCGCAAATGCCCGCCATTTTGCATTCAGCCCAGTGAGCTGGCGCCTGGCGTGAAAACCATCAGTGAGTTGGAAGTGTTGCACTTTCTCAAGAAAATAAGCGACGGCGATACGTCAATGATGGTGATCGACTCGCGTACGCCGGCCTGGGTAGAAAAGGGCATCATCCCCGGGACGGTGAACATCCCGTGGAACACACTTGACATCGGCAAGTCGGATCCGTCCTCCGTGCGGGAAATTCTGGAAAACCAACTGAACGTCAAGCGGGATGAGGGCTTCTGGAATTTCAATGGTGCCAAAACGCTGGTGTTGTTCTGCAATGGCCCTTGGTGCGGACAGTCATCGACCACGATCGAGGATCTACTGAAAATTGGCTATCCGTCGCGCAAAATTCTCTGGTATCGCGGCGGTATGCAGGATTGGGAGAGCCTCGGGCTGACCACCTTCAAGCCATTGGGCAAATAAACGTTTTCGAAAGTCGCTTGTCGCGGCGGTAAAGCAGATAACGCGACATCCGAATAAGGAATAGAGGTAAGGCTACGGTAACTGATCCGGTAGGTGGCATGCAGGTCGACGAGCGAACCGCGGCAGGCAACAGCGTGTTTGAGGGGAGCAATCATTATTTCTGCTCCGCTGGTTGCAAGAAGAAATTCGACGCAAACCCGTCCGCGTACATTGGCACGCCGCAAGCTGGTGACACCAAGCGGCCCGAACACGCGCATCCCCACGTTCAAACAACGGGGGATTCTCCGGGTGGCGACCATGCAAAGCCCGTCGTCGCGGGCGCGGTGCCGCCGGAAACCGTCTATATCTGCCCAATGCACCCGGAAATCGTGCGCGATGCACCGGGCGATTGCCCGATTTGCGGCATGGCTTTGGTGCCGATCGCGAGCACAGGCGCAGGCCCAGCCGACGATTCCGAGTTGCGAAATCTCGCGCGGCGGCTGTGGGTCGGAGTCGCTCTGTCGATCCCGCTGGTGGTGCTCGCGATGTCGCCCATGATCGGATTCCATGATCTGTTTGGCCTTCGGCCACGGCCACGCGGCTGGATCGAATTTGTGCTCGGCACGCCAGTCGTGCTGTGGGTCGGCTGGCCGATCCTGCGCAAGTTCTGGTTCTCGCTGGTACATCGTGCGCTCAACATGTACACGCTGATCGGGTTGGGGGTGGGGCTGGCCTATCTGTTCAGCCTCGCTGCAGTGTTATTCCCCAACCTGTTCCCGCAGGAGTTTCGCGAGCACGACGGCGCGGTGGGCACTTATTTCGAGGCCGCTGCCGTAATTGTGACGCTGGTAATACTGGGCGACTTCCTGCAGTTGCGAGCGATGGGCAAGACCAGTCAGGCGATTCAACAATTGCTGGAGCTCGCGCCCAAGCTCACCTGGCGTTTGCGCAACGACGGTACCGAGGAACAGGTAGCGCTGGAGGCCCTTACTGTCGGCAACCGCCTGCGCGTGAAGCCGGGCGAGAAGGTGCCGGTGGACGGCACCGTACTCGAGGGAACGAGCAGGGTGGACGAATCCATGATCACCGGCGAACCCGTGCCGGTGGCCAAGGCTACCGGCAGTAAGGTCACGGGTGCAACCGTGAACGGCAATGGTTCATTGGTTATCCGCCGAGCGGGTGGGTGCGGACACGCTGCTGGCACGTATCGTTCACATGGTGGGAGAAGCACAACGTACGCGCGCGCCGATCCAGCGGCTCGCCGACGTCATTGCGGCGTATTTCGTCCAGATCGTGGTAGTCGTCGCCATCGTGACGGCCCTCGCGTGGTGGTTCTTCGGTCCGGAGCCGAAATTCGGGTACGCGTTTCTCAACGCGATCGCGGTCTTGATTATCGCCTGTCCTTGTGCCGTTGGTCTCGCTACGCCCATCTCGATGACGGTTGCCATGGGACAAGGCGCGCGCGCAGGCATCCTGTTCCGCAATGCCGAAGCGATCGAGCGCATGCGCGACATCGACACGGTCGTCGTGGACAAGACCGGGACGCTCACGCTCGGCCATCCCGCGCTGACTGAATTCATCGGCGAGGACATTCCAGAAAATGAAGCGCTTGCACTCGTCGCAGGAGTAGAACAGCATTCCGAACACCCGATCGGGCTCGCGATCGTCGAGGGTGCAAAGGCGCGCGGCCTGACGCCGGGGACGGCCACTGCATTCGAGGCCGTAAACGGTCTCGGCGTGCAACCGGATATCGACGGCAAGCGCGTGCTCGTGGGCAGTCGCAGCTTTCTTACGCAGCGCGGCGTCGATACGCAGCGGTGGGAAGTGCGCGCGGAGGCCTGGCGTGCGCAAGCCAAGACGGTGATGTTCTTCGCTGTGAACGGGTTTGCCGCTGGCATCGCTGGGGTGGCCGATCCGATCAAGGACAGCACGCCGGAGGCAATCGAGGCACTCAAACGAACGGGCGTGCGCATCGTGATGCTCACCGGTGATTCACGCAGCACGGCTGAAGCCGTTGCGCGGCAACTCGGGATAGAGGAGGCGCTGGCAGAAGTGCTGCCCGAAGACAAGGCGGGGCATGTCAAACGCCTGCAGGCCGAAGGGCGCAAGGTCGCGATGGCGGGTGACGGCATCAACGATGCACCGGCGCTGGCGCAAGCCGATGTCGGCATAGCCATGGGCACCGGCACCGATGTTGCCATGGAAAGCGCCGGCGTCACCCTCGTCAAAGGCGATCTGCGCGGTATCGCCCGTGCAGCGGCGCTGTCGCGCGCGACGATGCGCAATATTCGACAGAACCTTGCTTTCGCATTTGGCTACAACGCGCTCGGCATCCCGGTTGCCGCCGGCGTGCTGTATCCGGTGTTCGGGCTGCTGCTGTCGCCGATCTTCGCCGGCGCCGCCATGGCGCTGAGTTCGGTGTCCGTGGTCACCAACGCGTTGCGTCTTAACCGCATCAAGCTATGACCGGGGCGCATCAACAATTCCCATCATGAC
>JANMXI010000204.1:0-5539 GCA_031394735.1 Pseudomonadota bacterium | reverse complement strand
GACCGACGATGAGTATGCGCGCCGCACCGCCGGCTTGCAGCACCGGACGCGGGCCAAGCGGCAAATGCGGCGCGCAAGCCCGGCAGTGGCGCACCGCAGTCAACAATCCTCCAAGGGTGGGATATTCCACTTTACGCATACGGTCTTCGCACCTCAGTGCCCTGTCCTCGTCTTCCTGCCCAAGAGAAAATCTCTCAGCGCGACTGCGCCGTTATGCACTTCGTCATGGGCGGAATAGACGAGCGTGATCGGGTTCGTGCGCGCCAACGCGCGCAATTGCCTGAGCTGTTCGCCATGCTGGCGCACTTCCTCGGCATAACGAAGCCGAAACTCTGGCCAGCGCGCGGGATCGTGTCCGAACCACTTCCTTAACGCGGTGCTGGGCGCGAGGTCTTTCGCCCATTGATCCAGCGCTGCATCAACTTTCTTCACGCCGCGCGGCCATAATCGGTCGATCAATACGCGCGTGCCGTCGTCATGGGCAGGCGGCTCGTATGCCCGTTTCAGTTTGACATTGTCCGCTCTGATTCTGCTGCTCATCAGTTCGCTCCTTAACAGTGTTGGCAATTGATCTTAATTGTTTCCTTTTTTCAGAGCCGTCCCTTTGTGCATCGCAATGTGGTCAGTCTTATCGCTCTTGGTTTCGTACTGTGGATCGTCCACCGTAGTGTGGTGCGTACATCCCTTGTAATCGACGTTTATTGTGCGCACCTTGATGATCTTGCCGGAGACGTGCCCAGCCTCTGAGTTCCAGCTCACGTGATCGCCGATCTTGAATTTATGAGTCATGGCGCATCTCCGACTAAGGTTCACCTTGCAAGGCGGCGGCATCCGTATCGCCCGGGGATGGCGGCGGATAGGTGACTTGCGTTCCCTCAACGTGGGCGAACGCAGTCAGAACGTGTGGCTTGCGCCCCTTCGGTCCAATAATATCTTCAACGCGAATGCCGCGAACAAGAAGCGCGTCGCCGATCATCGAGCGATGACAGCGCCACGGAACCGCTTCGGCGCACATCAAGACACAACGTTTGGCACGTGCCAAGTCCGCGACCCATTGAACGTTGTCGGCGAACTCTGGCGATTGCATGTAGTCGGCATAGCCCCGAAACGAGAGATTGTGCCAGCCGGCATTGGGAGAATCGGCCCGCGCATGACGTAAGCCGCCGAGACCCGGAACATGGGTGTAAGCAATATGAACCGCGCCTAACGACGCCGGCAATGCGTCTTGATTGAATTGAGGATTGTGGCGCGATCGCGGCACGGTTCTGACATCGAGTACGTGGGCGACCTCATTGCTTCGAAGCAGACCGAGGAACGTGTCCAGCGGTCGATTGGAATGGCCAATCATGCAAACAAGCGGTGCGTTCGCTGCAGTGTCGCGATTCATATGGAAGGATTTCGTCGTGAAGAACGGCTACGCGCCCTGCAGCAAAATGGTGACAAGGGCGGACGAGTCTTCGATCGCCTTCAGGGCCCTATGCCGAGATAACGGAATATTTGATCAAAAGTGCATTTCATGTTGCAGCGCAAAACAACGCCGCTACGCGCTACAGCCGAATCGATACGTGAATGGGCCTTGCCAAAACTCAATCTTCCTCGTCCGCCTCGCCTTTAGGCATCAGTTGGGCGAGCGGTTGAATCATAGACGATGCCTGTTGCGCGCGATTGGCGATCGACGACAATTCGTACATCAGCTCCTCTGCCATCTCCCAGATGCTCGCGTCGCCGGGCGAGGTATTCAACGGCGCGGCGTTGACGAGGGTATGAGCCATCGCATGCAGTCTGAGTAGTTCGGCACGCATCCCGTCGGGCTCGCAGATCCGGGCTCGCAATTCATCCAGCTCATCGACCAACTCTAGCAGTACTCGAGTGTCGAATTCCGTCTGTAGTCTTTCCAGCGTCTGGGCATCGACACGACCGTAGGCCGTTGAAATCGAACGCGGTGCTTTATCTTGTCCCGCTGATGAGGCACCCCATGTCCTCAATGGATTGCTCTATCACCAGAGTAGTCTCGTCATTAACGAGCACTACACTGACACCGGTGGTTTCTCGGATCATGTCTTCGCGATGTGCCGGTTGCTGGGCTTTCTATTTGCGCCGCGTATCCGCGATTTGAAGGACAAGCGACTCTATATATTACCGGGCATGACGGTGCCGCCCGAACTCGCCTCGCTGGTGGCAGGCACCATCAATCTCCGCGTCATCACTAATCATTGGTTCGAACTGCTACGCCTTGTGATGTCGATCAAAACGGGAACGGTCACCGCTTCCGTGATCCTGCGCAAACTATCGGCTTATCCCCGGCAGAACAGCTTGGCGCTTGCGCTGCGTGAATTCGGAAAACTGGAACGGACGCTGTTTACCTTGCAGTGGCTGCAAGACCCCGAATTACGTCGCCGCAGTCATGTTGGCCTCAACAAGGACGAGCAACAAAACGCGCTTCGCCGTGCGGTATTCTTCAACCGCCTCGGCGAAATCCGCGACCGTTCCTATGAAAACCAGCGCCATCGCGCGAGCGACCTGAACTTACTCGTTTCTGCCATCATTCTGTGGAATACGACTTACTTGCAGCGAACCGTCGATCACCTTCGAAAGCAGGGACACCATCCGGAACCCGGTGATCTCGCCCATCTGTCACCCTTGGGCTGGGAGCACGTCAATCTCACCGGCGATTACCCCTGGGAAACGTCGTTAACGCTCGGTCCGGATCAATTCCGGCCACTGCGGACTCGCTCACTGGAACTAAGCGCTGCCGCTTAGGGTGCGTAAAATTCCGTTTCGTGTCTTCTCCTCCAATAGCAATCGCATCGCTGGGGTCAAAGCCCAGATTATAGAAAGTGCGTAAATTGGTACTGTCAAATCCAAGAATCGCAAAAGTGTCGCCGCCGATTTCGGTCGACGCAGAAGCGCCTGCATATCCGCCGCTGCCAGACTCTAACGAAGAGGTCAAGCGAAGCAACCCAAAATCGAGTTTGTTGCTGTAGCCGATCCGCGCCTGAACAAAACCATTCGAATCGGCATAGCGCCCGATCCACCCGGTATGCTGACCGCGACTGACGCGGAGATTGATATCGGTAGCGTTATTGCCGTCGGAGGATTGATAATCCTAAAAACGGCAGTTGAGATTTGAGTTAAAAATGGCTGATACCCAGTATTGGCGCGTGTTGCTAGCTATTTCTGTCAACTGCTCCGCGATTGGCGAAAAACCTTCTAAAGCAAGCACTGGCGCGGCTTTCTGCCGATTTCACCCACTTTCTTAAAATTCACCTCATAGGTGACCGGGCGAAACCCGCAAGAATAACTCTCCACGGGGCTTTCGAGCCGATTGCTTGTCGTCAACTGCCGTTTTTAGGATAATAGGAAGGTATAAGTTTGAACTCTGTTTTTTCTAAATCTTCAGAAGCTGTTTCTGACGCATCCGCAGCCTGCGCTGCCATACACAGGGTTAATCCGGCGCATGACAGAAACACTTTTGTGACAACGATTTTCATTTTGATCATAGCGCGATGCTTTGTTGGAATTAGCTGATCGTCCACCGTGCCACCCCAACTCACTTCTGATAGCAGGCTTGCGAACGGTGTTATCACAACGGGCCTAGGAAAGAGAAAGCAGAATATCGCCCTCGTTCTGTTGTTGAAAGACCACGTCGACGCGCATTCCACGGCTGCTCGGATTGGCCGCGATCGTCAGCTGCGCACCATGGCGCGCGGCGATTTCGCGCGCGATCGACAGCCCCAGACCGCAACCTTCATTTTCGCTGGTCGCACCGCGGTAGAAACGTTCAAGCACAAGCGCACGCTCGTTCTCCGGAATGCCTGGGCCGTCGTCTTCCACCCGCAACAGCGCCGGAGCATCAATGAGGGATAGCGTGACAGTCCCGCCGTCGGCATTGTAGCGAATGGCATTGTCGAGCAAGTTGCTGACGAGCTCACGTAGCAGGTGCGGTTCGCCGTGAACCATGAGGCTGCCCTCAGGGCCGTCATACCCGAGATCGATGTCGCGCGCCACGGCGGCATCGGTCCATCGCTCCAATTCCTTGCGCGCAAGCGCCGCCAAATCCAACGGTGCCAGTGTGAGCGTCGTTTTAGCCTGGCGCTCGGACCGCATCAACGTCAGTAACTGATGCGTGACGTGATGTAGTCGAGTCACGGCCCGATGCACATCGGCAAGCGCCTGGCCATGCTTTAGCGGATCTTGCTCGCGCAAGACGCGCTGGGTTTGTACCTGCAGTGCCGCGAGCGGTGTACGCAGCTGGTGTGCGGCGTTGGCAATGAAGCGTTTTTGCGAGTCCTGCGCTTCATGGAGTTTCTGTACCAGACGATTGATCGCGTTGATGAGTGGTTCAATCTCCCGGGGAGTGGATTCGACATCAGCAATCGGAGTGAGGCTGTCGGGCTCGTAATCCGCCAGGCGTGCCGCGATTTCGTCTACTTTGCGCAAACTCCGCGTCACCGCAAGCCAAATGAAAGTGCCTACAAACAGCAGGATCGCTGCTTGTAATGGCACCCATAAGAATAGTATTTGACGGGCGATTTCCTCTCGCTTGTGGATGGTTTCGCCAACTCGAATCCGCACCGTATCTTTGGTGCCAGCCGGAGCCGCCTGTGCGATGGCGACGATGCGCACCGCGTTCCCGTTGATTGTAGCGTCGTAGTAGAGCGGCTCGCCGGAAAGCGGTTCGCGGGGCGGCGCAGGGAATGGTGCATTGCTAAACAGTCGTCCTTGCGCCTGCGACATCACCTCGCCATAAATGCGGTCGACACGGTCCCACTCGAACATTTCGATGGCTGATTGCGGCAAATCGAGCGCAATGCGGCTATCCTTGACCTTCACCTGCGCAGCCAGCGTCATCGCCGAATCCAGCAACCATTGATCGTGCACAAGATAACCGATATGACGCGCGATGGTCATACCCCCGAATGCGCCGAGCGCCAGCACGATAAACAGCGGACCCCACAGGTGAATCAATAGCTTGCGTCTCAAGCTCGGGTGTGCCGGTCTATTCATGCGCGCCTTCTTCAAGCCGATACCCAAGCCCACGCAGCGCCCGAATGTGGATATGCGACTGCGCCTCGGCGAGCTTGCGGCGCAAACGACTGACAAAGACTTCGATCATCGAGGGGTTGGCATCCTCGTGGTCATAGACCGAATTGAGAAACTGCGATTTGCTGACGACTCTGCCGGGGCGGCGCAGCAACAATGCCAGCACCGCGGCTTCGCCTGCCGTCAACGCCAGCTCTCGACCGCGCACGCTGGCTTGGCGCACAGTCGGGTCGAAGCTCAGGTCGCCGAACTTGACGGGCGCGTCAGCAGGGGCGCCACGTCGGAGCAGTGCGCGGATGCGCGCCTCAAGCTCGCTTAATGCGAAGGGCTTTGCGAGGTAGTCGTCGCCACCCGCGTCTAGGCCGAGAACGCGGTCATCCAGATCGTAGCGTGCGGTCAGGATAAGGACCGGAGCGGTCAGACTATCCTGGCGCAACCGACGCAGTACGTCGATTCCGTCAAGGTCGGGCAAGCCAAGATCCAGAATCACTAATTG
>JANMXI010000203.1:0-4225 GCA_031394735.1 Pseudomonadota bacterium | reverse complement strand
CTTCAAACAGCTTTACCAATAGCGGCCTGTCCTCCAATACGAGCTACGTCTTTACAGTGACTGCGTTCGATGCCGCGGGAAATGCCTCGTCCCAATCCGCGCCTCTCTCCGTCACTACCTCCGCGATCTCGACTAGCGGCGTGTACTCCACCAGCTTCAATGCGGCCGAGAATCCGCTCTCCGAAGGCGGAAAGTGGATCAACGGCAAAACCGTGGGAATTGATTGGAACAACGTGCAAACAGTGCCTGGGAGGGCTTACGCGTCAGTGGTTTCGGGCAATCCCAATCGCTATAACGACAGTATTGCATATCTAAGCAGCCCGGCATTCTCATCGAATCAATACGCGCAAGGTACCGTCTATCGCGCAGCAGGCTATTCACCGGGCTCTTCCAAACACGAGGTCGAATTGTTGCTGCGCTTTCAGATCACCGCCCACAGCGCGCGCGGCTACGAAGTGATGTGGGGACATACGGGATATCTGGCGATCGTTCGCTGGAATGGTCCGTTAGCCGATTACACGGCGCTTTATGACCCTGGCGACCCGGGCATCGGGCCGGCCGTTGACGGTGATGTTCTGCGAGCAGAAATCAGCGGCAATGTGATCCGCGTTTTCAAGAATGGCGCGCTCGTGGCAGCGGTGACCGATTCAACTTGGTCCAATGGTCAGCCGGGCATCGGCTTTTGGCCGGTGGATAGCTCAAGCATCGAGAAATACGGTTGGAAGACCGTTGACGCGGGGAACCTGTAGGGCCCTGACGCGCGTCCAATCGCCGGGATGGCGATCTCGAAATAACCTGCCGCAACCGGCATTGGCCGGGAGAAATTAACGCCGGTACATTTGAATTTCGTACGCAGTCCACATTTCCCATTCTTGGCCATAGCATAGCGACTTTCGTCGCAAGCCTGCGACGCGTCGACAAAACCATGCGATCGGAGCACGATATTTACCTGCGCCATCAACCGCCATATCATGAGTATTGGAAAAAGGAACTGTTAAATCGTATGCGATATTCGACCAGTCTCCATTGGTTCTTGCGCCATCCATGAACCGCCGAAACTTTCTTCTCGGGTCCTCGGCATTTGCCGGCTGCATCATCGGACTTGATAGCAAGGCCGGAGCTCCCTGCCCTCCCGCTCAGCTGGGTGTTCAGGGCGGCACAAGCGCGTCGACTGCTTGTCCTAGTGATACGGTAGTCGCCGGGGGTACGGACCTTGGCGCACTTGCATCTTCAATGACAGCGGGTTCCTGGGCGCAACTCAGGGCCTCGGGACTTGGTGTTTTAGGCACTATTGGTTCCGAAGGCGGCGTCGGCGGGAATCTGATCGCTTACAGCAACCAAGCGGTTTGGGACCCAATTGCCAATGCCATTCGGTACTGCGGCAACGACCATCACGGTGGTCTCGCGGGATTTACTGTCATGGAAGTGCAGTACCTTGCGGCGACGAATCTATGGAGCATCGTCGTGGATCAAATACCGGGCATCAACTTTTCTCATGGATATGGGCATATTGCGATCCGACCGGACAACGGCGAGTTGTATGTTCGCCAATATGCGCTGGGCAGTGGAGCCGAAGGCGTATGGCGAAAGTCTCGCGGCGGTTCGTGGTCACAAAACCTCACGGGTCCCAGCGTTTATCGACAGGTTGGAATCGGCACATCTTGGTGGTCAGGGGCATTGACGGGCTCTGGCTCATCAGGCGCTTACATTGTATGGGAGCAGGGCCTGGGTCACCTTTTGATTTACGATCCAGCAGCGAATTCCTGGCAGGACATTCAAGTTCCCGTGCCCGCTGGAGATGGCTTGTATCACGGAGTGTGCGACTACAGCCCGGCAAAGAACTGCGCAGTTTTCGGCGGCGGCAACTCCACGCCGCGGAATCTGTGGCGCCTGAATAGTAATCGAACTGTAACCGCTCTGCCCAATGCTCCGATCAACGTCGGAATCCAACACGGCAATCTTATGCATGATCCTGTCAGTGGCAACTTCCTGATTTGGGGTGGTGGGTCGCGCGAATTTTGGGAACTCAACCCTTCGACGGCCGCGTACACGAAACTGAGCGGGTCGAGACAACCGCCGGCGGCCGGTCAGAATGGCGTATCCGACCCGGCGGGAGGAACTGGCGGCCCTGATGCATTGATCAGCTGTGCCCTGCCAGAACACGGCGTCATTGCCTATATGAGTGCGTCTGGTGCGTCCTACGCAAACATGCTGCTTTATAAGCATGCTTGAAACCGTGTTTAATTGAGGCAATCGTGACCGGCAAATAACCCAGGCTGCTTATAGCGGCGATTTGCCAAGCATCTGGTCGTAGACCGCCTCGTATTGGCTGATCATCGTGGCGAGGCCAAAGCGCTCAACTGCCACATTCCTGGCCGCTATTGCCTGTCTACGCCGAAGATCGTCATCAGTGGCGTACTCGCAAATCGCTTGCGTCAGTGCGGCAAGATCGCTTGCGGCAATCAGTCTGCCGCTCAAACCATCATCGATCAGTTCCGAATTACCACCTACATTGGTCGCAATTACCGGCAGACCGGAAGCGAGCGCCTCAAGCACCGTGTTCGAAATGCCTTCATTGAGTGATGGCAGGACGAAGAAATCAAATGCCCGTAAAATGTCGGGCACGTTTTCGACGGCTCCCGGCAAGAAAGTCTGCCCCGCTATACCAAGAGTGCCTGCCGCTGCACGCAACTCTTCAAGCAACGGCCCATCGCCTGCTACGGCAAGGCGCAGGCGATCCCTCAGCGAGGGAACCGCTGCAAGAGCCGCGGCGAATGCCCGCAGAAGCAGCATTTGGTCCTTCACCGGCTGGATACGCCCGACAGTACCAACCACGATGCAGGCATCGCTCCGGAAACTGCTCGGCATCATATTTCGACGCTGTACGGAGCGAGCCGGCGAGAACCGATCGGTGTCGACGCCGTTGCAAATTTGAGTGATTTTCGACGCTGCGATTCCGATGCGGGATTCCAGATACTGCGCAAGATCACGGGAAACGGCGACATACCGGGAAACGAACGGCGCATGAAGCCGACGCAACAGTGCCGGCTTGCTTCGCTCGCCACGAATGTTGCCGACATCCCATCCATGCTCGCCGTGCAATCGATGCCGAACACCTGCGAACGTGGCGGGAACCAGCGCATCGAGCCCGGACATATTGCGGGAATGAACGATCGATGGACGCAGATTCCGGCACAATTCGTAGAGTGCGTGCCGCAAGCGCCAAATCCCCACCTTCGAACGTTGCAAAGCGAACACCTCGACCCCCGGTCGAACAATCCGATCGCGAAAGGTCGAATAGTCCTCGATGCATGCGATCGCGTGGCGGTAACTCGATCTAGGCATGGTATTGATGATGTTGACCAACCCGTTCTCCATGCCTCCTATGACAAGGTGATGGATAACGTGCAGCACCAGCGGCGGCGGGGCGGCGGCGCTCAGATCAGGCCGCGGCATTCGAGCAAGAAAGCGGTGTCGTCAAATTCCCAATTGATTCCGCGGCGCAGGACGTTAAACGGATCAACGCCGCGAATATTGGACCCGCCGTAGGCGGAAAGGCACCCGACATATCCGGTTCGCTTGACAAGGGCGAGCGCCGCCGGCGTCATGTTTGCCCGGCCTCCGTAGGGATACGCAAAGATCGGATCCGTGCACGCCAACTCTCGCACCAGATCATCGCGTGAGCGCTTCAACTCCTCCTCGATGACAGACTCGCTTTCGGAACCGCAGTCGAGGTGGGATACCGAATGTGAGCCAATTGTAAATCCGCGATCCCGCATCTCCCGCAGTTGGCTCCAGGACATGACCGGAATCGACGAGTTGCCACGGCGAATATCGTGAGGAAACTGCCGGTTACTATCCACTATGCCAGTGCTCACGAAGAATGCTGCAGGGATGCCGTGCCGTTCAAGAATGGGAGCCGCGTTCGTAAAATTGTCGAGATATCCGTCGTCAAACGTGACGGCGACGAGCGGAACCCGGGACGGCGCAATCGTGGAACTCGTCAGAACCTCTGCGATGGAGAGTGGTTTGCAGTATCTTCGAATGAGCGACATCTGACGATCGAATTGCTCAATTCCAACGGTAAGGTTGTCGCGCACCTCGTCGGTAACTCTGTGGTACAGAATCACGGTAATCCTAGGCGGCAGAAGGCGATGCAGACCTAACCACCTGCTCGCCCGGTCTGCGGCAAGCAGTGAACCTTTGGCGAGGTGCTTCGCGACCG
>JANMXI010000202.1:0-1590 GCA_031394735.1 Pseudomonadota bacterium | reverse complement strand
CTCCTGATACCCCCGACTGGTCAGCCAAGGGCGGGTTCAAACATGGGTCAAATCTCGACGGAAATTTATGCCTCTCCCGGGTCACTTCTCAACGCAAATCTACACACACGCACGCCCGTGCTGCCAACGCCCACCAGTTGCGCCACCTCCCGAGACGGCAGTCCGGCGTCGTACGTCAGCCTCAAAATCTCGCGCACCTTGCGCATCGCAATTCGCTCCGTCGGCATTGGCTGCTCCTCCAAAAGAAGCAGCCAGCGACGACCGGATCACACCGCCAAAACAACCCTCATCTGATCGCGATCATCTCGGAACGCTGATCGCGATGATGTCGGAATGCTGATCGCCATCACATAGGAACAACGATCGCCATCATCCCGGAATGCTGCGCGCGATCATCCCGGAATCCGCACAAGGTTCGGGAATGGATGAAGGGCTTCTGGAAAGCCATGAAGCTTGCCCCCCAATACTGGTCCGATCTGCCCGACGCTGGGCAGACCGCAGCGTTCCTGTCGCTCATCTCCGGCTTTCTTGAAGTCGGCGAACCAATCGAAGAGCGCGAAGACGCCAACGAAATCCGCGACGAGCACGCCGCCCTCCTTCCTCGCGCCATCGTCAGCATGAGGAAGCTCGCCTTGATGCAGGAAGGGGACGTGGCGGCCCTCAGCTCCATCGCGGCCACCAAGATCGGGCGAAACGACCCGTGCCCATGCGGGTCGGGGAAGAAGTACAAGCGCTGCTGCGCCGCTTAGCCTGCCAACGTCAATGCCGGGTTCCGTCGGCGCTTACAGACAGGTAGTAGCGTAGTCAGCTCACCGGCAAACGATGACTCGCGAATCGACGAGCGCGCGCGAGGCGGCGATGCGCGCCGAACTGGCCGTTGCCATTTCGCGGTTCAGTTGAAGCTCGGTGATGTTGCCCGCGTCGAAGAAGCGTTGCGCCAGATCGGCCGAAGTCTGGAGTGCGTCTGCGACAGCACCACGCATTCCCGCCACCTGTTCAGCACCAACATATCGATACCAGGCGGATTCAACATCGAGACTAACCGTCAGCACGGCGCCCGCGACGCGAAACCGGGCGCGGTCCTGTTCGAGACGTGCGAGTCTGATTCTGGATGGCAAGGTGATCAGATCGACAAGCGGGGCGGCGATCCCGACGATGAACTGCGATCCCGAGCCGTTCTGCACGGCAAGGTTGGATAAGCCGACCCGGGGATTGGCTACCTGTACTGCGGATAGAATATCGGCGTGCGCCAACCCGAGTTCGCCATAGATTTGCTGGAGACGCGGACTGCGCACCATCGCAATGCGCACCGCCACGTCCGCGGTCATCTGTTGTGCGAGCCAACCGCCCACAACCCCGGCGTCGTCTTCGCCGTTTCGGGCCCAGCCCGGTGATGGCGCGCCGTGCTGCGCAAGCAAGGCCTCGATTCGTGCCGTATCATGACTCGCGTCAAGTGTTGCGCATCCCGTCAGCGCGGTTGCAGCGATCAGGACCAAGGCCGTTCGACCGGGACGACCGTGGCCTCGGTGTCGCAAGGTTGCCAATTTACTAACCCGAAAAATTCAGCTGGGGTTGGCGGATGTAGCATAA
>JANMXI010000201.1:0-6158 GCA_031394735.1 Pseudomonadota bacterium | reverse complement strand
GTGCGCAACACTTGCGCCAATTGCGCCGGATCACCCTGCCCGGTAATGGCCAGCGTCGACAGTTCAGCTGCATGCCGCGCGCTGCCGACCACGGTCAACAAGGTCCCCTCGAACATGCTGACGCCGAGCAGCGCTTTGACCCACGCCCAGCCCGCGTCCATGTAGGCGCGATTGGCGGCGATGGCCAGCAGGCCGCTGATCAACACCAATACCAGGGACGGCACCAACAACCATTTGGTCAAGGCCAGTATTTCCTGTCGCAGCGCTGCGTATGCAACCAGCGATTGGGTCGGCGCGAAGGTGATGAGCACGATGCTGGTGGCCAGGGTTCCGACCATCCCAAACGAGCCGATTTCATGCAGTATTTTCAGGACTCCCCGCAGCATGTGTGCATCTACGTGTCGGAAAACACCGTTACGATACGTCGCGGCGCCGGAAGGATCAATCGCGTTGATACCGGGAATCAGTCGACTGCTCTAATCCAGCGTACGCCGATAGCGCAGCATGGCCACTATTCCGGCGACACCCACGAACACCAGCATTGGCCACATATCGGGCAGAATTTGCGCAGCCTCGTTTCCCTTGAGCAGGAGGCCGCGCACGATGCGCAGGAAATGCGTCAGAGGCAGGACCTCCCCCAGCCATTGCGCCCACACCGGCATGCCGCGGACCGGGAACATGAACCCGGACAGCAGTATCGAGGGCAGAAAGAAGAAAAAAGTCATCTGCATGGCCTGCAATTGATTGCGCGCCAGCGTCGAGAACGTGAACCCCACGGCCAGGTTTGCGACCATGAATACACCGATGCTCAGCAGCAGCAACCAGAAACTGCCGAGCATGGGCACTTCGAACAGCAGCGCCGCCGCGATCAGAATGACACCGAGCTGCGCATAGCCGATGGCCACATAGGGAAGAATCTTGCCGAGCATTACTTCGATGGGCTGCACCGGTGTGGCGAGCAGATTTTCCATGGTGCCGCGCTCGCGCTCGCGCGTCATCGCGAGGCCGGTCAGCATCACCATGGTCATAGTGAGGATGGTGCCGATCAAAACGGGCACGATGTTGTAGCGGGTGAGGCCTTCCGGATTGTAACGGCGATGAATGCGAAATTCGTAGGGCGCGGGCGTGCCGCGCAAATGTGCCAGGGGCCCCTGCAATTCGCGGTCCAGAGCATGCTCGCTCAACTGCGCCAGCGCGGCGATGGCATTGCCGGATGCAGACGGGTCGGTGCCATCGACTTCCATCAGGATCGCCGGCCGTTCTCCGCGCACCACGCGCCGTGAAAAATCCGATGGAATGGCCACCATGAATTGTGCCCGGCCGGATTCGATGAGTGCCCCGCCGTCTCGTTCGCTGGTGCCGGTATGAACGATTCGGAAATAGCCGCTATTCTGGAGGGCCGCACTCAAGGCTCGCGCCATGGGCCCCGTGTCGGCGCTGACCAGCGCGGTGGGCAGTGTCTTGGGATCGGTGTTGATGGCGTAGCCGAACAACACCAGTTGCAACACCGGCACACCCAGCGCCATCGCAAAGGTGAGCCGGTCGCGCAACATCTGCTGCAGTTCCTTGATGAACACCGCCGCGGTACGCTGCACGGAGAAGCGCTTCATGAGACGGGTGCCGGCTTACCGGCGGATGACGCATAACGATCCGGCGTCTGCGCAATCAAGCTGATGAACACGTCCTCAAGATTTGCTGTGGCCCGCGTCCACACCAGCCCAGGCTGAGTCCGCCACGGCTGGATGGCCTGCTCCAGTACAGCCGCATCCTGACCCACCACATGCAACACGCTGCCGAAGGCCGCCACGTTCAAAACGCCAGCTGCCTGACGCAACGTTTGCGTCAATGCCGTGAGGTCATCGCCCTGCACGCTCCACACTTGCAATCCGGCCTGCTGGATAATCTGCGCTGCCGTGCCGCGCGCCAGCACCTCGCCGTACGCGATGTAGCACAGCTCGTGGCACCGCTCAGCTTCGTCCATGTAATGCGTGGACACCAGCACCGTGATGCCTTGCGCCGCGAGCGCATGGATCTCATCCCAGAAATCGCGGCGCGCCTTCGGGTCGACACCGGCGGTGGGTTCGTCGAGCAGCAACAATCGCGGGTCGTGCATGAGACAGGCGGCCAGCGCCAGCCGCTGCTTCCATCCGCCGGAGAGCGAGCCTGCCAATTGATCTCGCCGCGTCGTCAGACCCAGGCGCTCCAACGTGCGATCCACCGCCGCGCGCCGATCCCGCAATTGATACAGCCGCGCGATGAAATCCAGGTTCTCGTGAATCGACAGATCCTCGTACAAGCCGAATTTCTGCGTCATGTAGCCCACCTGATAGCGGATCTGGTCGGCCTGGCTGCGCAGATCGAAACCCAGACAGCTGCCCGCGCCGGCATCGGGCGTGAGAAGACCGCACAGCATGCGAATGGTGGTTGTCTTGCCGCTGCCGTTCGGTCCGAGAAAACCGCAGATGCGCCCTGCCCCCAGTTGCAGGTCGACGCGATCCACCACCGTGCGTCCGCCGTAGCGTTTGGTCAAACCACGCACGTCGATCGCGAGCGCGGAATCAGCGTTCACGTCGGTCCGTTTGCGCGCGTCACGTCCACCGGTTGACCGGGAAGCAGGCGCACTGCACCGCCCGCATCCGGCCGCGCTTCGATCATGAATACCAATCGCGTGCGCTGTGAATTGGAGTAGATGACCGGTGGCGTGTACTCCGCCTGCGTGGAGATGAAGCTCACGTGCGCTGCCACCGGCGCGGCGCATCCATCGCAGTGAATGCGCACCGCATGTCCCACCGCAATGGCGCCCAGTTCGCTTTCAGGAACAAAGAACCGCACCTTGATGGCGCCGGGTGACAGCAGCGACACAACCGGCTGCCCGCCGGCGACCCATTCACCCTGACGAAAAAACGTGTCCGCGACCTGCGCGTCCGCCGGCGCATTCTGGCGCTTTTGCGATTCGCGCCATTGCGCCTGCTGCAAAGCGAAGCGTGCCGCATCGGTGCTCGACGCAGCGGCTTGGCGCTCGTTCTGTCGGGCCGGCAACCGGGCGACACGCAAAGAGGACTGCAATTCGAGCACATGCGCACCGGCGGCGCGGGCGCTGGCGCGCGCATCGTCCAATCGGGAGCCGGACACGAATCCCTGGTTAACCAGTTCTTCCTGCCGTACAAGTTCGGCGCTGGCCTGCGTTGATTGCGCGATGGCCTGTTGAAGCTGCGCCTGGACCACGGCAACTTCCTGCTCACGTTTGCCGGTTTGAAGATCCTGTGCCTGGGCACCGGCGCTGCTCGCCTGCGCCGCTGCCTGCTCTCGGGCGGCGCGCTCGGACTCTGCATCGAGCTCAAACAGCAGATCGCCCTGTTTCACCTCGACGCCACGCTGTACGGCGAGCCGTGTCAACGCGCCGCCCAACGGCGCCGCGACGTAGACATACTCGCCTTCGACGTAGCCGGACCAGTTGGCCGCAGGCTTTGGCGTGCACGCGGTCAACACACACAGTGCCGCGCCAACGCTCGCGCTTCGCAACCATTGGCGGTTAAGGAGCATGTAGTTCAAGATGCCGCATACTTGTAAATAGTCCCATGAAACGACCCGACAATCGAGGACGGAAAACCCGCGAATCCCGCGCTGCCGGGTCCCTGTCCGCGCCGTATGTGACACGGGCCATTCCTTACTACGCCATGCTCGATGACGATGCGCTGGCGCGGATAGAAACGCAGGCGTTTCGATTGCTGGAACGGGTGGGAATAGAATTTCGCGACGATCCGGATGCATTGCGACGCTGGCGTGACGCCGGTGCCGAGGTCACGGGCACACGCGTCCGCACGGCGCCGGAGCTGGTGCGCACGCTGCTGGCCACGGCGCCAGCACAATTCACGCAAGTTGCTCGCAATCCGGCACGCTCCGTGATCATCGGCGGTCAACATCAGGTCTTTGCGCCGGTGTACGGCTCGCCCTTCGTTCGCGACCTCGAAGGCGGCCGGCGCTATGGAACGCTCGCGGACTTTCATCGCCTGGTGAAGCTCACGCAGCAACTGGCGCCGCTGCATCACTCCGGATTCGTCACCTGCGAACCCTGCGACATCCCCGTCTCGAAGCGTCACCTCGACATGCTACTGGCTCACATGACGCTCACCGACAAACCCCACCTCGGCGCCATCACCGAAAGGAGCCGCGCCGAAGACAGTATTGCGATGGCGCGCCTGCTGCACGGCCCGGAAGTGTTTGACCGGCATTGCGTGATCATGGCTAACGTCAACACGAACTCGCCGCTGCTGGTGGACAAGGTGGTCACCGAAGCCGCGGCGGTCTATTGCGGCGCCGGCCAGGGTCTCGTCGCGGTGCCCTTCATTCTCTCCGGTGCGATGGGGCCCGTGACTACGGCGGCGGCGATCTCCCAAGCACTTGCCGAGGCCATGATCGTCGGCGCCTACACGCAATTGATACGTCCCGGCGCACCGTTCATCCTCGGCAATTTTCTGTCATCGATGAATCTGCGTTCCGGCGCGCCGACCTTCGGCATGCCAGAACCGTTGATGTCGAATCTGGTCATCGGACAATTGGCGCGACGGTTGAATCTGCCGTTGCGCTGCGGAGGAGCGCTCACGTCCTCGAAGCTGCCGGACTTCCAAGCCGCAGCGGAAAGCGCGGACTCGATGCTGTCGACAATTCTCGGCGGCGCCAACTACGTGCTGCACGCCGCCGGCTGGTTGGAAGGCGGCCTGTCCACGGGTTACGAGAAGCTGGTGCTCGATGCTGATCGGCTGGGCGCATACGAAACGGTGCTGCGCGGGTTCGCCACCGATGACGACTCCCTCGGCACCGATGCCTATGGCGATGTCGAACCGGGCGGTCACTTCCTGGGTTCCGCGCATACGCTGGCGCATTACACTGACGCCTTCTATGAGGCGCAACTGTCAGACTCCAACAGTGTCGAGCAATGGGAAGAGCAAGGTTCAAAAGACGCTGCAAAGCGCGCTTACGATCGGTGGAATCGCCTGCTGGCCGAATATGAGCCGCCGCCGATCGACGTCGCACGGCGTGAAGCGCTCGAAGACTTCGTGGCTCGACGCAAGACTGAACTTGCCGATGCCTGGTTTTGAACTCTTCGAGCGCGCGCATGCGCGGTCGAGCGCATCAATAAACTTACGTGCTCAGATCCGTGGGGCTGTAGCGCCCGCCCGGTCTCGGGACACCACGGCCCACAGCAGGTGAGTGGATTCCGCAACAACTCACGGGCAGTGGCGAGCGCCTCGCGGGAAAACCCACTCCCCCACCGCGCCAGCGGAACCGAAAACCCGCGCAAAGAAAACCTCTTTATCCCTTTACAGTCAGAACGTTACGACGAAGGTCTTGCTAGGAAAGAGGAACTGTATGAATATACAGTTCTCACCCGAGGATCCCGAATGCGCAACGACCGTATGTCGATCATCAATCAATCCATCGTCGGATTGCAGCAGTTGGCGACCTTGCTTGCTGAGGATGCACATGAGGCTGCCTCGATGAGCCGCTCCCCGCAAACCGCGAAAGAAGCGCTGCTAACAATCCGCGTTCTATTGCCAAAGCTCGAGGCTGCGCGGGCTTTGTTGATTCAGCCCGCGCAGCCGACGGCGCCCTACATTCGTTGCGTGGGCTGCGACGACGGGTAGGACCGTCTGCTAAGTGATCGGTCCGAGAAAATCCATCTTGCCGATCTCCACACCATTGTGACGCAGCAGCGCGTACACGACGCTGGTGTGGAAATACAGATTCGGCAGCACGAAGCCGCTCAGATAAGTCAGCCCCGTAAACTGTAGCGTCGTGCGCGGCGTTTTCATTTCAATGGCGCGGGTTTCGGCGTTGACAAGCTGCTCAGCGGTGATGCTTTTGACGAAGTCCATCGTCTTGGCAATGCGCGCTTTCAGATCCGCAAGGGTGACTTCGTTGTCGGGATGCGACGGCGGATCAATGCCCGCCAGACGTGCGGCAGCGCCCTTGGCGGTGTCACAAGCGATCTGCACTTGTTTGACCAGCGGGTGCATGTCCGGATAAAGCCGCGACTGCACCAGAACTGCCGCATCGAATTTCTTGGCCTCTGCGTGCGCCGCGCCCTTGTCCAACAGACCGCTCAGGTTGTTCAATCCGCGCACCAGCGCCGGAATCGACATGTCGTAAATCGATAA
>JANMXI010000200.1:0-3917 GCA_031394735.1 Pseudomonadota bacterium | reverse complement strand
TGTCGTTGCCAACACCGCCATTGAGGACGTCGTTGCCGCTGCCACCGAGAATTGTATCGCTGCCGGCCCCACCATTGATGTTGTCATTGCCGCCGAAGCCATCCAGCAGGTTGTTCCCGCCGTTGCCTATGAGAGTGTCGGAATGGGAGGTGCCCTTCACGTTTTCCACGTTGGTAATATCGGCAATGGCGATTGTCGCGTTGGATGCCTTGCTCGTCCACGTTCCCGATGTCCAGGCCTCGTATCCCGTGGTCGCCCCGAGATTGACGTAGACCGCAGAGCCGAATTTCGAGAAATCGATCGTATCGGTCCCGACACCCCCGTCGAACACGTCCAGACCACCGGTGTACATCAGCTTGTCATTGCCGGCGCCGCCGTACACGCTGTCGTTTCCGGCGCCGCCATTGAGCGTGTCGTTGCCGTCATTGCCGTTGAGCGTGTCGTTTCCATCCTCACCATTGATCACATCGCTGCCCTTGCCGCCGGACACAATATCGTTGCCGCTGCCCGCTGCGATTGCGTCCTTGCCGCTGCTACCCGTGATGACGTCGTCGCCAGCAGAAACGTGATAGTTCCACAACGTGACGCCTGACGGAACCACCGGATCGGCCTGCCTAACGCCATCGATGGACACATCGTGGGTGGCGATATAGCGGTTGTTGGCCGTATCGGTGTCCGCGAAATCCTGCAAATATCCGACGATCTTCACAGTCTCGCTGTTCGAGGGCACGTTGCTGATGACGTTGGAGAAAAGTGCAGCGCGGTCCACCCCCGCGAGGCTGATAGCATCCGTGCCGTTGCCGGATATGGCGACATGATCGATCGTGATGTCGGTTGCCTGATGGACGTCGATGCCGGCCTTGGCGTTGTTCACTATAGCGCCGCCCGTGATGGTGACGTGGTTGGTGAACGCACGTATTTCATTGTCGCCCGTCTGCACGACGACGCCAGCGCCGCCATTGTCGTGAACATCGGGATTGACGATCGAGACGTTCGAAGAGCCCGTCACGATGTTGATGCCGTGGCGTCCATTCGCGTAGGCCGTGTCGTTGATCAATTGCGCGTTCTGGCTGAAGTCGACCACGAACCCATCGACGCCGTTATGATGGGCGACCGAGTTCGAGATCGTCAGTCCCACCGTCTGCTCGTGAGGATCGAATCCATATCGCGAGACATTTGCGATCTCGACATGGTCGACTGTTATGTTGGTGTCATGCTGGGCAGTGCCGGGCTGCGGACCGCAATAGAACCCATCAGTAGTTCCCGTCGTGTGGGCCATATTGCCGTCGATCGAGAGGTTCTTGACCACCACGTTCGACGTCGTTTGCACGCTGCCGTCGGGCAGCAGGCTGCCGCTGTCGGTCCGAACGATGCCAGTAACGCCGGACGCACCATCGGCAAGCTTGATGGTCGTCTGCCCCATTCCGGCACCCTGCAAGGTCGTCTCGCTGCCGACGCGCAGGATGCCATCGGCCGCGCTGCCATTCCCAACCACCGTGAATGTGCCGGCCGCAAGCGTCACCGTCGCTCCGGCGTGCCCAGCGACAGTATCGAGGGCGGACTGAATGGCGGCGGTCTGCACCAGGGCCGTGGCGCTGTCGGCTAAGCTGATCTCGAAGCTTGCTGATCCCGCGTACGCGTAGCTGATCGTCAACATAATAACGCTTCCCATCCTAAGTGATGTGCCCGCTAGAAACTGCGAACATAGGGACGAGAAGCTTATGGATCCCTGCCAAATTCCATCAAATTGAAACCGATCTCAGCAATTCGGGGTATCCCCGCAGCGAGCCTTGGAAGTGCACGAGGTGCGCTGTGTAGCCCCAGCGGATCGCGGGCTGCTAGGGCAAAAGACGATGACTTCCACCACTAAGTGGACTTCGAGCTATGCGTAATGGTCTGGGCCTGCTTGGTCGTGTTAACTCTGACCTAGGCGAGCGCGAAAATCGTGGCTCTCCTGCAACCCGTACACATAGTGTCACGACCGACCACGGCCGCCCTTGGCCCACCTCGACGTTCCGCTGCAGCGCAGCAAGTCGGCAGCTTGCTGGGCTATCGCGTTCGGTTCGTCAATCGTTCACGTCGACGGCGGCTTGCGGGGGAGGTGCGGCCATGGTCGGATCGCATGATCGGCGACGCGCCTGACCCGTTACGGTCATCGCTGCGGCGTAGCCAAAATGCCGTCCGGCACTATTCGATCACCTCGTCGGCCTGAGCGATCACGAGTGGTGGCACTGCTAGGCCGAATGCTTTCGCCGTCTTGAGGTTCAGTGCCATCACGAATTTTACCGATTGCTGGACGGGAATGTCCGCAGGCTTGGCGCCTTTTAAGACCTTACCCGTAGTTTGCCCGGTGAGCCGATAGACGTCGAGGAGATCGGCGCCATAGCTGACCAGTCCGCCAGCGCTTACGAATGCGCGCGCCTCGTGGATGGCCGCAAGGCGGTAGCGCAAAGCGAGATCCGCCAGCTGCGTGCGCTGATTGACGAAGAAAGGGTCGGCCTGAACGATCAGCGTGTCGGCCTTATTCTTGTCGAGCCCTGCCAATGCAGACTCGATTTCAGCCGGCGTCGTCGCCGGCAGCACGATGACGCTTTTGGATTTCGCCGCGGCGGTCTCATTGACGAGCTTGACTACGATTTCACTCTGCGGGCTGCGCGGGTTGACCAACAATGCGATACCGGTCGCTCGTGGCGCAATCTCCAGCAGAAGATCCGCCCGCTTTCTCATCAGCTCGACGGTGAGAAAGCTGATGCCGGTAACGTTGCCCCCGGGTCGGGCTAGGCTCGCTATGTGGCCAGCCGCCACCGGATCGCCGCCCATCGTCGCGACAATCGGAATGGTCTTCGTCGCGCTCCTCGCAGCGATCAGCGGTAGCTCGCCACCGCTGCTGGCGATGACGGTAACATTCTTTGCGACGAGTTCGGCAGCCAATGTGGGCAGCCGGTCCAACTGATTGTCGGTCCAGCGGAAGTCGATAGTGACCGTGCGACCGTCGACGAATCCTTCTTCGGCGAGGCCGGCTCGAAAGGCATCGACCTGTGCCGAATAGGGTATGGGTGAACCGGAATTGAGGAACCCGACGACCGGCGGTTGCGGCTGGGCGTGCGCTGCGAACGGCGATGCAAGCGCCGCGCCGCCCAGGAGCGTGACGAAATCTCTGCGTCTCATTCGATCACCTCGTCGACTTGTGCGAGCACGAGAGGCGGGATCGCCAATCCAAGCGCCTTCGCCGTCTTGAGGTTTAGCACAAACTCGAACCGCGTCGGCCGCTCGACCGGAATATTATCCGGCTTCTCTCCCTTCAGGATCGCATCGGCCATGGCGATCGCGCGCGGGAAGTAGTGCTCTTGATTGGGCCCATAACTGACGAGGACCCCACTTTCCGCCATGGATCTCAAGAAATTGATGGTCGGCAATTTGTATCTTATGGCCGCCGCCGCGTATCCCTCTGAGACGGTAACGAACCCTGGCGCCGTCAACTGAACGATGCCGGTGCGTTTGGGCCCCACCAAGCGAGCGAACTGCGCGTCGAAGTCGTCGGACGTCACGATTTCCATTATCGTGGTTTCGAGCCCAATGGCCTTTGCCGCGGCAGTTGCGACGTCCAGCTGCGCTTTGCCTGTCGATGGGGTCCAAGCCAACGCGACGCGCTCCAGGCCAGGGACGATCTCGCGCAGTAGACCGACCCACTTGGCCGCGAGCGACGGCAGATCGAGGAACAGACCTGTGACATTGCCACCGGGGCGCCCGTAACTGGCGATGAGGCCGGTCTGGACCGGGTCGTGTGTCACGAGCGTAGCCGGTCCAAACGGTTGCGCGCAACTGTACGAGAGATGAAGGAGGACCCTTCGGGTTCGGCAATCAGGTGCTGATCCCAAGCCACTGCAAGCTGCTGCGGTCAAAAGCCGTGGTGGTGA
>JANMXI010000199.1:0-2658 GCA_031394735.1 Pseudomonadota bacterium | reverse complement strand
GCCGATGCGGCCCGCGGGCGTGTCACTGCTCGTGTGCACGTTGCGCCCGCACCAAAGAATGCCGTCAAGGTGGGTTCTTCCGTCACAACGTTTCCTCCTGCTAGCGAGCGTCCCTGAAGCGATGGTTGACCGTCAAGCCGCAGGAAGGGCCGAGCGGATTGCCCAGCGCAATTTTGCGGATGTTGAGCGCGGATTGCTCCTCTGCTCTTCGGGCGATGGGCGTAACGGGTCGGAGGCCACGCTCGAATAAATCCCCGACTGGAACGAATTTTGAAATGCCTGTTCGATCCTCCGGTCTTCACCAGAATGGAAAGCAAGAACCGCCACGCGGGCACCGGGATTCATACACCAGGGCAGCACATCCAAAAAGCGGTCCAATACACCGAACTCATCGTTGACAGTGATGCGCAATGCCTGAAAAGCCCGCGCCAGGGTTTTTTTATGTTCATGTTTTTCGGGAAATTCTTTGAGCGCGGCGCGGACCACGTCTGCCAGCTGGCGAGTGGTTACAATCGGCGCAACGCTATTTTTTATTTCCCGGGCAATAAGTGCGGCATGGGGTTCATCGGCATTTTGGGTCAGCATTTCTGCCAACTCCTGCGCACTCATCGACTGCAAAAGTGCAGATGCCGGCAACCCGCGCAGCGGGTTCAAGCGCAGATCGAGCGGACCGTCGTTTTTGTATGAAAAGCCGCGCGCCGGATTGTCGAGCTGCATCGATGACACGCCAAGATCGGCAAGGATGCAATCAAACCCGCCTCCCGCTTCCGGCAGCAATTGCGCGATTCCGGCAAAATTCATTTTGCGAACGACCAGAATTTCTTCTGCAAAGCCACGCTTGCGCAAGCGGGCCTCTGTGCGCGGCAGTTCAATGGAATCCACGTCAACAGCAAACAGCCTGCCGCCGGGCAACAGGCGCGGCAGAATCGCCTGCGTATGGCCGCCGAAACCCAGTGTCGCATCAAGTGCGGTTTCGCCAGGCCTAGGGTTCAGAATCGAGAGAATCTCATTCACGCAGATCGAGCGATGCATCCCGGCCGGGGTCTGGCCGCGCGCGATCACCTTTTCCACGTCGGCGGCGAACTTTTGAGAATCCAGCTCCTTGTATTTTTCGTCGAACTTACGAGGGTGCGTTCCGCGGTAACGTTTACGGCGCACATGGGCCGGTGGTACTTCTGAAGTCATCTTGGCACTCAAGGGGGGCCGGAGCAGGCCCCTCCCGATTCGGCTATCTAAAACGAGGTCAGGTTGGTCCCCGCCGCGCCGACCGCGGTGTATCCGCCGCTGGTGCGGGCGAGCGCGGTCAAATCGTTAACGCTGCCGGAGACCTGCGCCTGCCAGGTAACCCCGTCAGCACTTGTGTAGATGCTGCTGGCGTTGCCGACTGCCACGAACTGCCCGCTGAAGGCCACCGCGTTCATGGTGTTTACCGACATGGGTGATCGCAGGGTCCAGGTCAACCCGTCGCTGCTGGTAAGTACGGTTCCCGCCGCGCCTAGCGCGACGAAGACGTTGGTGGTTGTCGTCGTCGCAGTTGCCCCGGTGCCCGTCGTGTTGAGGAATACCCCCAACGTGACAGCCCGCAAATCGTTGCTCGTGTTCGCCGCAACGGCCTGCCAGGTGGCTCCATCGGTACTGGTCACGATGGTGCCTCCTGCACCGACGGCGACGTACCTGCCCACGCCGTAAGTTGCTGCATACAAATTTTTCGAGGTGGCAGACGTTGCCGCCTTCCAGGTGGTTCCATCGGCGCTGAAGATGGTGGTGCCGGCTGCCCCGACCGCCACAATTGCGCCGGTTCCGGGCGTTGTGACGGCGTAGAGGTCGGCGACGGTGCCACTTGTTTTTGTGGTCCAGGTCGTGCCGTCTGTGCTGAAGACCACGGTGCCGGCAGCACCTACCGTCACGAACCCCAAGCCGGCATAGGTCACAGCGTTAAGATCGGCCAGCGCAGCCGGATTTGTGCGGGCCGTTGGCGTCGCGCCGCTAATGCCGCTAAATATCGCCCCGCCCGACCCAACGATGACGTTGGTGGTGGAGAACGCGCTAATGCCATTCAACCTGCCGCTGCCCAGCGGCGCAGCCACGGTCCAGTTGGAGCCTGCAAACCTTGGCACCAGCACCTGCGTCGGCGCACCCGGGCCACCGGGCCCCCCGTTTTTCCTGCCATTCAGGGTGAACGAATAGGTGCTGTTATTGATCAGGCCGCTAATCGTGTACGGGGAAGACACATTGATGACCGCCTTGCCGCCGATTGACAGCCAGTTGGCGGTCGTAACCGCGCTGCCGGCGGCATAAAAAAGCCAATACTCAACATCCGGGGCCGCAGTCCAGGTAAGCGTGACGATACTGTCACCGGCAGTAGCCTTGAAATCGGGCGGCGCGTCGGCCGAGGTGCTCTTGCCACCACAACCACTGAACACAGCCGAGATGGCAATGAAAGCCATCAGAAGAACGAAACGTTTCACAAATATTCCCTTTGATGTTTCTGACCGCAAATTATCCCACAACCTGCATGGACACCATCATTGCGCACGCGTTCGGCGCGCGTAAGAGAAAATCAAACTGGAATTCAGTTTGCCACCCACTTGCAAGGCACCACGCGAGCAGTGGAAATCTCGACGCTGTTTGACCGCCGTCAACGTGCCGCATCCTGTC
>JANMXI010000198.1:0-2010 GCA_031394735.1 Pseudomonadota bacterium | reverse complement strand
TCATCCAGGCACCGGCCCGTAAGCTCGATACTAACCAGATCACGACGCGTTTCGATCGCCGGATCACGGACAAGCATCAGTTCTTTGCGCGCTACAGCTTCCACATCAACCGCCAGAACGACCCGAATGCGTTTCCGGAATTGGGTTATGCACCGCTCGAAGTGAATGCGCACAATGTCGCCGGTAGCCTATCGAGCACGCTACGCCCCAACATGATGCATGAGCTGCGCTACAACTACATGCCGATGACCGTCGACCTGATCGCGTTCCAACAAGGCGTCGACATCAATGGCCAAGCGAAAGTCCGGGGCTTCGAAGAGACTCGCCGGCCCGGGATTGCCGGCGCGTTTCCTGATTTCAGTTGGTCCGGTTATGCATCGATGAATGGCTCGGCGTTTGACCAGCGGCCCAAAACGCAATCGCTCACCGTGCATGAGATCACCGACAACCTGACGTGGATCAAGGGCCGGCACATCTTCAAGTTTGGGGGCAAGTTCCGCTATTGGCAGCCCCTGTTTACGGACTCCAAGCAGCATGTCGGCCAGTTCACTTTCAACGGCAGCAACACTCAGAACCCGGCCTCGCCCGGCGGCACCGGCGACGCCTTTGCCGACCATGTGCTGGGCCTGCCGCGCCAGGTGACCCGCGCCTATCCGGCCGATACTTTCGGCGGCCAAGCGAAGTATTGGCATTTCTATGCGCATGACGACTTGAAGCTGGGGCGCAAGCTGACGCTCAATATCGGCCTGCGCTACGAATATTCGCCCTGGCTCAGCGGCTACCGCAACCAGATCGGAACCTTCGATGGCACTAACGCCAAGCCGCTCGTCATCGCCAGCAACAGCGACCAACTCGACCTGAAAGCGAATTTCGCCGCTCCGACCGCCTTCGCGTTGTTCGGCGATCAGATTCGGACGTCGAGCCAGGCCGGGTTGCCCCTTTCTATCACGGCGACGGACAAGAACCAGTGGGCTCCGCGCATTGGCTTGGCTTGGCGCCCGTTCGGCGAAAAGACTGTGCTGCGAGGCGGCTATGGAATCTTCTATGAAGTGGAGTCGAGCGGCAATCGCGTCAACAACAACGTGGTGCCGTTCAAGCTCGATGAGACGGCGTTCAACGATGCGGCCATCCCCGTGCGGACACTGGGCGACTTCTTCCTCGGCACGCCTTTGAGTTTCAGCGCGGCACCCAGCCTGGGTGCGGCCTTAACGCAGGCTCGCCAGGGGTATGACCAGCATTGGAACCTCGGCGTCCAACGGCAACTGAATTCAGTGACGGTGTTCGAAATGGATTACGTGGGCAATAAGGGGTCGTTTCTGGCCGCCACCAACGCCGTGAATAACCCGCCGGCGGGTGCGGGCGCGATTCAGACTCGCAGGCCTTATCCGCGCTATGGCGGCATCAACTACTTCACGCAGGACGCTTCCTCCACCTACCACTCGATGCAGACCAAGCTCGAGCAGCGCTACGCCAAAGGCCTCTTCTATCTGGTTTCCTACACCTGGTCGAAGGCCACGCGATTCGCCAATGCCCCGGCCGTGGGCGGCAATACGGGTTGGGAGCGGGCACTAGCCGGCTTCGACATTCCGCACAACCTCGCCATGAGTACGGGGTGGGAACTGCCGTTCGGCAAAGGCAAGCAGTTCCTCAGCCATAGCCATCGCGCGGTGGACGGCCTGCTGGGCGGGTGGACGATGCAAGGCATTCTGGTGCTGCGCAGCGGACGCCCATTCACGCCGACAGTCTCCCGTGATATCGCCAACAATGGTATCGGCGGGCAGCGGCCCAATCGCATCGGTTCCGGCAAACTCGATTCGCCTACACTCGACAACTGGTTCGATAAGACGGCCTTCAGTGTGCCCGCGAACTTCACCTATGGCAACTCGGGAGGCAGCATCCTTCGAGAAGATCACTTCAGAAGCCTGGACTTCTCGATATTCAAGCAATTTCAGGTCACGGAAGGCAGTAGGATTCAGTTTCGTGCGGAGGCTTTCAATCTCACCAACACGG
>JANMXI010000197.1:0-37557 GCA_031394735.1 Pseudomonadota bacterium | reverse complement strand
TTCAGGCGCCGGATGCGGTCCCAAATCAGCCAGATAAGCGCAACCATCGGGACCTGCAGTCCAAGGAAATTCTTTACAGTCTGCAGTATCAAAGGGTCTCTGCCCGTATCGAAGGGGGCCTTCACGATTGTCCAAAGATTGCCGATGGCCCAGATGCCGATGATCAAAATGATCGCGATCGCCAGCCATTGCAACAGTCGCTGCTCGCGGGTTCCCAGCCGATTCCGGATCATCCACAGGAAAAGTGCCCCACTGGAGCAAAGCAGACTGTCCAGTGCCGGAAATGTCCAGGCCAGGGCCATCAGGGTTGAGCAAATGAGCCCGCAGGGTTGATAGCGCCAGATATTCAAAATGGTTGGTGGCAACAAAAGGACGCTCATCAGAGCCGGCAACCAAAGCCAGCGCCAAGTTTGTGCCTGCACGAAGATGGCAATCGGGCACACCAAAGCTGCAATCAGAGATGTCGCGAGTCCAAGCACCCCGACCAAGACGAACGCTGTGCAAAGCCGCTGTATACGCCTATCCGGCAGAGCCAGCGCAATGAAAGTCAGGCAAACAAACGGACGAAAATTCAGTTCCCAATCGGCGAAGGTCCATAGATTTGGAAACAGGAACTGTGATCGCTCCTGCACGATATAAAGCCAGTCTCCATCCATAACGCCTGCTGCCCGCGCCGCCGCCGGTATATAGCGTGCCAGGACCGCCAGTGACAGACATGCCGCAATGCCAAACAGCGCGGCTCCGAGTCCCTTCCTTGGCGAAAGCCAAAGGTATGCCAGCGTCAGGAACCCGGGAAATGCCATGATCGGATGGACTGCCAGGGCCGTTATGGCCGGCAATATCGCAAATTTCGGCGCCCCCCGAAGATGGCACGCGATGGCTGTCACTACCAGAAACTCCGCCGCGGATCTTGCGGTAAGAAAGTCCTCCGAATAATGGAACACTGCGTAGGCCCCGTAGTTGCCCACGATCACCGCAGCGATGCCTGCGGCAAGCCATGCCTTGTCACGGTCGAATAGTGTTCGTGCGATGTCCAAAGCCGCAAGGTAGAAACCCACCGTGAACAGGATGGACAGACCGAGTGCGGCCCGAGGCAAACCAAATGCGGCTATGAATTGCGCAAATATGCTGGAAAAGACCGAGAATTTGTCTTGCGACGCATTTTGAAGGAACAGATCGTTGGCGAGCCCGGGGTAAAGCTTCGCAATGGCCTGGAACGCATACAGCTGGGCATCAAACCCCAGTTCGATATAGCGATGAGCGAGTCCCCAGAACACCACAAGCATGAGCAGATAAGCGCTCATGCGAAGATATGTCCGCAGCATTAAATTGTCCGCTGCCGGCACGACGCGGCGCTCGACAATCTGTTCAGATTCACCCATTACCATTGAATTCGATACCCTATTGATCGCTTTGGGAGCGGCAAAATCCCGCGTATTGTCCTAATTGCAGCCCTCTGTTGGCGTGATCCGTTGCGCATCTGCTCGTGTCAGGGTGAAGTGGCCCATGCCATCATGTTCCCGACGCTTGCGCGAAGCGGGGTTGCGCCGAGTTTGGCGCCCGCGCCGGTCCTCAGCCAAGTCCGGACAAGAGGTTTCAGTCGCCTCGGCGCCGGCAGCAGTCGAAACCAGTAATGCAAAGGATAGTTGTTGGTGAACGGGGTCAGCTTCGTCTCAGTGAATCCAGCTTGCCGCAATCCGAGTTCAAGACTTGCCGGTGAAAAAATCTGTAAATGCTCCACATCGACGATTGGTGCACTTGATCCGAGCAAGCGCATCAACCAGTGTCGATAGTTGTGAGAAACAATCATGATCACGCCCCCGCGCTTCAAGAGGACGCGGGAGGCCTTTAGAAATCCGTACGGATCTCCAATATGCTCGAGCGTTTGATTTGCGATGATCAAGCTGAATTGACCTTTTGGCAGGGTCGATGAATCGAAGCTCTCCACCCGGGTCAACTTTTGAATCTCGACAGGCGCCTTTCGGGCCGCCTCGCGCGAGGGCTCGATGCCGGTCACCGATTCGAAGCCAAGTGACATGAGGCGCCGTAGTAGCGCTCCGTTGCCGGAGCCGATTTCCAGCGCGCTCGACAGGTCGGGCAGGCGACTCAAATGTCTGCGTACTGCGTCGGCGTAGCTGTCAGCAGCATATTGAGCTTCCTCGTCACTATCGTATCCCGCAGTTTCGTAGGCGCCGCTTAGAAAGACATTCGGCGGCACGCGAGGTGCGTAAAGCAAATCGCACTCTGGGCACACCACCAGGCGCAGATTCATATGCTCCGGCTCTTTGCGAGACGCATAAGACATGGAATTAAAATCTCCGGAATCGATCCGCTCGGCGAATAGCTCATGCGAATCGTCGGAACTTCCGCACAACGGGCACGGTCGACGCTCCAAGTTCCCTAACATGTTGCGCTTTGATCTACTTCAGGGATGCGCGACTTGCCCGCCAACACCGTATAGCCCAAAGTATCTTCGATTGCCGTGGGGAACCGCAGAGCAATGTTTCCGATCACCGCCGCCAGAAGTGCGATTGGCAGGAGACAGATCCCTAGGAGTCGCGATGGCAGCGACTTGATCTGACTGGATCCATGTCCTGAAAGAAGCAACAAAACACAGCTTAGAACCTTGTAGGAAGCCACCGCCAGCGCGCCCCCGCGAGCATAAATTCGCACGTCGCGAAAGCCGGCTGTCTCCAATAGGTGAAGCAACCCGGATGGTGTGAATCGCCAGAAATCGTTCGGCACAAAATGCCACCGCGCTGCGAATGGTACGGTGAGGATGAGTTGCCCATCATTCGCAAGAATGCGAAACAGTTCGTCGAGAAACGGTTTGGTTTCCAGGACATGTTCGATCGTCTCCGTGCACAGCACTGCCTGGGCTTCGGCGTCCGCGACGGGAAGGCGTGAACCCTGATAGTAACGCGTCCCATGCGTTCGATATCCGAATTGCGGTTCCGAGTCGACAATATCCACGGCGATATATTGCACCGAGACATCCAGCAACTCGCGAAACGGTTGCGCTCCGCTTCCCACATCAACAAGGGTGCCGCGAACCTTTGGAAGTAAGGCTGCAAGGTCTCGCCATATGGAGCCAAATTGCAAATCTGCAAGGCGTCGAATAGTGGCTCTTCGACGAGCCGCAAATGAGTTTGCGCGCTCGTGCCGTGGCGGACGAAACAATTCGCTCCGGCGCCGGCTCAGATCCTCGCGCGGCAAGGAAACGTCAAACATCGCCGCCGGCCTTGCGGATTTCGCCGGCGCGGATCAGGTGACGGCGGATGTAGATAGGTCGTGCTTTCACCTCCTCGAAGATCTTTGCGATGTACTCCCCCACAAGGCTTATTGCAAAGATCGTGAAGGACCCAAAGAACATGATCAACAAGACGATCGTCGTGATGCCGCGAGGAGCAAGTTCGGGGAAAAAAAGCCGCGCCACCAGCTGTAGCGTTCCCAAAAATGCCGAGACGAGCAACAGTGACACACCGCTGAAGGTAAGAATGTCCAGTGGCGTGCGGCTGAATGACAAGATACCCTTTTTTGCCCAGCCAAAATTTTTCATCATGCTGTTGGTTGATTTTCCGAACATCCGTTCGGGTCTGAGATACGAAACACCGGTTTGACGAAAGCCGACATAGGCGCGCAGGCCCCGAAGAAACAAATCCCTTTCTTTGCATGCAAGCAGCCAGTGGACGACACGGCGATCCATCAGTGAGAAATCCCCGGCGTCGTGCGGGATGGGAACCAGGGAAAAATAGTCGAAAATTCGATAAAAGGCCTTGTAGGCGATCTGCATGTACCAAGCCGCCTCCCGCTGGGTTCTGACTCCGTAGACGACGTCAAAGCCTTCGCGCCATTTCGCCGCGAAATCTGAAATTAATTCTGGCGGGTCCTGCATATCCCCGTCCATCAGCACAACGGCGTTCTTGGTGGCCAGTTGCATACCACTGCGAAATGCAGCTTGTGATCCGAAATTGCGCGAATGCGAGATGCCGACCACATGGGGGTTGACTGCGCTTATGCCGCGGATAATTTCCTCTGAATCATCCGGACTTCCATCGTTGACGAAGATGATCTCATAGTCGCTGCCCAGCTTCGTGAACATCCGTTCGAGACGCTCCGCCATGATCGGGATTGCCTGCGCATCTTTGTAACAGGCAATAATTGCGGAGATGCTGTAGATGCGGTCCAACTCACGTTTCTTGGACGCGCGTTCGTATGTCGCTACATCGTTGAGACTTGAATACCAATCGGCAGTGAGTTGCAACCCGGTTTCGAGAGGTACTTCCGCGTGCCAATCGAGAATATCGTTCGCTCGCGCGGGATTTGCGTACCAGTTGCTGACGTCCCAAGTGCGTCCCGGCATGGTGGAGAACTGTGGTTCGGCGTCAATGTTGAATTGAGACTTTGCAAGATACGCAAGCTCACGAATGGTTGTCTTGCGTCCGGTCCCGATATTAAATGATTCCCCATAGTTTTCCGGGCGCAAATTGACCGCCGCGCATAGAAAGGCGCGAGTTACGTCGTTGGCAAAGACGAAGTCGCGTGTGGTTTCAGGTTCGACAAAAGGGGGAAGTCGACCCTGCGCTGCACTGGCAACCAAAGTTGGAATGAGTCTGGAGCGGTCTTCCGTTGGTCCGTACACTGAATACAGACGAAGGTTGGCGCAGCGGAGTCCTCGATGGCGTCCGGAAAAATAGACCAGGCTCGCAGCGGCGTTCTTGGTCACGGCGTAGTGGCTATTGGGCGTGGGCGCGGACGATTCGTCGGGTGCCGCCGAATGAGCGCCGTACTCCGACGAGCTTCCAGCGTGTATATAACACTGAATGTCTCGTTGAATCAGTTGCTCGATCAATTCTTGTTTCAGAAGCACGTTTGTCTGGTACATACGGTCTGCATCCTGCTCAAATGAGTACGCTCCGTACGCAATGCAATCGAAAACCGTCGCAGGCCGAACGCGGTCGAGCAGCGCTTTTATGTTTCCACGGGCGAGAAGGTCAACGATGACGACATGTTCATCATCATAATCCGCCAGTCGCCAGGCAGGATCGCGCGAGGCGGTACCGAAGACGTCGTTTCGCATCGTCGACAGCGTGTTCATCAATGTCGCGCCCACAAAGCCGCTGGCACCGAGGATGAGAATCGGCCCGTGCAGTTCCCGAACAAGGGAGTCGGTAGATCGCATACCTATCCTCGCGCCGCCGTCGTTGCATCAAGTCTTGAGAGAATCGATGGTATGTCCAGTCCACATTCCTGGCGATGCCAGTTTTGAGAGCCATAGCGGCCTGATGGGTAGCCCTGGGCATGCGCGTGAATCAAGGGGGGAATACGCAGGCCAAGCGCTGCCATGGTGTGGACAAACTGCTGGCCGAAGCCACCCTGGGCAACGTGTTCCTCCACGATGCAGAGAACCGAAGACTTGGAAATGGTGGACAGAAGTTGCTGTGGCGGCTGTTCTTGGGGCGAACCTCCCAGTTCGCTAATCACCCAAATCGAGGGGCGGTCGGCACGGCTCCGATCGCGCGTCGCCTTCCAAATCGCGCCGGCGAGCGGACCAACCGCGAGCGCGATGCCGGCATCCCCGACCTGCAAATTTCGCCATGGCGAATAGCCGGGCAACTCTGCCTCAATTTCGAGCTCTGACCTCCCAAGTCGGAGATAGGACGGCTCGTCGCGACTGGCAAGCCGATGTATCATCGGGTTCAGATCTGCGTCGAATGCAGGAATGTAGGCGCGAAGTCCCGGTAGAGTGAGCAAGACCCCATAGTCCTCCAATGCGTGATGTGTCGCGCCCATCGGGCCGTAAGCGTAACCGCCGCCATTACCGACGAGTCGCACCGGCAGTTGGTTCAAACATACATCATTGCGAATTTGTTCAAACGGGCGCGCATAGCAGAATGGCGCGATGCTGTAGACCCAGACCTTGCCGCCTGAGCGTGCCATGCCGGCCGCGACCGACACCATGTTTTGCTCAGCAACTCCCGCATTTATAAAGCGCTCGCGCAGCGCCTCTTGCAACGGCTCGAGCGCCATGAAACCCAAGTCTCCCGTGAGGAAAAAGTAGGGTTCGCGTTCGGCGAGCGCCACCATCGCACTGCAAAATGCGTTTCTCACGTCAACTCCGGCAGACTGCGTAGCTCGCCCAGTGCGATCGAATATTGCTCAGCGTTCAGTGGCAGGTAATGCCATTCCATTCGATTTTCCATGAACGACACGCCTTTGCCTTTGACGGTGCGAAGGACGATCAAAGATCCGGGATTCGCGCGGACGGTGTCGACAATTGCCGAGTGATCATGTCCATTAATGTCTATCACGGGCATCCCAAAGCCCTTGAGCTTGCGGCCCAGGTCATCCATTGACGCAACGGCTTTTGTAGAGCCGAAACCCTGTAATCCGTTGAGATCTATCAGCACGGTAATATTGGAAAGTTTGCGATGCGCCAGGAAGATCAATGCCTCCCACATCGATCCTTCCTGCCATTCACCGTCCGAGGTCAGGCAATAGATGTGCCCAGCCTGATTGTTCAGGTGTCGCGCAAGCGCCATTCCTACCGCGACAGGAAGCCCATGACCCAGGCTGCCTGTGGCCAGCGGAATTCGATCGGTCCAACCTGGCACCGGGTGACCGGCGAGCAATGTGCCATCGGCATGAAACGAAGAAAGATCCTCGTCATTTAGCAAGCCCAATGACCACAGCGTGATGTAGAGGGCGCCGGCAGAATGCCCTTTGGAGAGAACGAACTGGTCGTTCGGACTCATCACCCGGTGGTGCAGCGCCAGCATCGCATCGATTGCCGATAAGTTGCCGCCCAAGTGACCAATGCGGCGTTCGAAATGCATTTGCAGCAGTCGCAGTCGCGCAATACGCGCGATGTCTGCCAACGGCTTCGCGGAATCCGACTCAGACGCCATGGAACACCCATCGATCGTTGAGCAGATACATGGTCGCGGCGAGCGGAAGCGCCAAGATGAATTGCGCGTGATATGCGTCCAAACCGCTGCGCTCTAGCACACGCAGTCCAACAATATCGCATCCATAGACGAACAGATAAGCCATTGCGAATCGCGGAATTCGGCGCTGATCGAGTGACTCGTAGACGACTTTTCCGTAAGTTACGAAATTGAACAGGACGCCGGCTAGCATGGCGCCGGGCACCGCCCACGCTTCAGAGCAGCCCATCGCGGTCAACGTCGCGAACGTTGCGTAGCCAAAAATAGTGTTCAGAACTCCGACCAGGACGAAGCGAACCATTTTGGGAGGTCCTTGAAATTTCATCAGCCTGACACTCTCTGATGACGCGTCGGCAAAGCACGCGCAGATCTGACCATCATTTCTGATCTCCTCGTTCCAGCGCGGTTTCCGCAGGATTTTTGCAGGAGGCCGGTCCTGTATCGCCGATGGTGAGACGATTTGGCCGCTTCATCAGCAGCAGTATCACTTCATGCTGTGTTCGCGCCACGTAATGCGCGGGAAATCGGCCGCAATCTGCGCCAACGAGCGTCGCCTGCAAATTGGCGGCCCAGGCTGGCACCACCATTGCGCGCGCAAATTCCTGCAGCGGCGTAATGGCGCCGATGGCCAGCAAGAAAACAAGGGTAATCTTTTTTGTCGACACGTCTGCTTGACCCGATTCGACGCACAGTGCACGACAAGCAGCAATGCACAGGACGGCCAGACTGGGTATCGAAGCCCGCATCGCGAAATCATTTGCTGCACCGAACGAAACGACCGGCAGTATGGCTAGAATCACCAGGGCCAGAATTGTGTAGGTGGAACGCCGAATCCACAAAATCGAAAAACCGATCAAACCGGCCTCGAACAGGAAAAATTGCGCTTGCCGGGCGATTCCCATTGCAGGCCCTTCGCCGGTTTGATTTAGCGTCCACGTGCGCGGTATCCCCCCTGGGTCAAGTCCCAGAAATCCCATCACGACAATTCCAACTATCAGCGACGGGAGCCATACGCGAGGATGCAACAATGCGAACGAGTGTTCGCGCAACATGCTGCTGATTGCCTTGAACGCCGCGATGGGGATCAGCCCCAACGCCGACAGAGGCGACCATAGCATTGCAGCCACGATCATCAAAGGAATCAAAGCATCGATCGCTGTGCTTCCTTCATGCCTCGAAATCAACCCTACGGTGAGCCAGGCGCCGATCGCATGATTGGGCACCCAAAACAACTGAGTGGTCATCGACGAATATTGATAAATCCGTGCCCACCATTCCAAGTGACTGGTAATGTTCCACTCGGCTCGAAACCTCGGGCCGCCTTGCAACAGTTGCCCGACGATGTCGAGTCCGCTGAACAATATGACGATTGCAAAGATTTTCAACGCAACCGTGATTTTCGATGGTGCTTCAGACAGAATCTGCATCAGGAATAGACTGACGCCGATCGCAGTCCAAGTCTCCATGGCGATATGCGCAGCCGGTAATCCAACCGCTTTTCCAATCAACGCCGCGGGCAAAAAGTAGGCGACTGGAGCGCGTAGGAGTGTCTCCATTTCGTTGAATATTCCGTAGCCTACCGGCCAGGGAGATGCGACCAGATCGTGCAGGACTGCATCTCGAATGTGCCAGTCAGAGTTCGCGAAGAACCAATGTCCGGTTCCGCCGAACAGCGTCCAAACAAATCCCGCCGCAAGCGCCAGCCAAATTTGCTTCGTTGTATGCCGGCTGATTTCTGCCGTGAACCTTTGTACGGTTGCCAGGGGTGTCAGGCTGTACGCCATCAATGCCAGAAGAGGAATCGCCACCCAAAACCTGAACCAGCCGATCAGAAATACGGCGAGCGGCAATGTCACGTATGCAACGACAACGCGATCTATGGTTTCCATCGGTCTTACGGATGGAATTTGGCAGCGGGACTCATTTAACATTTGCGACAACCTACCAGAATATGTCCGGTCGAACCGTGCACAATTCTCGGTAATTCAAGGTTGTCGGCGGTCCGCCGGCCATCGAGGGCCTATTCAATCCCCAATTTCTTGATCCGATAGCGCAGCGCGCGGAACGACATGCCCAGCACCTTCGCTGCTGCCGTCTTGTTGTAGCGGGTCTGCTCGAGCGCTTTGAGGATGGCCTCGCGTTCGATGTCTTCCAGATGATCGCCGAGGCCGGCCGGGGATCCCGCCGCAACGGCGCCCGCAGCCGTTCCCGGTGTGGCGCGCAATTGAATGTCCTGCGCATGCACGGCGCCACCCGTGCTCAGCGTGGTGGCCCTTTCCAGGATATTTTCCAATTCGCGCACATTGCCGGGGAATGCGTACGTGCGCAGCAAGGTGAGGGCGTCGGCGGCGAGCGTCGGCGTCTCGATCTTCATGCGCCGCCCCAGTCGGCGCAGGATCGCATCGGCCAGTTCTTGCACGTCCTCGAGCCGCTCGCGCAGCGCGGGAACCCGCAGTTCGATAACATTGATGCGATAGAACAGGTCCTCGCGAAATTTGCCCTCGGCCACGAGCTGCGACAGATTCTTATGCGTGGCGGACAGCAGGCGAACGTCGACGTTCGTCTCGCGCTGCTCGCCCACGGGCCGGACGGCCTTCTCCTGGATCACCCGCAGCAACTTGACCTGCATGTGCAGCGGCAGGTCGGCCACTTCGTCCAGAAACAAGGTGCCGCCTTCGGCGGAAGGGATCAGTCCCAGCTTGTCGGCGACGGCGCCAGTAAAACTGCCGCGCTTGTGGCCGAACAGTTCGCTTTCCATCAATTCGTTGGGAATGGCGCCGCAGTTCACCGGCACGAACGGCCCTTCGCGGCGCGGCCCGGTCTCGTGAATCAGCTTGGCGACGAGTTCCTTGCCCGTGCCGGACTCACCCGAGATGTGCACCGGCGCCTGACTGCGCGCGACGCGGGCGATCATTTCGCGCAGGCTCTGCATCGTCGCCGATGCGCCCAGCAAACGCGGGCCGAAGACCGTAGTGTCGCCATCGCTGTCGCTGGCGAGCTTCAACGCTGCCGCCACCAGCTTGCGTAGTCCGCCCAGGTCGAGCGGCTTGGAGACAAAGTCGAAGGCGCCGAACTTCAGCGCGCGCACGGCGGTCTCCACATTGCCATGCGCGGTGATGACCGCGACGGGCAGATTCGGCACGTGCTGCTGTATCCACTGCACCAGGTCCAGGCCATTGCCATCGGGGAGCCGCATGTCCGTCAGACACAGGTCGAATCGATCGGCTTTCAACATGCGCTGGGCGGTGGCGATGTCGCCTGCTGTTTTCGGATTCAGGTCCATGCGCCGCAGCGTGATGGACAGCAGTTCGCACAGATCCGGTTCGTCGTCGACTATCAGGATGGAGGATTGACTCATAGGTGCGCGATTCTAACCCGATGCGGCCAGGTCCTACTCCTCCCAGCGTTGCGGATCGCTGAACACGATGCGAAACGTGCTGCCGCCGCCGATGCGCGCCGCATACAGCAGCACGGCGCGATTCAACTGGCATAGTTCGCGGGCGATGAACAATCCCAGTCCCGTGCCGCCTTTGCCGCCCGTGAAAAACGGTTCGAAGATGCGCTCGACGAATTGCGGATCGATGCCCGGCCCACGATCGCTGACTTCCAGGTAGGGTCGTCCACTCGGAACCAGCCGCCCGACCCGAATCTCCACCGCCACCTCGTTCGTGCCGGGCGCGTGTTTGAGCGCGTTGTCACACAGATTCCAGACCACCTGATGCAGATGACTGGGATCGATGCGCACCTCGAGATTGCGAGCATCGACCCGCACGCCCAGCCGGGTCATCGGCACCTGCATGGTCTCGGAGAATTCTTCGATGAAATCCTCCAGCCAATCCTCCAGCGACAATCGCTCGAAGCGCGTCGCCTCGCGCCGCGACAGTTGCAGCACATTGTTGATGATGGTGCTGACGCGTTCGGAGTTGTTGCGGATGATGTCGGTGAGGCGGCGTTCGTCGGGACCTATTTGCGGGCTCTCCGCCAATAGTTGCCCGGCGTGGCTCATCGCGCCGACGGGATTGCGGATCTCGTGCGCAATGCTGGCCGACAGCCTGCCCAATGCGGCGAGTTTGCTCTGCTGGACTCGCTCCGCCATCAGGCTGGTGTCTTCCAGAAAGATTAGCGTGGGGCCGGGCGCATTCTGTCCCAACCTTGCAAAATGTGGCTGAATCACCCGCGCGCCGTCGGCGGCGACGAAGCTGCCCGGCGCGGCGTCGCTGGCATCGCTTTGTCGCCAAGTGGTCAGCGAATACAGCAAACGCGGCGATACCTCGCCCAACAAGGCGCCGGGATTGGCCTTGTCTGCGCCGAGGATCTGAGCGGCTGATTCGTTGATGAGCCGCACCTGGTCATCCCCATCCACCACCAGCAGGCTTTCGCGCAGGTGTTGGACGATGTATTGCGACAGCTCCGCCAGATTGGCAAGGTCGACGTCCTTTTGACGTACCAGCGCTTCGCTCTCGCGCATCCGGGTCGCGAGCACGCTGGCGGTGCCGGCCACGATCAACAAAACCGCGCCGAGCAGGCCGGCCGTGGCATAGGTGGAAATGTCCGTACGACCATTCAATTGCAGCCAGATGGTGTGCATCAGCACCACCAACACGGTCACGGCCGCCATGAACAGTGCGAATCGGGGTGGAATCAGCAGCGCAATGGCACCGACCGGCACCAGCAACAGCAGCCCGAAGCCGCTGGCGACGCCGCCACAGGCGTGCAGAATCAGCATCAGTAGCAGGATGTCCAGCGTGCCTTGCAAAATGGACTGTACATACGCCGAGCCGACGCGGCGCTTCACCACCAGGATGCAGACGAAGCCAAACACCATGTAAATGCCGGCCGCGCTGAAGAATGCGCTCGGCGATTCCACGCCGATGGTGCGGGACCCCCCTAGGTAGTACACGCCGATGAGGACGAAAGGGACCAACACGCGGTATAAGTTGAGCACGCCCAGGACGCGCCAAGTCAGTGCGGGAGAGATCGGTTGTCCGGCGTCGTCAGTGGGGATCAAACAGGCACCTCATCAGTGGCTTTGCGCAACCTGAGAGCTTAATTCAGAATATCGCGCCTTACGCGATCAATCAGCACTCAAGGACCTTTCATGAATTTGCACGAATACCAGTCCAAGCAACTATTTGCCCAGTACGCAATCCCGGTCCCGACCGGCAAGGTTGCCTCGTCGGCGGAAGGTGCCGTGGCGGCGGCTCGAGAACTTGGCGGGTCGTTATGGGTGGTCAAGGCCCAGGTGCACGCCGGCGGACGCGGCAAGGCCGGCGGCGTCAAACTGGCCAAGGATCTGGATGCGGTGCGCAGCAATGCAGCCGGCATGCTCGGCACCATTCTGGTGACGCATCAAACCGGACCCGAAGGACTGCCCGTCCATCAGGTATACGTGGAAACCGGATCGAAGATCGCCCGCGAAATTTACTTGAGTCTGGTGTTGAACCGCGAAGCGGGACGGATCGCCTTCGTCGCCTCGGCGGCCGGTGGTATGGACATCGAAGAGGTCGCCGAGCACTCGCCTGAAAAAATCATCCGCGTCAACATTCACCCGACTGCCGGGTTGCAGGATTTCCAGTGCCGGCAGCTGGCATTCGGTCTGGGGTTGAGCGGCGATCAGATCGCGCAGTTCGGACGGATTGCGCACGCGCTGTACAAGTTGTACCTGGAACAGGACGCCAGCCTCGTCGAGGTGAATCCGTTGATCGTGACGGGTGAAGGCAATCTGATCGCACTCGATGCGAAGATCAACATCGAGGACAACGCGCTGTTCCGGCACAAGGATCTGGCCGCGATGCGCGACGCATCGCAGGAAGATATGATGGAGCGCAAGGCTGCCGAACACGAGCTGAACTATGTGTCCCTCGACGGCAACATCGCCTGCATGGTCAACGGCGCGGGACTCGCCATGGCGACGATGGACCTGATTCAATTGCACGGCGGCAAGCCGGCAAATTTTCTGGACGTGGGCGGTGGCGCCACCAAGGAGCGCGTTTCCGCGGCCTTCAAGCTCATCCTGTCCAATCCTAACGTCACCGCCATTCTGATCAACATCTTCGGCGGCATCGTGCGTTGCGACATGATTGCCGAGGGCATCATCGCCGCCGTCAAAGAAGTCGGCGTCAATATTCCGGTGATCGTGCGTCTCGAGGGCACCAATGCGCCGGCGGCGCGTGAACTACTCAAGGGCAGCAAGTTAGCCATTACCGCGGCAAGCGATCTGACTGATGCAGCAATCAAAGCCGTTTGCCTCGCAGGAGTCCGTCGATGAGCATTCTGGTCAACAAGAACACGAAAATTATCTGCCAGGGTTTCACGGGAAAGCAGGGCACATTCCACTCCGAGCAATGCATTGCCTACGGCAGCGAGGTTGTCGGCGGCGTCACGCCGGGCCGTGGCGGGCAGAAACATCTGGGATTGCCCGTGTTCGACACCGCCCGGGACGCAGTGGCCAAAACGGGCGCCACCGTCAGCATGATCTACGTACCGGCGCCGTTCGCTGCCGACGCGATTCTCGAGGCCGCCGACGCCGGTGTCGAACTCATCGTGTGCATCACCGAGGGTATTCCGGTCAATGACATGGTGCGGGTCAAGACCACGCTGGCCAGCTACAAGACACGGCTGATCGGTCCGAACTGCCCCGGCATCATCACGCCGGGCGAATGCAAGATCGGCATCATGCCGGGCTTCATCCACAAGAAAGGCCGCATCGGCATCGTCTCGCGCTCGGGTACGTTGACCTATGAGGCGGTCTTTCAGACCACCAATCAGGGCCTCGGCCAAAGCACCTGCGTCGGCATCGGCGGCGACCCGGTGCGCGGCATGAATTTCATCGATGTGCTGGAATTGTTCGAAGGCGATCCGCAGACCGAAGGCATCGTCATGGTCGGTGAGATCGGCGGCACCGATGAAGAGGCGGCCGCGGAGTTCATCCGCAAAAATGTCAGCAAACCGGTGGTTGCTTACATCGCCGGCGTTGCGGCGCCGGAGGGCAAGCGCATGGGCCACGCCGGCGCCATCGTGGCGGGCGGCAAGGGCACGGCAGCGGCGAAGTTCGAAGCGCTGGAAGCGGCGGGCATCACCACGGTGCGTTCGCCGGCGGAGCTGGGCTCGGCAATTGCCAAGCGCTTGAAGGGGAAGGCCGGCAAGGCTGCGCCGAAGACTGTCGCCAAGGCCAAGGCAAAAGCCAAGGCTAAGGCGATTCCCAAATCGAAGGTCGCAACCAAGGCGAAGTCGCCCACGAAGGCAAATTCGCCTACTAAGGCAAAGACCAAAGCGAAACCCACCGTCAAGCGCGCCGCCAAGAAGCCCGCGCGCGGCGTGGCGCGCCGACCCAAATAGGAGCATCTCTTGGCCGCAATAAAAGAGCTGTGTGGCGTGATGGCGCAGCTCAACCTGGGCGTGGGCGACGTGGACGGCAACACCACGCGCATCATCGAGGCCGCCGACAAGGCGCGCTCGCGCCATAAGGCGGACTTCATCCTGTTCCCGGAGCTAGCCGTGTGCGGCTATCCGCCCGAGGACTTGTTGTTTCATGCCGGTATGCGACTGCAAGTGGCGCGTTCGCTGGATCGCTTGAAGCGCGAGGTGCGCGGCATCACGGTGATCGTCGGCTATCCCGAGTATGTCGGCACCATCATCTACAACGCCGCTGCTGTCATCCGCGACGGCGAGCTTCTCGCCAATCACCGCAAGGCATTCCTGCCCAACTATCGTGTGTTCGACGAGAAGCGCTATTTCACGCCGGGCAGCGAGCCGACGGTGGTCGACATCGAAGGCATCAAGGTGGGCGTGCTGGTGTGTGAGGACGTGTGGGAAAAAGAGCCCGCCAGCCAGGCACGCGCCGCAGGCGCACAGCTCCTGACCGTCATCAATGCATCGCCTTACGAGGTCAACAAACAGACCCAGCGCGAGATCAATGTAGTGCGCGAACGCGTGCGCGAAGTGCGATTGCCGGTGGCTTTCGTCAATCTGGTCGGCGGCCAGGACGAACTCGTCTTCGATGGAAACTCCTTCGTCATGGACTCCACCGGCGCCGTGACCACGCGCGCCCCGGCGTTCGAAGAAGGCTTGTACCCGATCCAGTTTCAGCTCGACACCGGCAATCTCCCGGGCGGCCTGCGCACCGTCCCTGGCAAGGTGGTGGCGATTCAAGGCGAAGAAGAAAGCGTCTACAGCGCGCTGGTGCAGGGCACGCGCGACTATGTCGACAAGCATCAATTCCCCGGCGTGGTCATGGGCCTGTCAGGCGGCATCGACTCCGCGCTGACGCTGTGCATCGCGGTCGATGCCTTGGGCAAGAAGCGCGTGCATTCGGTCGCGATGCCGTCGCGTTACACCTCGCAAATGAGCAAGGACGACGCGGCACTGCAGGCCAAGCTGCTGGGCGTGAAGCACAGCGAGATTTCGATCGAAGACATGTTCGAGTCGGTGCTGAAGGCGCTCAAGGACGAATTTTCCGGGACCAAGCCCGACACCGCCGAGGAAAATATCCAGGCGCGCTGCCGCGGCCTGCTGCTCATGGGCATCTCCAACAAGACCGGCAAGATGCTCCTCACCACGGGCAACAAGAGCGAGATGGCGGTCGGATTCGCCACGCTTTACGGCGACATGGCCGGCGGCTTCGCGCCCATCAAGGATTGCAGCAAGATGCTGGTGTATCGACTGGCGCGATGGCGCAACGCCAAGCACTCCGTCATACCGGAGCGCGTCATCGACCGGCCGCCCTCGGCCGAGTTGCGTCACGATCAGAAGGACACCGACAGCCTGCCGCCGTACGAGGTCATGGACCCGATCCTCGAAGCCTTCATCGAGGAAGATCTCTCGGTGGATCAGATCTGCGCGCGCGGCTTCGATCGCGCCGTCGTCGGCCGCGTCTTGGACATGGTCAAACGCAACGAGTACAAACGCAGACAAGCACCTCCGGGCGTACGCGTCTCTGGGCGTGCATTCGGTCGCGACTGGCGTTATCCGATCACTAGCGGATACAAGACGCGTTAGGGTTCGATCGTTGCGTGCCTTCTTCGTACTGCACCGTGCCGACAGCCCACTCCCCACCTGAAGCTCCGACAACCGCAACATCAAGAGTAATCAGAAGAACGACCACCAATGCTTCTTCTTGGAAAGCTTCTTAACGTCCGTGGGGTAGTTCTCTTTGTAAACACGCTCAGCGCTAGCCGCAAGATCGTCCATCTTGAGCGCGCGGTATGCGTCGACCAGCACGGCCAGGGCCGGCTGAATGGCGGGTGCGCCGTCGTAGTTCTCGACAGCGTACTTGGCGCGATTGATCGCCCCCACGTAGGCGCCACGTCGCATGTAGTACTGCGCGACACGCAGTTCATAGCCGGCCAGGCGGTTGCGCAGGTAGATCATGCGCTGGCGCGCATCGACGACGTATTCGCTGCGCGGGAAACGCTTGATCAATGCTGAGAACGCTTCGAAGGACTTCAGGGAATCCACGGGCGCCCGTTCCGACAGGTCGACATTGAAATAGCGTTCGATGAAATTCGGCTGGCGTTCGAAATACACCAGACCTTTCATGTACAGCGCATAATCGACCCGCGGGTTCGCCGGGTTTTCGCGCACGAAGGTGTCGGCGGCGTCCACGGCCTGCTCGGTGGCGCGCGTCTTGTAATAGGCGTAGATCAGGTCCAGGCGCGCCTGGCGCGCCGAATCGCTGAACGGAAATCGTGACTGCAGGGCTTCCAGAATCTTGATTGCCTGATCGAAGCTTTGATTGTCCAGCGCTTCGTGCGCGCGCTTGTACAGCACCTCGGGGCCCGACTTGGCCTCATCGTCACCGCGGTGTGAGCGGCACCCCACTGTGAGCACGACAGCGAATACACTGACCAGCACAATGCGGCTCGCACGCTCGAGGTTACACAGTCTCACAGTCGATTCCTTACAATGACGGCCCGCGGTGGCGCGGCAGTATACCTGACGACCCTTTACCGATGACCTTAAGGCTAGCTTCGAGTGCCAGAATGAGCTCCGAGTTCCAAACTATCGACTTTGAGATTGCCCCGGAAATGGAAGGAACCCGGCTGGATGCGGCGCTGGCAAGGCTGTTGCCCGAGCAGTCCCGCAGCCGGATCAAGCAATGGATCCAGGCCGGGGCGGTGCTCAAAGGGTCACAGGCGTGCCGGCCCAGCGTCATCGTCAATGCGGGCGATCGCATCCAGGTTCGGGTCCCCGCTCAAGTTGCCCCCGGGCGGGTGGAGGCCGAGGCCATCCCGCTTAACGTCGTGTTCGAAGACCGCGATTGCCTGGTCATCGACAAGCCGGTGGGCCTCGTCGTGCACCCCGGCGCCGGCAATCCGGCGCATACCTTGCAAAATGCGCTGTTGGGACATGACCTCACGTTGGAGGTCGTTCCGCGCGCGGGAATCATCCATCGCCTGGACAAGGACACCAGCGGGCTGCTGGTCATCGCCAAGACGCCACAGTCGCACACGGCGCTATCGCGGCAATTGCTGGCTCGGTCCGTGTCGCGGGAGTACGAGGCGGTATGCGTCGGCGTCATGACCGGCGGCGGCAGCATCGACAAGCCCATCGGGCGGCATCGCAGCGATCGTGTGCGCATGACCATCCGTGAGGATGGCCGCGAGGCCGTCACGCATTACCGGGTGCTCGAGCGGTATCGCTCGCACACACTGACGCGCGTACAACTGGAAACCGGACGCACGCACCAAATCCGCCTCCACCTGTCGCATCTGGGCTATCCCATTGTCGGCGACCCGGTCTACGGCGGGCGGCTGGGCATGCCGCGCGGTGCCGGCGTGGAATTGACCGCCGCGCTGCGTGGCTTCAAGCGCCAGGCCTTGCATGCCGCCACGTTGGCATTTGATCATCCGCGCACCGGCAAACGCAGGAGCTTCTCCAGCCCACTGCCGGCGGATCTGCAGGCGCTCATCCAGGCCCTGCGCGACGATCTGCAATTGCACGGGAAAACGGCTTGAGCATGGAGGTCATCGCCCCGCAGTGGCCCGCACCGCACCGCATCCGCGCGCTGTCCACGCTTCGCACCGGCGGCGTCAGCGTCGGCGTTTATGAGTCGTTGAATCTGGGCGATCACGTCGGCGACGATCCGGCACGCGTGCAGGAAAACCGGAGCCGGTTGCGCGCGGCACTGGCGCTCCCCGCTGAACCCCACTGGCTGACCCAGGTGCACGGCACGCACGTCGCCGACCTGGACGGGCCGATTGTCGATACAACCGCTGACGCGGCCATCACCCGACGACGCGGGATCCTCTGCGCCATCCTCACCGCCGATTGCCTGCCGGTGTTGTTCACCGACACGGCGGGCGAGTGCGTTGCCGCGGCACACGCGGGCTGGCGGGGACTCGCCGGTGGTGTATTGGAGGCGACCGTCGCTGCCATGCAGGTGGAACCCTCACGGTTGCTGGCTTGGCTGGGACCGGCAATTGGACCGCAGCGATTCGAGGTGGGCCCGGAGGTTCGGGAGATCTTCGTGCGCCACGACCCGGCGGCGGCGGCGGGCTTCACCGCCGCAACCGGTACGCGTCATATGGCAAATCTGAGCATGCTCGCGCGCCTGCGTCTGGCGGCCCTGGGCGTGGGCGGTATCTTCAGCGTCGACGACTGCACTCATTCACAACCGCAGCGCTTTTTCTCGCACCGGCGCGATGGCCGCAGCGGCCGTCAGGCGACGCTGATTTGGAAAATCTGAGCGCGCGCCGATGGTAGAGTCTGCGCCCATGTCGACACTGGCTTTGATCACCGCCTTCACCACGCTCGGCGGCGTGTTGTCCGTATTGGCGGCGTCCTGTTTCATGGTGCTGCCTGATGCGGTGCGCGCGCGCATCCTGCCGCACATGATCAGTTTCGCCACCGGTGCGCTGCTCGGCGCGTCGCTGCTGGCATTGCTGCCGCATGCCATCGAATACTCCGGCCCGCGCGTGCACGAACTCGGCGCGGCGCTGGTTGCGGGCATCCTGCTGTTCTTCATCCTGGAAAAGCTGGTGCTGTGGCGTCACAACCATGACCATGGGCATGATTGCGGCGAGCACTCGCCACTGATCAGTTCACGCGCCAAGTCATCCGCGTATCTCGTTCTGATCGGCGACAGCCTGCACAATTTCGTCGACGGCCTTGTGATCGGCGCGGCGTTTCTTGCCAATGAGCACCTGGGTGTCGCCAGCGCCATTGCCGTAATCGCGCACGAGATACCGCAGGAAGTGGGCGATTTCGCGATTTTTCTGCGCGGTGGCTTTTCGCGATTCAAGGCGCTGGGGCTGAACCTGCTCTCCAGCCTCGCCTCGGTGGCTGGGGGTTGGTTGGCGTATTTCGCTCTGGGACAATCGCAGGGCTTCCTGCCCTATGCACTGGCGCTGGCGGTGGCCAGCCTGTTGTATGTGGCCATGTCCGACCTCATTCCCGGACTGCATGAGCGCACCGACGCGCGCACCGGGTTTGCCCAGGTCGGTTTCATCGCCGCCGGAATAGCTCTCATTGCCTTTACCCACAGTCATGCAAATTGAGGTCCCGGGCAGTTGAATTGACCCGTTTTTGACCCCATTTCCGTCGGCAGATCGACGTTCCATTGAACGACAGGTGACGCATGCGGATGGATAAGCTGACGACAAAGTTTCAATCGGCGCTGGCAGATGCGCAGTCGCTGGCCGTGGGTCGCGACCACCAGTTCATCGAGCCTTTGCACCTGATGAGCGCCCTCCTGAACCAGCAGGGCGGCAGTGCCCGCGCGCTTCTGGACAAGGCCGGCGCCCGCATCCCGAAACTGCGCTCGGATATGTCGGCGGCACTGGATCGTGTGCCCAAGGTCGAAGGCAGCGGCGGCGATGTCTCGCTCGGCAACGAACTCGCCAAGTTGTTCAACGTCACCGACAAGCTGGCGCAAAAGCGCGGCGATCAATTCCTGTCGAGCGAACTGTTTCTGCTGGCGGCGCTGGAGGATCGCGGCGAACTCGGTCGCGCGCTCAAGGACGCCGGCCTGACCAAAGCGGCGCTGGAAAAAGCCATCGAGGAAATGCGCGGCGGTGCCAAGGTCGAGGAGGCCGGCGCCGAAGAGAATCGTCAGGCGCTGGAAAAATACAGCATCGATCTCACCGAGCGCGCGAGCCAGGGCAAGCTGGATCCGGTGATCGGTCGCGATGACGAAATCCGTCGCACCATCCAGGTGCTGCAGCGGCGCACCAAGAACAATCCGGTGCTGATCGGCGAACCCGGCGTCGGCAAGACCGCAATCGTCGAGGGTCTCGCGCAACGCATCGTCAACGGCGAGGTTCCCGAAGGCCTGAAAAACAAGCGGATCCTGGCGCTGGACATGGGTTCGTTGATCGCCGGCGCTAAATTTCGCGGCGAATTCGAAGAGCGCCTCAAGGCCGTCCTGAACGACCTGTCCAAGCAGGAAGGCCAGGTCATTTTGTTCATCGACGAGCTGCACACGATGGTCGGCGCCGGCAAGGCCGAGGGCGCGATGGACGCCGGCAACATGTTGAAGCCGGCGTTGGCGCGCGGTGAGTTGCATTGCGTGGGTGCGACCACGCTCGACGAGTATCGCAAGTACATCGAAAAAGACGCGGCACTGGAACGACGCTTTCAGAAGGTCATGGTCAACGAACCCAGCGTCGAGGACACCATCGCCATCTTGCGCGGGCTGAAAGAACGTTACGAAGTCCATCATGGCGTGGAAATCACCGATCCCGCCATCGTCGCGGCGGCGACACTCTCGCATCGCTATATCTCCGACCGGCAGCTGCCTGACAAGGCCATCGATCTGATCGACGAGGCGGGTTCGCGGATCCGCATGGAAATCGATTCCAAGCCGGAGGCGCTCGACCGGCTCGACCGGCGCGTGATTCAGCTCAAGATCGAACGCGAAGCGTTGAAGAAAGAAGCCGACGACGCCTCGCGCAAGCGCCTGGCGACGCTCGAGGAAACGCTCAAGTCACTCGAGCGTGAATACGCGGATCTGGAAGACGTCTGGAAGTCGGAAAAGGCTGCCGTGCAGGGCGCGGCGCACATCAAGGAAGAACTCGAGCGCGCGCGCCAGGAAGTGGATGTCGCCCGCCGTGCGCAGGATCTGGGCCGCATGTCGGAACTGCAGTATGGCCGCATCCCCGAGCTGGAAGCGCGCCTGGCCAAGGCCATGGAAGTGGAACAAAAGCCCACGCAACTGTTGCGCAATAACGTGACCGAGGAAGAAATCGCCGAGGTCGTTTCCAAGTGGACCGGCATTCCCGTGTCGCGCATGCTCGAAGGCGAGCGCGACAAACTTCTGCGCATGGAAGAAGCGCTGGGCAAGCGCGTGGTCGGACAGAAGGAAGCCGTGACGGCTGTTGCGGATGCGATCCGCCGCACGCGCGCCGGCTTGTCGGACCCGAATCGCCCCAGCGGTTCGTTTCTGTTCCTCGGACCCACCGGCGTCGGCAAGACCGAGTTATGTAAGGCGCTCGCTGAATTCATGTTCGACACAGAAGATGCCATGGTGCGCATCGACATGTCGGAATTCATGGAAAAGCATTCCGTCGCGCGACTGATCGGTGCGCCACCGGGCTACGTCGGGTACGAGGAAGGCGGCTATTTGACCGAAGCGGTTCGCCGCCGGCCTTACGCGGTGATCCTGCTCGATGAAATCGAGAAGGCGCACCCGGACGTGTTCAACGTGTTGTTGCAGGTGCTGGATGACGGCCGTTTGACCGATGGCCAGGGTCGCACCGTCGACTTTCGCAATGCTGTGGTGATCATGACCTCGAATCTGGGCAGCCAGGCCATTCAGGAAATGGCCGGCGGGGGTCAGGGCGAGGAGAACTACGCCAAGATGAAGGCCGCCGTGATGGCGGTGGTGACGCAGCATTTTCGTCCCGAGTTCATCAACCGCATCGATGACATCGTCGTGTTCCATTCGCTGGGCCGCGAGCAGATCCGCTCCATTGTCGACATCCAGTTGGGTCGTCTGCGCAGCCGGCTCGCCGAGCGCGACATTCAATTACGACTCGACGAGGATGCGCGCGACAAGATCGGCGAGGCGGGTTTCGACACGGTTTACGGTGCCCGGCCGCTGAAACGGGCGATTCAGTCGCAGATCGAAAATCCGCTGGCGCAGCGACTGCTGCGCGGGGACTTCGTGGCCGGAGATCGAATCGTCGCCAAGCTCAAGAAGGGTGAGCTGTCGTTCGAGAAAGAACGCCTGCACTAACAGGGGATTGAAAACCGCGCTTCTGAAGCTCGAAGCCTTGCGCTTCGCTATACTTTTGCGTACGTCGGGGCGATGGTTCAGCTTAGAGGTCGAGAATGCCGTTTTACGAGTACCAGTGTGATAATTGTGGCCATGATCTGGAAGTGATGCAGAAGGTGTCGGACCCTCGGCTGAAGAAATGCCCGGAATGCGGCAAATCCAGCCTGAAGCGCTTGATGTCGGCGCCGGTGTTCCGCTTGAAGGGCTCCGGTTGGTATGAGACCGACTTCAAGTCGGACCAGGACAACAAGCGCAATCTCGCCGACAAGGCCGAGCCCGACGCCCCCAAGGATGACAAGAAAGACAGTGCCAAGACCGACACGAAGGTGGAGCCCTCAGCAGCGGACGCGGCAACTCCCGTCAAGGAGTCGAAGCCCGCGGCCGATAAGCCGGCCGCTGCCGCCGATTCCTCCGTAAAAGCGCCGGCATCTTCTGCACGCAAGAGCGCAGCTAAAACGTCAGCTCGAAAGGCCCCAGCCTCGCGAAAGAAGCCTGCGGCAAAGTCCAAAGCACGACGCTAGGGGTTACGAAACTCTCTGGCGTCCCGGGCCGCTGGCGCGGTGGGGGAGTGGGTTTTCCCGCGAGGCGCTCGCCACGGCCCGTGAGTTGTTGTGGAATTCAAAGACCTGCTGTGGGCCGTGGTTACCCGAGACCGGGCGGGCGCTAAGGTCCCACGGATCTCAGCACGTAACTCAGGTGTAGCACTCCACGCGCCCAGTTCGCCCGTTCTCGGGAACGCCGGCCCCCGGCTTCGCTTGAAAACTACAACAGCTCCCGGGCCGGCGCGAGCGATCTGCGGCGCAAGAAGCCTCCGCCCCGCGCTCCCGGCCTTACCGCGCTTGCCGCTAACAGAATGTGCCCGTAAAGTGACCGGCTGTATTTTCCACCTCGAAATCGAACGTATGCGCACTCACTATTGCGGCCAAGTAAGCCGCTCGCTGATCGATAAAGAAATCACCGTCGCGGGCTGGGCCCACAGGCGCCGCGATCACGGCGGCGTGATATTCGTAGACGTGCGCGACCGAGAAGGCCTCTTACAGGTCGTTTTCGATCCCGACAATGCCGCGCAATTCGCACAGGCTGAGCGCATCCGCAATGAATTCGTCGTGCAGGTCACGGGCAAAGTGCGCGCTCGTCCGTCGGGCACGGCGAACGCCAATTTGAAGTCGGGCGAGGTCGAGCTGTTGTGCCAGACCCTGACCATACTGAATCGCTCCGAGCCGTTGCCGTTTCAGTTGGACGAGCATGTCAGTGAAGAGGTGCGGCTCAAGTATCGCTACCTGGATCTGCGCCGCGAGGAAATGCGCGACCGTCTGTTGCTGCGCCATCGCATCACCCGCGCCATGCGCAACTATCTGGATGACAACGGCTTCATCGACATCGAAACGCCGATGCTCACCAAGGCGACTCCGGAAGGCGCGCGCGATTATCTGGTGCCCAGCCGCACGCATCCGCGCAAGTTCTTCGCGCTGCCGCAATCGCCGCAGATCTTCAAGCAGTTGCTGATGATCGCCGGCTTCGATCGCTACTATCAGATCGTGCGCTGTTTTCGCGATGAGGATTTGCGCGCTGACCGGCAGCCCGAATTCACGCAGCTCGACATCGAGACCTCCTTCCTGGATCAGGACGACATTCAGACATTGATGGAAGGCCTGTTCGTGCACTTGTTCAAGCAGGTGTTGGGCGTGGAAATACCGCAGCCGCTCCCGCGCATGACATACGCCGAGGCAATGCGGCGCTTCGGCTCCGACAAGCCCGACTTGCGCGTGCCACTGGAATTGGTGGATGTCGCGGATCTTGTCAAAGGCTGCGATTTCAAAGTTTTCGCAGGTCCCGCGGCCGATCCGAATGGTCGCGTTACGGCGCTGCAGGTGCCCTCGGGGAGCAAATTATCGCGCAAGGAGATCGACGACTACACCGCATTCGTTGCGCGCTACGGCGCCAAGGGCCTGGCATACGTAAAGGTCAACGAAACCGCCAAGGGGCGTGACGGTCTGCAATCGCCGATCCTGAAATTCCTCAGCGATGAGGCCATCGCCGGCATTCTGCAACGCACCGGTGCCATAGACGGCGACTTGATTTTCTTCGGCGCGGATACGGCAAAGGTCGTCAGCGACGCGCTCGGCGCCTTGCGTGTCAAAGTGGGTCAGGATTTGAAGCTGGTCGCGCCGGGTTGGAAGCCTTTGTGGGTCGTCGACTTTCCCATGTTCGAGTGGGATGCGGATCACCGGCGCTGGTCGGCCATGCATCATCCGTTCACCAGCCCGAAGAATTTGGACCCGGCCGCGCTGGCGTCCGAGCCGGGCACGGCGGTGGCGAAGGCCTACGATCTGGTGCTCAACGGCAGTGAACTGGGTGGCGGCTCGGTGAGAATCCACTCGCAGGAACTGCAATCCAAAGTGTTCGATCTGCTGGGTATCTCGGCGGATGAAGCCAAACTCAAGTTCGGCTTTCTGCTCGATGCGCTGAAGCTGGGCGCGCCACCGCACGGTGGCATCGCCTTCGGTCTGGATCGTATGGCCATGCTGATGGCCGGCGCGGACAGCATCCGCGATGTCATCGCGTTCCCGAAAACGCAGACCGCTGCCTGCCCGCTCACTGACGCGCCGACCGAAGTCAGCGACGCCCAGTTGAAGGAATTGCATATCCGAGTGGTCGCGCCGCTCAAGATCGACTGACGAGTCTGCGTTGACGCGCACACTCCGTACGGTCGTATTCGTGCACGGCCTGTGGATGACCGGGCATGAATCCTTGTTCCTGCGACGCGAGCTGAAACAACTGCTGGATGCGGAAGTGGTGGTGTTTTCCTATCGCAGCGTCGTCAACGACGTGGCGCAAAACGCGCTTGAATTGTGCGAGTTCCTGCGCACGATCGATGCGGAGCGCATCGATCTCGTCGGCCATAGTCTCGGTGGACTGGTCATCCTTCGCGCGCTGGAATCGGTCGAGTTGTCGGCGCCGGGCCGCGTCGTGCTGTTGGGCTCACCGCTGCAGGGATGTGAAACGGCGCGCAGCCTGTCGCACATTCCATTTCTCAAAGCGCTTTTGGGCCGCGGCATCGAACAGGAAGCGGTCAAGTCGGACGAACGGCAATGGACCGGCGCGCGCGAGATTGGTGTGATCGCCGGCGATCTGTCCATGGGAATGGCACGCCTGGTGGCCTCACTCACCACCGCCAACGACGGGACGGTACTGGTGTCGGAAACGCGGATGCACGGCACGACGGATCATATCGTGCTCCCCGTGAGTCACACCGGCATGGTGTTCTCAGGCTTGGTGGGGCAGCAGACCGCTGAATTCTTGCGCAACGGCCGCTTCCTTCACTCCGCATCCTGAGCGGAGCCTTCAGCCGAGGTTTCACCCGAGCTTGCAGCCGCGGTTTCACCCGCATCCAACTCCTTCAGGCGATATAGGAGATCCAATGCTTCGCGCGGGCTCAAGAGATTCGGGTCCGTCGCGCGCAGTGCTTCCAGGGCGGCCGCGTTTCGCGGGGTGGAGGAACCGCTCTGCGTGCCGGCGGGATCGCGGGCAGCAACATGCGTGATCGCGGGCGGCGAGAACAGCGGCAGTTCCGCCTGCGGTGAGGAGTGCGCGCGTAAAGCATCGCGCTCGCGCTCCAGTTCCGTGAGATAACGCCGCGCCTGCTTGATCACCGAGGGTGGAATGCCGGCGAGTTGCGCCACCTGCAGACCATAACTCTGGTTCGCCGGTCCCTCTTTGACGCTGTGCAGGAACACCAGTTTCTCACCGTGCTCCACCGCTTCGACATGCACATTGGCCACGCCCGGCGCCTCACCTGCGAGACTCGTGAGCTCGAAATAATGGGTCGCGAACAACGTGAACGCCTTGATGCGTGTGGCGATGAAGGCGGCGCACGCCCAGGCGAGTGACAAGCCATCAAAGGTGCTGGTGCCGCGACCGACTTCATCCATGAGCACCAGGCTGCGGTCGGTGGCATTGTTGAGGATGTTCGCGGTCTCCGTCATTTCCAGCATGAAGGTGGATCGTCCGCCCGCCAGATCATCCGATGCGCCGATGCGGGTGAAGATCCGGTCGACCGGCCCGAACACCGCGCGCCGCGCAGGCACGAAGGCGCCGATGTGCGCGAGGATGGTCAACAGCGCCGCCTGGCGCATATAGGTGCTCTTGCCGCCCATATTGGGGCCGGTGATCACGAGCATGCGCCGCTCGGCATCGAGCCGCAGATCGTTGGGAATGAACGGCTCGCGGCTGGCGCGTTCCACCACCGGGTGGCGACCGCCGTCGATATGCAGCTGCGGCTCGTCGACGAGTTCCGGCTGGACGCAATCCAGCGCGGTGGCGCGCTCCGCAAACGATGCGAGGACGTCCAATTGCGCAATGGCGGCGGCGCTGCGCAACATCTGCGCCAGGGTTTCGATCAGCGTGCCGAGCAGGTTCTCGTAGAGTTCCTTTTCGCGAGCCAAGGCCCGGTCGCGCGCACCGAGCACCTTGTCTTCGAAAGCCTTGAGCTCCGGCGTGATAAACCTTTCCGCGGATTTGACCGTTTGCCGCCGGATGTAGTCGGATGGCGCGCGCTCCGCTTGCGAGCGATTCAATTCGATGAAAAAACCCTGCACGCGATTGAAGCCCAATTTCAGGCTCGACAGGCCGGTGCGTTCGCGCTCCTTGCGTTCCAGTTCCAGCAGGAACTGCTCGGTGTTCGTCCCCAACAGACGCATTTCGTCCAGTTGCGCATCGAAGCCCGCTGCGATCACGCCGCCGTCGCGTAGAAAATGGGGCGGAGCCTCGGCGATCGCTCGTTGCAGCAGCGTTGCTTCCGCGGCGTGATCGTCCAGTTCGCCCGACAGTTGCGCGAGCAATGCGCACTGCGGCTTTCCGACGCAGGCGCGCAGGGTCGGCAATGAGGTGAGCGTCTGGCGCAATTGCACCAGATCGCGGGGTCGTGCGGTACGCAGGCCGATACGCGACAGGATGCGCTCCAGGTCCCCGACGGCGCGAAGCTGCTGCGCCACTTGCGCATGACGCTCGCCGGCGATGAATTCGGTTACGGCCGCATAGCGCTCGCGCAATTGACGCTGATCCCGGATCGGTCGATGCAGCCAACGCCGCAACAGCCGGCCCCCCATGGCGGTCGCGGTGCTGTCGAACACGCCCGCTAGCGTCAGGTCCGGCCGGTCGGTCAGGCTGACATCCAGTTCCAGATTGCGGCGCGTGGCCGGATCCATGAGGACGGCGGCATCGCGCGTTTCGGTGACCAACCCGCGCAAGTGAGGCAATGCCGATTTCTGGGTCTCTCGCACGTAGGCGAGCAGCGCGCCGGCCGCCGCCACCGCCAACGGCAGGTCGGCGCAGCCGAAGCCGGCCAGGTCGCGCGTCGCAAACTGTGCGCTCAAGGCGATCTGCGCGGTATCGGCCTGGAAATGCCAGGCCGGGCGGTTGCGCCATTGGCGCACGCCCGTGGAATTGCCGCCGAGCGGCGCGGCGCCCTCGGCCGTCAGAATCTCGGCGGGCCGCAGTCGCTCCAGTTCCGCCTCCAGCGCCTCCTCGCCATTCAACTGCATGACGCTGAACCGGCCGGCGGCCAGATCCAGCCAGGCGATGCCATAGCTGCGCGTTTCGGTGGACGCTTGGCGGTTGCTGCCACGTTCGGTCCCACGCGCCGCGCCGGCGCACACGCTGGCGATCAAGGTGTCGCGACGCTCTTCGAGCAGCGCCTCATCGGTGACGGTGCCGGGCGTGACCACCCGGACCACCTCGCGCTGCATCGGACCCTTGGTCTTGCCCGGTTCGCCGCGCTGCTCACAGATGGCCACGGATTGGCCGGCGCGCACCAGTCGCTGCAGGTAGGAATCCAAGGTAACGGCAGGAACACCAGCCATTGGGATGGCAGCGCCGGCGGAGGCGCCGCGCTGCGTCAGGGCGATATCCAGCAGGGCGGCCGCGCGACGGGCGTCGTCATAGAACATTTCATAGAAATCGCCCATGCGATAGAACAACAGCACGTCCGGATAGTCGGCCTTGATGCGCAGGTACTGCTGCATCATGGGGGTGTGTTGGCTGAGATCGGCGGCGCTCGACATAGGCGCGTCGAAGGGTAGCATGAGGACCATGAAATCAGATCAGAACCTGCGGGCCTTAAGCGTCCGCGTCGGTCGCCGGTTGCTCGACCGGGGGCTTTTGCTGGCGACGGCAGAGTCCTGTACGGGCGGTTGGGTCGCCAAGGCGATGACCGATATCGCCGGCAGCTCACAATGGTTCGCGGAAGGCTGGGTGACCTATGGCAATGCGTCCAAGCAAGCGCGCCTGGGCGTCGCCGCCGCGGTTCTGAAGCGGCACGGTGCGGTCAGTGAGTCGGTGGTGGTCGCCATGGCACGCGGCGCGTTGCGGCGTTCCGCGGCGCACGTTGCCGTCGCGGTGAGTGGCATCGCCGGACCCGGTGGCGCCGTGCCCGGCAAACCGGTTGGCACGGTGTGGATCGCGTGGGCGATGCGTGCCGGATCGCGCGTGCGTGTCAGCACCGTTTGCAAACGCTTCCGCGGCGATCGCGAGGCGGTTCGCGCTGCCGCGGTGCGTTACGCTCTGCGTGGAATCCTGACGCTTTGATCGCTCGTTATACAGTGTTCGAAAGCGACGAGTACTGTATAAAAATAATTCCGAAAACTCTGTAAATACAGCGCATTTGGAGGCTGCGTCGCGCGCCGGATGTGAAATAATATCGCCATCCACAGATTGAAGGAATTCGTATGGAAGACAATCGCAAAAAAGCTCTCGCCGCCGCATTGGGCCAGATCGAAAAACAATTCGGCAAGGGTTCGGTCATGCGCCTCGGCGATGCCGGCGCAACCTACGAGGTCGACACCATACCCACGGGTTCGCTGGGCCTCGACATCGCGCTGGGCGTCGGCGGCATTCCGCGCGGCCGCGTCATCGAAATCTTCGGGCCGGAGTCCTCGGGCAAGACCACATTGACTCTGGAAATCATCGCCTCGGCGCAGGCCAACGGCGGCACCGCCGCGTTCGTCGATGCCGAGCATGCGCTCGACCCCGTCTACGCTGAAAAACTTGGCGTCAAGGTCAACGACCTGCTGGTTTCCCAGCCTGACACCGGCGAGCAGGCCTTGGAAATCACCGACATGCTGGTGCGTTCCGGCGCAGTGGACGTGGTCGTGGTCGACTCCGTGGCAGCGCTCACGCCGAAAGCGGAAATCGAAGGCGAGATGGGCGACTCCCACATGGGCCTGCAGGCGCGGCTCATGTCGCAGGCGCTGCGCAAGTTGACCGGCAACATCAAGCGTTCCAACACCATCGTCATTTTCATCAACCAAATCCGCATGAAAATCGGCGTCATGTTCGGCAACCCGGAGACCACCACCGGCGGCAATGCACTGAAGTTCTACTCGTCGGTGCGCCTCGACATCCGCCGCATCGGCGCCATCAAGTCCGGCGAAGAAGTGGTCGGTTCCATGACCCGCGTCAAAGTGGTCAAAAACAAAGTGGCGCCGCCGTTCCGCGAAACCGAGTTCGAGATCATGTACGGCACCGGCATTTCCAAGGAAGGCGAACTCATCGAACTGGGTGTCCTGCACAATATGATCGAGAAGTCAGGCTCCTGGTACAGCTACAAGACCGAACGCATCGGGCAGGGCAAGGACAATGCGCGCACCTTTTTGCAGCAGCACAAGGACATCGCGCTGGACATCGAGCAGCAGCTTCGCGCCAAGCTCATCCCGGAAAAGGCGACCATGAACCGTGGCATCGACAAAGAGGCCAAAGAGGCCTGAGGGCCTTTACTCCGTCCGGACAGGAGGTCTTGCGCGCCTGACCGGGTGCGCAAGACCCTCTGAACTCTAGTGCGCCGCTCCGATCTCGAACCGGCCAATCCCGCTGCGGCGCGGAGTGCGGCGCTGGACATGCTCGCCCGGCGCGACCGCGCGGCGGGCCAGATCTTCACCAAATTGACGGGGCATGGCTACCTGCCAGAAGTTGCCGCTCAGGTAGTCGCGGACCTGGTAGGCGAAAACCTTATCAACGACCGGCGCTACGTGGAGCATTTTGTCGCTTATCATGCAGGGCGGGGCCAGGGCCCCCTGAAGGTGCGCGGCGAGCTGCGCCAGTCGGGGGTCGACGCCGAGTTGATCGATGAGATCCTCGAGGCCTATTCCGAGTGGAATATCCGCGCGCAAGAGGCGCGCAAAAAGAAATTTGGCGCAAGGTTGCCGGCCCAGTACGCTGAGAAGGCGCGGCAGTCGCGCTTTCTTGCATACCGGGGTTTTACCGGTTCACAGATTCGATCGGCATTGGATTCGACCATAGATTATGAAACGTGACTTGAAATTGAAGATGATGACCAGCTCGGAAATTCGCGGCAGCTTCCTCGAGTTCTTCCGCAAGAACGGGCACGCCGTGGTGGCCTCCAGCTCGCTGGTGCCGGGCAACGACCCCACGTTGTTGTTCACCAACGCCGGCATGGTGCAGTTCAAGGATGTGTTTCTGGGCAAGGACAAGCGCGACTATTCGCGCGCCGCCAGTTCGCAGCGCTGCGTACGTGCCGGCGGCAAGCACAACGATTTGGAAAATGTCGGCTACACGGCCCGGCATCACACTTTTTTCGAGATGCTTGGCAACTTCAGCTTCGGCGATTACTTCAAGAAAGAAGCCATTCACTTCGCCTGGAACTTCATTACCGGGACGCTCGGAATTCCCAAGGAAAGACTGTGGGTGACGGTCTTCAAGGAAGATGACGAGGCGGTCCGCATCTGGACCGAGGAGATCGGCATCGATCCCACGCGCTGCACGCGGCTCGGCGAGAAATCCAATTTCTGGGCCATGGGCGAAACCGGCCCTTGCGGCCCGTGCACCGAGATTTTCTACGACCACGGTTCCGAAATCCCCGGTGGGCCGCCGGGCACCCCGGACGAGGACGGCGATCGGTACGTGGAAATCTGGAACCTGGTGTTCATGCAGTACGATCGGGGTTCAGACGGCGTGCTGAACCCACTGCCCCGCCCTTCCGTGGATACGGGCATGGGCCTGGAACGTATTTCCGCGGTCATGCAAGGCGTGCACAGCAATTACGACATCGACCTGTTCAAGGCGCTGATTCGTGCAGCTGCGGAAGTCACCGGCTCGGACGACCTTACCTCGTCCAGTCTGCGCGTCATCGCCGACCATATCCGCGCCTGCTCTTTTCTGATCATCGACGGCGTGGTGCCTTCCAATGAAGGCCGCGGCTATGTCCTACGCCGGATCATCCGTCGCGCCATTCGCCACGGTTACAAGCTGGGCCAGACCCGGCCGTTTTTTCACAAGCTCGTCGGAAGCCTCGTGCAGGAAATGGGCGCTGCGTACCCGGAGTTGGTCGAGAACGCGCCACGGGTCGTTCAGATGCTTGCGCAGGAGGAAGACCGCTTCGCCGAGACGCTCACCACCGGCATGGCGCTGCTCGATGGCGAGACTGCGAAGCTTGCCTCCTCGGTGATTCCGGGCGACGTGGTGTTCAAACTGTACGACACCTTCGGCTTTCCCATCGATCTCACCGCCGATGTCGCTCGCGAGCGCGGCTTGAGCATCGATCAGGCCGGCTTTGACGCGGCCATGGAAGCGCAGCGCGGCCGCGCACGCGCCGCCAGCAAATTCGGCGCCGATCTGCGCGACACCGTGAAGCTGACCGGCAAGACCGATTTCCTCGGCTACGACAATCTCAAATCACCGGCAATCGTCACTGCGTTGATCGCCGATGGCGTGCAGGTGCAGTCGCTGCAGTCCGGCCAATCGGGACGCGTGGTGCTGGACAAGACTCCGTTCTACGCCGAGAGCGGCGGTCAGGTCGGTGACAGCGGTGCACTCGTCGGCACTGCCGCGCGTTTCGCTGTCAGCGATACACAAAAAATAGGCGCCTCGTTTGCTCATGTCGGCGTGGTCGAATCCGGCAGCATTCAAGTCGGCGACAAATTGCAGGCGCAGGTCGATGGCGCCCGTCGCAGCGCCATCGTGCGCAACCATTCCGCCACGCATCTGCTGCATGCCGCACTTCGTCAGGTGCTGGGCAAACATGTTTTGCAAAAAGGCTCTCTGGTCGCACCGGATCGTCTGCGGTTCGATTTCTCGCATCACCAGCCGGTGACGGCAGCCGACCTACGGTCCATCGAGCAATTGGTGAACGAGCAGATACGGCTCAATGCCGCTGCGGACGTCCAGGTGATGGGCTTCGACGATGCCGTCGCCGCCGGCGCCATGGCTTTGTTCGGCGAGAAGTACGAGTCTGACGTGCGGGTGCTTCGCCTGGGCGACTTCTCCATGGAACTATGCGGCGGCACTCACGTGTCACGCGCCGGCGATATCGGCTTTTTCAAGATCGTCGCAGAGTCCGGCGTAGCCGCCGGGGTGCGCCGCATCGAAGCGCTGACCGGACAAGGAGCGTATGAATGGGTCCTCCATACCGATCAGATGCTGCGCGACATCGCCGGCCTTGTGCGGGGCTCACGTGAGGAAGCCGAAGAAAAGGTTCGCGAATTGCTGGAGCGCACTCGCAAGCAAGAAAAAGAAATTCAACAGTTGAAATCCCGTCTCGCCACCGGGCAGGGCGGAGATCTGTCGGCACAGGCCGTCGTGGTCGATGGCATCAAGGTGCTGGCCACGCAGATCGAAGGCGCGGATGCCAAGTCGCTGCGCGACGCGGTCGACCAACTCAAGCAGAAACTCGGCTCCTCGGTGGTCGTGCTGGCGACGGTCGAGGGCGGCAAAGTCGTCCTGGTGGCGGGCGTGTCGGCTGATTTGATGGGCAGACTCAAAGCCGGCGACATCGTCGGTGCCGTAGCCTCGCAAGTCGGCGGTCGCGGCGGCGGCCGCGCTGATTTTGCGCAGGCCGGGGGTACGCAACCGGAAAATCTTGCCGCCGCGTTGGCCGGCGTTGAAGCGCTGGTCAAGAATCGACTGGCGGCGTGAAGCGCGCGTGGCGCTGATCGTACAAAAGTACGGTGGCACCAGCGTCGGCTCCCTGGCATTAATACGCAGCGTTGCTGCGCAAATTGCGCGTGTTCACCAGCGCGGCGATTCAGTTGCGGTGGTCGTCTCCGCCATGGGTGACAGCACGGACAGACTCGTGGACCTGGCGCGCGAACTGGTCGCTGAACCCGACGCGCGCGAGTTGGATGCGCTGTTGGCGACGGGCGAACAAGTGTCGGTGGCGCTGCTGGCCATGGCGTTGCGAGCGCAGGGCGTCGCAGCAAAATCCTACTCCGGCGCACAAGTGCGGGTTCAAACCAGCGAGACGCACGGTAAGGCGCGCATCGAGGCCATCGAAACCGAACGCCTGCAGGCCGACCTGCAATCCGGGTGCATTCCCATCGTCGCGGGCTTTCAAGGCGTAAGCGCGAGCGGCGATGTCACCACCATCGGTCGTGGCGGGTCCGATACGACCGCAGTGGCGCTGGCGGTGGCGCTACGTGCCGATGAATGTCAGATACTCACCGACGTGGACGGCGTATTCACGACGGATCCGCGCATGGTGCCCGATGCTCGCTGCCTGCCTCGCTTGAGTTTTGAAGAAATGCTCGAGCTGGCCGGGCAGGGGTCGCGCGTTCTGCATCTGCGCGCGGTGGAGTTTGCCAAGAAGTACACTATGCCGGTGCGAGTGCTGTCTGCGTTTCACCCAAGCGCCGGCACCCTGATATGCGAAGAGGAATCCACTGTGGAAGCTCCCGTTGTCGCCGGCATTGCCTTCAACCGCGATGAGGCGGAGATCAACTGTTTCGGACTGCCGGATCAGCCCGGGACTGCGTTCCGGGTACTGAAGCCCATTTCCGATGCAAACATCGACGTCGATATGATCGTCGTGAGTGCCGCGCGCAGCGGCAAGTCGGATTTGTCATTCACGGTGCATCGCGATGATTATGTTCAAACGAAGCGCATCGTTGAACACCTGATGCAGGCTTTCCCTGAATCCAGTTTCGTCTCGAACGATCGTGTCGCGAAATTGTCTGTTGTGGGCGTAGGGATGCGCTCGCATGCGGGTGTTGCAACGCAGCTTTTTGAATGCATGGCGCGTGAAACTATCAACGTGCGGCTCGTGTCCACCTCCGAGATCAAGATTTCCGTCCTCATCGACGAAATTCACTTGGAGCGGGCAGTTCGTGCCCTACACGCCGAGTACCGTTTGTCCGGACCAGCAAGTCGCGGGAATTCTGCCGCGGATTCTAGTATTCTCCGCCAATAGGCGAGCGGCATCGGTTGCCAGTGCAGTTTGAGGAGTTTGTCGAATGTTGATTCTGACTAGACGAGTAGGAGAGACCGTGATGATCGGTAACGAAGTTACCGTGACAGTCTTGGGCGTCAAAGGCAACCAGGTGCGCATCGGCGTCAACGCTCCCAAAGATGTCTCGGTGCATCGTGAAGAAATCTACGAGCGCATCAAACGCGAAGAAGGCCAAGGCCAGAGTGCGGACCCAAAGGGCGCGAAGCTGGCTGACCCGCTCTGAGCTTCAACGGCGAGCGCCGAATCCAGGCGCCGGTCGTCTTTCCAACCAAATTCGTTGATTGCTTTACGCAGCCTCACCTGGGCAGTTATGATTGCGCGCCCGTGAGTGGGGTCGATCCCGCCGGAGAGATGGCCGAGTGGTCGAAGGCGCGCCCCTGCTAAGGGCGTAAGGGTCAAAAGCCCTTCGAGGGTTCGAATCCCTCTCTCTCCGCCATCTGGTTTCCCTATTTCTTCCAAGGCTTGGGTTCGGGCCTGTTGGGCCTAGTCAGGCTAGCGTCCTGTGGACCGCCGCATTCGCGCACGACTTCGCGGCGCTTCAGCTGAACTGACCTGCTGGCCTCGGCTCACCGCCGAAAGCGAATATCTGTAGCCGCTGGGACGCTTACAAACGAATCAAGAGCCAAACACGGTGATCACGTTGCTCGATAACAGTCGAATCGCAACGGCAGGTCTGGATCAACTACCGGACTATCTGTTGAAAGCGTTGGTCAGTGAAAGAGACAGCCAACAATCGCGAAGTTGACCGACAACTGTGGTCAATGCGGGCGCCTCAAGCTTGTTGCGCGAGGCGAAGCCTTTCCATTGGGATTGCTTGAGCACATCGGCGCTGAACTCGTCTGACAATCCGACCGGCGTATTTGTTGGAAGCTTTGTCTTCCTGCGTTCAAACGTGGCCAGTATCGCTTGTCTCATGATCTCCAAATCGACGCCAGGATCTCCGGTCAATACCCATAGATCGAAGTAATCCTTCATGCGGCTATTTTCCATGCCCAGTTCGATCACGGCGTGAAACTTCTCCGCGATCACGGTGTACTTGGGGTACACGCGCAGTTGCGGCGCCGGCATGTCAGGCAGCAGCGTCGGATAGAACGTTTCTTCGGGCGCTGGTGTTACGGCATCGCCAAAGCCGATGTCGGCCTGCACGGGGCAGCGCGCGCCGGCGAGCGTGCGCTGGAGATTGACCCTGACGCCGCCGTAGTTGGCTTCCAGACGGATCTCGGCGGACTTCACGGAAGATGGGTCGAAGACGATCCCATCCGCAACGCCGATTTCGCACAGATCGCGGAATACCGACTCGACCCTTGGCATGTCGTCGGCGCCGAGCCCGAGAAAGTCGACATCGCGAGTTGGCCGGTGCGGTTCTCCGTACCACAAGTTGAAGAGCAGAGCGCCCTTCAGTACAAACTGGTCGCGGTGCTTCGAGATGCTAAGTCGATACAAAAGCCGCTCGAGAGCAAACCGCGTGAGCAATTGCTGGAATTCGACGCTGTCAGCCCGGGCACGATTTAGCAGCCGTGCACGGATGGACTCGGCATTGCCCTCCGTGGTGAGCTTCACGTGATGCTCTCAAGATATGGCCGCATGACGTTCGCAACGCGGCAAATCTTTGCGTATCGCCACAGGTCGTCGCTCGTGGCCCGCTTGACTCGGCGACATTCACGCAGCGCTTCCAGAGCGACATCAAGGCCGATCTTGTGCCGGAACTTGAAGCAGTCCGCCACGGTCTTCGCAATGCCGTACACCCGGACGTCGATCCCATCGATGTCGTGAACCTCGACGCCTTTGGTCAGCGCTGGACCCGAATAGCGCACCGTGCGCAGGGGCGGGTACTCGATGCGGGGTGACCGCGCCTTGTTGGGCAGGGCGAGCCACAGCTCGTGCGGATTCTGGGTCGTGAGGTTGTGGAAGCGCAGGGCGGTGAGAAGGCAGAACACGCCCCGGGGAGTGCGCGCAGCAACCTCGGCGAGTTGGTGATGCTCGGAGAGTGTACGACCCGGCAGGGCATAGAGACCTCTCGACAGCCTTCTCAGCTGTCCGGCCGCGACCAGGCGCGACAGGATGACCGCCGGGATTTTCAGCTCATCAAGATCGCGCGCGCGGATCATTCCTCGCTGCGTCGCGAGCTTCAGCGTGCGGGCGGGCAGGGTGGATTTGCTCATCGGACCAGTATGTTAGGAAAAGGCGGTAAAAATCAATAAATACCGTCATAAAAGAACATTGGCGGCCTGTGCCGAACGCGTTTCCGAGGCAGAAAATCGACGACCAAAAATTCCTAGTGCCAAATCCGGGGTTTTGAGGGGACCCGAGGGGATGGCGCTTCTTTTCGAATCATTAACCTACTGACGCCGCTTACCCCTCGGCCGAGTTCGAATCCCTCTCTCTCCGCCATTCATAATAAAAACAACAAGTTACACCGTACAGTCACACAGTCTTGCGGTGCATCTTGGTGGTAGTACGTAAGCTGGTGGTAATTTGGTGGTAGTCGGCTTGTGTGGCGAGTTTCAGATAAGCTCTGCCCGATCGCATGGCGAGCCACTCGCTTTACGGAATGCAGTTTGCGAACGATTTTTGGACGTGCCGTTAGCGAGTCCGACAGGTGATTTCGTCAAACCCGTCACTGCGGCACCGGGTCGTGATTTCGGGGCGCGAACGAGGTAGTGCATTGGCCCAATCAGGGTTTCGCGCGCAATGTGTGACTACCGACTCACGATTTCCCATTAGCATCATCATTTCTAATTGGTCGCGCGAATCAGATGCCGTAACGAGTCGCAATTCCGCTTGTGATACGCAGGCGCGGACCCGGCGTATCAAATCTTGGTCATTTCATTGCATTGGGGGAGCGATCCGGGCAAATTAACGCTAAATCGCCTGCCCGACGTCACCGATTTTATGTCGCGGAAAGAAGCGAAGGTCATGCCAATGAATTCGTCCGGGTGCGCCGTCTTGCGACCGTAACCGACAGCCCGCTACATGCTGATGCCAGTGCCAATCGTATGGATCATCGAATTGGCAACAGTGTCTGCGCATGTGGGAAGAGCCCAGTCGACCTTGTTCTAACGGCCGAGGTCGAGAAGCACATTTGGCGGAATCGGCCAAACCCGGATACTCACTACCCCGAATTTACCGCCCAGAAGCAGACGGTCGCGGAGAGTGATCAG
>JANMXI010000196.1:0-5066 GCA_031394735.1 Pseudomonadota bacterium | reverse complement strand
AGATCCCAACAGCCCGATCGCCGGCATGCCGGTGCTGGAAGTGTGGAAAGCCAAAACGGTAGTGGTCTTCAAGCGCAGCATGGCCACCGGTTATGCCGGCGTGGACAATGCGCTTTTCTACAAAGAGAACACGCGCATGCTATTCGGCGACGCCAAGAAGATGCTCGACGGCATCCTGCAGCACTTGCCGTCGTGATATGTAGGACCTCAAGATTAACTTTAACCGCAGAGGACGCGGAGGACGCGGAGGAAAGGCAAAGGCGTTGACTTGCGTGGGTTGCAACTGCGAGGGACGCTAAATTGAAGGGGGTACATTAAAAAGCCTAGCTTGCGCATCCGGCTTTTTTAATCCAGCGCTTCCCGCAGGGCTGGCGGTCGTGCTTCTCCTCACGCGGTCTGGAACCCTTCGTGCCACTGCTGTCGATGCGCTTGAACCATCGGCGCATGAGTAGCATCATGACGGCGAACAGCAGGATGACGCCACCAACTATCCAGTAATTGACCTTCCCGCCTTCCGAGAATGCGCCCTGCAACTGATCGGCGAATACCGTCGTGGCGAGCGTTCCCGGCGCCATGCCGAAGAAGGTCCCGAGCAGGAATTGCCAGAGCTTCACGCGGATGCCGCCCGCCACCAGGCCGAGTACGAAGAAAGGCGCGATCGGCACCAGCCGGATCGCCGTCAATGCGACCACGCCATGGTTTCGCAAAATGCCGGTGATACGATTCAGTCGTCTGCCTGCCAGCCTGCGCACGGTATCGCGCTTGAACGACCTCCCGGCGTAGTAGTGCGATGTCGCGGCCAGCAAGACGCCAGCCATTGCATAGAGGAATCCCAGCCACGGTCCGAACATCACAACCGCCGTGAGCGTCAGTACCAGCCGCGGAAACATGATCACGCTGGCTGGGGTATAGAGCAGGATCAGCACCACTGGCGCCCACCACGATCCGGAAAACTGCGCCGCCCATGCCGTGGCATTATTCATGGAGATCCATTCGGATAACGGGGTGTACCGCCAGACCAGGGTGAGCGCAAAGATCGCAAACACGGCGGCAGCCATTTTGCGCCAGGGCAGTCGCTCCTTCGTTTGCGGCGAGTCGGTTGGAAACTCGCTGATCAACCTGTCCAGCGACACCGGGCGTTCCGGATCGGCGAAGGAGACGGCGTCAATCAGCGCGTCGGAATATTCCGGCAAGTCGCCCAGCGGTTTCAATTTGCGATCGGCCGTGCCGAGCTGCGCAATGGCGGCGTTGATGCCTTCGGAGGCCGCGACAGCCCGGGTGAATTCCGCAGCTTCGACGCCGGTATGTTCTGCTATGACGCTGTCCCGGAAGGCCCGTATCGCCTGCATGTCGCCCGGATCGCCTTGCGCCTCCACGACGATGTCGCATTCCGTGTCCATGCCCATGGAGCGGTTGCTGATGTTAGAAGAGCCGACACGCAGCCATTCGTCATCGACTACCATGACTTTCGAATGGACGTCGACGCAGGTGCCTTCCTTTAACCCTTCCACATGCGGGTAGTAGACCTCGAAGCGATGGTGTACATCCGCCGTCCGCAGCAACCTGATCAACCGGGTGCGCAGTACGTGCATGGTCATTTCCTCGAGCCAACCGTGGCTGAGCAGGCGGGTGACCAGTACGATTTCCGGGCCGTCGGGTTCCGCCAGCCGTGCCGCCAGCGCTTCGCCGATGCGTTGCGCAGTGAAATACTGGTTTTCGATGTAGATGTAGTGTTTGGCGCGCGCGATCATGTCCAGATATAGCTGCTCGACGTCGCGCACGCCCTTGCGATCGGCCCTCTCCGGGGCAGTGCATGCGATGCCGACGTTCACGTCAGTCATTTGCGCAGCTATCTGCTCCGGCCAGGGATCGGCTGCGACGCTTACTGGCTTCACCGCCTGCGCGGTCGCATCTTCCCAACGGCGGCGTGCGATGTGATCGATCGATGCTGCGGCATCGCCGTCCACCGCGATCATCATGTCGTGGAAGGGCGGATAAGTTTCGCCGTTGACGGCCCGCCGTGGATCGTCTGGAGCATGCTTCGGCGTGTCCCAGCGCTTGGAAGTCAGGTCGAGTCCACCGACGAAAGCGAGCTTGCTGTCGATGGTCACGATTTTCTGGTGGTGCGATCCTACGGTGGGATGGGTGTTGTCGTAGCGGAAGTGCACGCGCTTGTGCGGTTTCCACGACATCCCGTAGATCGGCGGAAATTCGCGGTCGGTGCCGAATATCATCGGGTAATCCCAGTCCAGCACATAGATCTGCAACGCGCGATTGCGTTTTGCCAATCCGTTCAGGAATTCTCCCAGCAGTAAAGCCGGCTTGCCGTCGTCGTCGAATTGCAATGGTGTCCGGCTGTTGAAATCCCACGCCAGAATGACAATGGAGCGTTGCGCCTTTTGCGCCGCCAACAGGAATGCTTCGAAGTAAGCCTCGCCATCGACGAGCACGGCGACGCGATTGGAGTGCGCGACCGCGCAGCAGTTTTGCTCCGGCTGGAAAAGGCTTGGCGGCATTGTTCTAGGCTCTTCGACGGCATCGCCATATACAAAGCAATCGGGAGGCCAACGCGGAAGCATCCTGATTTGTTTCCGAAAGGCTAATTCGTCTCACAGGGGCAACAGGTAAGTCTTTCAACGTTGCTGTAAATAATGCCAACACACAAGGGAGCAATTTACATGATGGGCGCCTAAGTGGTTGTCGCGGGGAACATGACGCATTGGCCCTGTTCTTGCTGAACTATCGGGGACGTCGTTTCATCCTATCGGTACGTGAAAATTCGCCTCGCTTCTTACAACATTCACCTTGGCATCGGGCGCGACGGGGAATTCAACCCTGAGCGCATCGCGCAAGTCATAGACGAACTCGACGCAGACACCATAGCGCTGCAGGAGGTCTCCCTTGGCGTCCAGGGATTCGATATGCCGGATTTCCTGAGCAAGCGATGCGGGCTGACGGCGATAACCGGTCCAACGCTGATAACGCCGTCGCATGAGTATGGCAATGCCATCCTGACGCGACTGAAGGCTGGCAGTATTTATCGCTGGAATCTCACCGTCGGGGCGCGCGAGCCGCGTGGCGCAATCGACGCGCACCTGCATCATCAGGGCATGACGGTGCGGGTCATCGCCACGCACCTTGGCTTGTGGCCGGCGGAGCGCCGCCGGCAGATCCGCCTGTTGCTCGAAATCATCAGCAAAGACAACCGGTTTCCTACCATCCTGCTGGGCGACGTCAACGAATGGTTTCTGTGGGGGCGTCCGTTGCGCTGGATGCACCGGTATTTCAAGTCGACGCCGGCGCCGGCGACTTTTCCGTCGGGACGGCCGATGTTTGCGCTCGATCGCATCTGGGTCGATCCGAATCGCGCATTGAAATGGGTGATGGCGCACACCAGCGACATTGCCCGCGTCGCGTCGGATCATCTGCCGATCGTGGCCGACATCGAACTCGAAAACACGATGACAACCGTTCATCGCATTGGCAGCCGCACGCCGTCCCTGCCTGAGGACCCACCATGGACCTGCAAGCTGGGTATGGACCTTACAAGCAATACCAGGCCGATTGCCCAACCATGGCGCATCTTGCGAGGCAGTCGATAGCGCTCGTGGCCGGCGGACGCGGATCGCGGCTGGGGCCGATGACGCACGGGCGCGCGAAGCCGGCGGTGCCCTTCGGCGGGAGATTCCGGATCATTGACTTCACGCGCTCCAATTGCCTCAACTCGGGCAACCGCCGCATCGGCATCGCCACGCAGTACAAGGCGCGGAGCCTGATCTCGCACATGCATCGCGGCGGGTCGTTCCTGGACGGGCGGCTCAACGAGTTTCGTCTGACTGGTACTAGGGAACGGCCGACGCCGTGTAACAGAACCTCGAGTTCCTGCGCCGTCAGGATGCCCGCATCATCGGCATCCTCGGGGGCGACCACATCGCCAAGATGGATCCCTCGCAAATGATCGACGAACAGGTCGCACGCGCGGACATGACCAGCACGCGCACGCTCGAAAACAGCAGCGACCGAAGCTTCTGCTCCATCGAGGAAGCCGTTATCCTGCCCAACGTGCAGATAGGGCGGGGGGCGGAACTGCGCCGCGTCGTGATCGACAAGGGCTCTCGTATTCCACCCGGCCTGCGCGCCGGGTTCGACCCTGAGGAGGATCGCAAGCGGTTTTACGTCACGGACAAGGGCATCACGCTGATCACCGCCGAGATGCCCGACCAGAATCTGCACCGCACCCGCTGATGAATACGCCCGGCATGAATCCAAGCTTGCGGCCGGCTGCGGATGCCGACCCGGTCGCGATAGCGCAATCCTTCATGCAGGACCCGCTATGGCATCGGGATGCTGTCATCTACCAGTTGCACGTCAAGGCTTTCTACGATTCCAACCAGGACGGCGTGGGGGACTTCCGTGGCCTGACGGAAAAACTCGACTACATCCAGGACCTCGGCGTCAACACCATCTGGGTGCAACCGTTCTACCCGTCGCCGATGCTCGACGACGGCTACGATGTCGCGGACTACACCAATGTGTACCCGGCGTACGGCATGCGCAACGATTTTCGCCATTTCGTGCGCGAGGCGCACCGGCGCGGGCTGAAGGTCATCACCGAGCTCATCATCAACCATACTTCGGACCAGCACGCCTGGTTCCAGGCGGCGCGGCGAGCGCCCAAAGGTTCGACCAAGCGCGACTACTACGTCTGGAGCGACGACCCCAACAAGTACGCCGGCACGCGGATCATTTTTACCGACACCGAATCGTCCAATTGGGCATGGGACGGCGTGGCGCAGGCGCATTACTGGCATCGTTTTTTCAGCCATCAGCCCGACCTGAATTTTGACAACCCGCATGTGCTCAGGGCGGTATTTCGCGTCATGCGCTTCTGGCTAGACCTCGGCGTGGACGGCTTCCGGCTGGACGCGATTCCCTACCTGATCGAACGAGAAGGCACCGACAACCAGAACCTGCCCGAGACCCACGACGTAATCCGCAAGCTGCGCGCGGCGATCGACGCACGCTACCCGGGCCGCATCCTGCTGGCGGAAGCGAACCTTTGGCCG
>JANMXI010000195.1:0-5471 GCA_031394735.1 Pseudomonadota bacterium | reverse complement strand
CGAGATCAATCCGTTTCTTGACCCTTCCGGCGCGTCCGCCAATTTGGGTGCCGCGATCATGCTCGAGATGCTTTGCTTGCTCGCGGAGGCGCGAGTGAAGCGTACGGGGCAGACACGCAAGACTCATTGGATGTAAGGGGTACGGGTCTCGGCCGTGCGCATTCCCGCAGACTCAGCAATTTAAATTTACTCTGCGTCGACGGTCCGCCGTCTCCGCAATCGGTGGAGTCGCGCAACTAGCAGGCACTCAACGGCGGATTCAAGTTCGAGCTCCCCGGCGGCCACGCGCGCGCATATGGCCATGCTATCGGGATCGTTCGGTTCAAGCGCCTGCTCCCTTACAAGACGCGCCGCTAAGTCGGCGATTCGGCGTCGGATTGACAGCTCCGAACGTCGCCGACGCTCTGTACTTCGTAGCGGCTCAGCGCGCAGCCGGAAGAAAATCTCATCCATCAGTTCGCCGACGCCCTCACCAGTCATCGACGAGACGGCGAGAACCTTGCGCGACTCCCCGGGGACCGACGAATGCGACACCATCAAGGCCATTTGCTGCCTCGCCGCCTCCGCACCGGGACGATCGCACTTTGTTACGACGATAAAGTCCGCGATTTCAAGGACTCCTGCCTTGATCGCCTGCACGTCGTCACCTAGCCCGGGAGGAGATAACACAAGAGTCAGGTCCGCTACGTCGTTGATTTCGACGTCCGCCTGACCTCCACCGACTGCCTCGACGATTATCACGGGGAATTTCGCCGCATCCAGTACGTCGATCACTGCACTCAGCGTATCGGTCAATCCGCCGAGATGGCCCCTCGAGGCGAGTGAGCGGGTAAACAGCGTTCCGCGCATTGATCCCCGCACAAACCGCATTCGATCGCCGAGAATCGCGCCTTTCGTACGTGGGCTGGATGGATCAACAAGCAGCGCTCCGACCGCTACGCGTTGCTCGAGGAGTTGGGAAATGAGAATCCCGACGAGTGTCGACTTTCCCGCGCCAGGCGGGCCCGTGACACCAATCACCAGGGCGTGTCCGAGATGTGGCTCAAGAGCGCGGAGCAGTGCGCGGGCCGATACTTCTCCGCTCTCCACGATACTTATGGCGCGTCCAATGGCCTTTCGCTCACCCAACACAATACGGCTCGCGGTTGCAGCAACGTCTGCCGCTCGGTCGCTGTCACCGAGCACAGGGATAGTCAGTCTTTGCCATGACAGGCAAGCGATCGGAACGCTTCCGCAATTGCTGCTAGTGTCTCGCCGCCGCGGAAGATTCTGGCGACGCCGGCCCGCTCGAGGTCCGGGATGTCGAAAGGCCGAATCGTCCCACCCACCACGACAGGTACCGCATTACTGCCCCGAGCACCGAGCAAGCGCGCAAGTTCGGCGGTGACCTCGACCTGACCGCCCGACATAAAGCTCACGCCAATGACGTCGACGTCTTCCTCCTCCGCCATGGCCACGATGTCTTCCGGGACCTCGTAGTCCGCGATAACCACCTCCATGGACGCCTCACGCAATGCGACGGCAATCGTCTTGATCGCCCTGTCGTGGCTATCGATAAAGCTCTTGGTCAGCAGCACCTTGGCGGGCCGCCTGGAAGGCGTTGCAGACGTTGTCATTTCACTTATTCCTACCGAGAGTCTCGAATAGCACCGTCTGCATCTCGCCAAGAGTTGTGCCCGCTTCGGCTGCCGCGACGAGGGCGGCGGTCACGTTTCCAGTCGCCGTACCATCTCGCATCTCGATCGCCGCGGCTCGGAGTTCGGCCTGCGCCTCGGCGCATCGCAAGTGGTCTCGCTTCGTTCGGTGTCGCTCAAGATCGTCTAGCGCGAGACGAGGGGTCGCCGGATCCGGTCTGAATACTCGCGTCGGGTCCGGCTCCTCAGTTCGATAGCAATTTACGCCGACGAGACGCCTGTCGCCGCGTTCAACTTCATTTCGCCACCGGTAGGCCGACGTCGTCACCTGGTCCGACATCCAGCCCGATTCGATAGCGCTGATCAACCCGCCCTGCTCATCCACTTGCGCGATTAGTTCAAGGCAACGCTGCTCTATGGCGTCGGTCAGCGTCTCGATATAGTGCGACCCGCCGAGCGGGTCGGTAACCTTTCTGACGCCCGTCTCTTCCGAGAGTATCTGGCTCGTGCGCAGCGCCAGAGTCACCGCTTCCTCGGTGGGAATACCCAGCGCCTCATCGTAGGCGTTGACGGTCATGCTGTTGACCCCGGCCAGAACGGCGGAGAGTGCGCCATATGCGCTCCGAATCAGGTTGTTGAGTGGCTGCTGCACCGTGAGCAGAGACCCGGCCGTCTGACCGTGGATTCTTGCCTGTAGAGACTGCGGCTTTTCGCACCCGAAGCGTTGCTGGTTGATCTTCGCGTAGAGTCGCCGCAATGCGCGTGTCTTCGCAATGTCCTCGAAGAAATCCTCGCCGAACCGCATGTGGAATCCGTAACGCGGCGCAATCTCATCGACCGCAATGCCCGATCTTCCACATTCCTCATTCAACGCGATGATCGTCGCCAAGGAAAATGCCACGGCCTGCACATTGGTCGCGCCGGCCTCACATATGTTGTGCTCGCTGACTGTGATCGTATTAAAGCGTGGGACATGCCTCGCGCAGTACACCGCGACATCGACGCAAAGACGGTAACTGTTTCGAGGTTGGAAGTTCACGCCGCCACAATGGCCGAAGAAGTCCCATATATAGTTCGTCAGGTTTCCACTTAGCGCGCTCCAAGAGAATCCTAGGCGGCGGGCGGCAGCAAGATAGAGGCCCAGCATCGCCGGCGAGCCCGCATTCAGAACCATGGACAGATGCGTCTTCGTCAGGTCTTTGCCCGCCAGAAGCACCTCAAAATCGCTGACCTTGCAAATCGAGACGCCACAGTCGCCAATCGCACCGCGAACGCCCGGATAGTCCGGGTCGAAGCCCATGGACGTGGGCATGTCGAAGATGATGTTGTACGCCTCGGCACCAAAGTACCCCTTGGCGCCACCTTGGTCTCGGAGCAGGTCCATGCGCTCGCGCAGTTGCTCGGGTACACCGTATCCGATGATCTGGAGATCCATCCACGGCTGGTACTGATAGTGAACCGGATAAATGCCCCGGGTGTACGGAAAGATTCCGGGCCATTCTGCGGTCGCGCTGCCTTCGACGCCGTAGGCTGGCCGAACCTCGATCCCCGACCGATTCAGGCTCGCGAAGGACTGCGCCTTGTAGCGCTTCTCAACCAGTTCGCTCCAGGCATCCGCTGTTGCGGAGCGCAGATCCGGTGTGTTTGGCATATCTGTGTCTCGTTGCGACGCTGCGGTGGTGGTCAGCGTCCGGTCCATACGGGAGAGCGCTTTTCATTGAAAGCAGCCATGCCCTCGCGAGCATCCTCGGTCATGGCCAGAATCGCAATCTGGCCCTCCCCGTAAGCGAGTGCCTCGGCCGGCGACATGCTCGCCATGGCGCTCATGACGTACTTTCCACGGCGGATCGCGGTGGGCGACTTGTCGATGAGCCGCCCGAGCAACCAATCGGTCTTGGTGTCAAGTTCCGGCCCTGGCACGACGTAATTGAGAAGGCCTGCGTCGAGAGCATCCGCAGCATCGAAGGGCTCCCCCGTCAATGCCCACTCCCGGACGATCCGCGGCGGCACGAGTTCCTGGAGCAGGCTGAGCACCTGCATCGGAAAGAGGCCGACCTTTACCTCGGGAAGTCCGAACTTCGCATGGTCTGCGGCAACCGCAATATCGGCAACGCACACGAGACCCATCCCTCCAGCCATGCACGTGCCATTAACACGGGCGATGATCGGCAGCAGACACCTTGCAGCCTCGCGCAAGAGATCAGCGAAGTTGGTGCTGGGTTGCGCGAGGTCGACAGCGAATGCCTTGCCGGGCTGCAGATCGGCCCCCGCGCAGAAGGCCTTCTCGCCCGCTCCCGTCAGCACGATGGCGCGGACATCTGCGCAGGCTTGCGCGAGGCGGAGGCCCTCGCGGATGCCGCCGATGACCTCGCTGTTCAGCGCGTTACGCTTGTCCAAACGATTGATGGTGATCCAGAACGCTGAGCCACGCTGGGCATGCAGGACAGGGGCTATGCCGCTCATGAATTGGTACGCGCGTTCTGGCGGTCCGCCGACAGCCCTGCGTTGGCGTGCGCGGCCTCTCCGTCCAAATCAATCTCTACGAGGGTCCGACCGGCGGAGACCTGGTCGCCGACCGATACGGCAACGGCCCTGACAATGCCGGCTCTAGATGCCACATGTGAATGTTCCATCTTCATCGCCTCGAGCGTCAGGATCGGCTGCCCGGCACCTACCGGGTCTCCGACCGCAACGTAGACTGCGACAACGCGCCCATTCATCTGCGACCGGATCTTCCCGCCTCCGTCGCGCGACCCGTCGCTCACCGCTTCAGCCACGCGACTGCGGTCTTCAATCACGAACGACACGCCTTTATATCCGACAAACAAGCGATTTCCGTCACGAACGTAGGCCGCGCTCTCAACGATTCCGTCGATTTCGAATCGCACTGCCGCGGGCGCGATGTCCAGCACCGCCACCGCGACATTGCGACCGCTTGTGCTGATCTGGTACCGGCCCGCGGATGGCTGCTGCACGGCAGCGACGCACTGCGAACCGCCGACGCGGAGCCGAAAGCTCACAGCCAGGTTGTGCCTCAGGTGCCGCCGATTGCTCGTCGCGATCGTGTCGCCTGCAGTCTCAATCAGTAGCGGAGCGGCCAGCGCGCCGATTCGCTCATCCGCGTCACTATCGGTAGCAAGAAGCTCCGCCAGGTGATGTTCGACGAATGCGGTCGTCGCCCCCCCGGCCACGAATGTCGAATGCGATAGACAGCGAATGAGGAACTGCTGATTTGTCGGCACCCCGAGAACGACGGATTCTTCCAAAGAGATTAAGAGCTTCCGTCGCGCCTCCTCCCGGGTCGTCCCGAAGCTCACAAACTTTGCGATCATGGAGTCGTAGTAGGGAGAGATGATCGTCCCGGATTTCAGCGCGTGTTCGACACGACACCCCGTCGGCGCGCGCCAGAGCGCAATCATCCCACTTTGCGGCAAGAACGATTGTTCCGGGCTCTCGGCGCACAACCGGACCTCAATTGCGTGGCCGTCGAAGCGGACGTCATCCTGGCTGAAGGGCAGCGGCTCGCCGGCGGCGATGCGTAGCTGTAAAGCGACCAGATCAAGGCCGGTGATCATTTCCGTTACCGGGTGTTCCACCTGGAGCCGAGTGTTCATCTCCATGAAATAGAAGCGACCCGCCTGGTCGCGAAGAAACTCGAGCGTGCCGGCTCCCTCGTAGCCAAGCGCCTTCACTGCCGCAACCGCCGCATTGCCGAGCTGTTCCTGTTCCTCAGCGGATACGGAGGGTGACGGCGACTCCTCGACCACCTTCTGGTGACGTCGTTGAATGCTGCAGTCGCGTTCGCCCAGGTGTACGACGTTGCCGTAGCGGTCTGCA
>JANMXI010000194.1:0-9947 GCA_031394735.1 Pseudomonadota bacterium | reverse complement strand
CGTGTGCTGGTTTGGGCGCGGGCGAGGAGTGTCTGTTGGGCGCGAGAACGCGCGGTAAAGGCACCGTTTCGAAGTGGTCGGCTGCTAGCGCATCATTCGCTCACCTCTAGAGTCCACCGTCGTACTCAGCGCAGCCGGCACTTCGAAGCGGCCGCGCTCACACGCGCCCAACAGACACTCCTCGCCCGCGCCCAAACCAGCATTCAAGCGTCAGCGAGCAGCATTGCGATCGGGGAGAACTCAGACTCAAGAGTTTGGGTCGCCGCTCTTGAACTCCCTTGAGGTCCGCGGCACTTGATCAGAGTCGGTAACTCCGTGATCGGCGAGAGCGGCGATCGTTGCGAATCGACCGGCGACTGTCGCTGCTGAGTGTGCGGGAGGGGAGTCCTTCTGGCGCGCATGAGCGCGGCCGGCTCGGCGCGCCGATGGCGCTGAGTACAACGTTGGACTCTTGAAGTGACCGAATGATGCGCTAGCCGCTCCCGCGGCAAGCCGGTGCCTTTACCGCGCGTTCTCGCGCCAAAAGGACTTTCCTCCCGCACTCCCAGCAGCGAGGGCAGCAGAACAATCAGCGCTAACGCTCGCCGATCTTGCGGTAATCGCGAGTAACAGACCCCGTATAAAGCAGCCGTTTGAACGGGTCAGGGTTCGATGCCCTGTCCCTTCAAGTACTCATCGTAGGTGCCCTTGAAGTCGGAGATCGCGCCACCGGGCTTCAGCTCCATAATGCGCGTGGCCAGTCCGCCGACGAACTCGCGGTCATGCGACACGAAGATCAGCGTGCCGGCGTATTTTTCCAAGGCGATCTGCAGCGACTCGATGGTTTCCATGTCCATGTGGTTGGTGGGTTCGTCCATCAACAGCACGTTGGGTTTGGTGAGCATGAGCTTGCCGTAGATCATGCGGCCTTTCTCGCCGCCGGAGAGCACCTTGACCGACTTCTTGGTCTCATCGCCTGAGAACAGCAACCGGCCCAGCGTGGCGCGCACGAGCTGATCGTCATCGGCCTTGCCGGTGTACTGCGACATCCACGAGAACAGGTCCATCTTGGTTTCGAACTCGGCCTGCGGATCCTGCGGCATATAGCCGGGCTGCGCATTTTCCACCCAGCTGATTCGACCGGTGGTGGGGCGCAATTCACCGGCGAGACAGCGCATGAGCGTGGACTTGCCGACACCGTTGGGACCGATGATGGCGATGCGCTCGCCGGCCTCGATCTCAAAGCTCAAATTCTTCAGCACCAATTCCTCGGTTTTCGGATAGCTGAAACTGATCTTCTCCACCGTGACGGCGTTGCGGTATAGCTTCTTGCCCTGCTCGAATCGAATGAATGGATTCTGGCGTGAGGATGGGCGGATCTCCTCGATCTTGATTTTCTCCAGCTGCTTCTTGCGCGAAGTCGCCTGCCGCGCCTTCGATGCGTTCGCCGAGAATCGCCGCACGAATTCCTGCAAATCCGAAATTCGGTCCTTGGCCTTGGCATTGGACGCTTCGACCCGCTCGCGCGCCTGCACGGATGCCAGCATGAAATCGTCGTAGTTGCCCGGATAGATCTTCAGCTGCTGGAAGTCCAGATCGGCGATGTGGGTGCACACCTGATTCAAAAAATGCCGGTCGTGGCTGATGATGACCATGGTGGCGTCGTAATTGTTCAACGCCCGTTCCAGCCAGCGAATCGAGTTGATGTCGAGGTTGTTGGTGGGTTCGTCCAGCAGCAGCACATCGGGGCGGGAGAACAGCGCCTGCGCCAGCAGTACCCGCAGCTTCAATCCCGGCGGCACTTCGCGCATCGGGCCGTTGTGCCGCAACTCGTCGATGCCGGCATCGATCAAAATGCTGGCAGCCCGCGCCTCGGCATCGTAGCCGCCGTATTCGGCGACCTTGCCCTCGAGTTCAGCGGCCTTCATGTACTCGTCGTCCGTGGCATTGGGGTTGGCGTAGATGGCATCGCGTTCCTGAATGGCCGCCCACAATTCCATGTGGCCGCGCATGACGACATCGAGCACGCGCTCGTCTTCGTAGCCGAATTGGTTCTGATTCAGTTTTCCGAGCCGCATGCCGGCCTGCAACATGACGTCGCCCGCGCTGGCATCCAGATCCGAGCCCAGAATCTTCATCAATGTCGATTTGCCGCTGCCATTGGCGCCGATCAACCCGTAGCGGTTGCCGTCGGAGAATTTGACTGTGACCTGCTCAAAGAGCGGCTTGGCGCCAAACTGGATGGCGACATTGGAGGTGGCGAGCATGTGAATCCAATCGATAGACGTCAGGTGCGCGAGCGCGGCCGCGCATTCTAACCGAGTCAGCCAACGCCTGGGCGCGGCTTTGGGGATCAGCCCCTTGTAACCTGCGTATCCTCGGAGCGACGCCCGCGCAGGGGATTGCGCCGGTCGGTACCGTCAAAACGGCGGTTGCATTGATCGCGATCGTCTTTGCGCCGCGGCCTCGCGCGGCGATCCAGGTGATGCCGGTAGCGGCAGTCGCAAGTGGCGGCGTCGCAGCCCGGCATGGGCAGTTTGGGCGCCTGGGACGGCAGCCAACGGCGCGCTGCGCTGCGTTTTGCCGATGTGCAGGGTGCCGGACCGACGCTGATCGACACCGCCCGCCAGGCAGAACGGTCGTCCGCGCGCACGGACGTCGGATGCAGGCCGATCCGGGCGGAAAGTGCTTGAACCAGTCGTTTCAGCATGGAAAAAGAACCTGCGAAGAGGGTGCGCCTGAACGGGCCGGGATTAAGGTACGCGTTCGAAGGCCATCTTGCGACCAATCAATGATCGCGCGACGAATTAGGCCCCGTCCGCGTACAGCAGCAAGTCGCGGCGCGCCGTTCGCCACGCGCTTTCATCCGCTCGCGCCAGGGACTCCAGATCGCCCGGTGTGGCAGCTGAATCATCCACCCACTCACGAAGTAACGGGCTGCCGTTGATCAGATCGATGGCCAGCCGGTCGTTTTCGTACTCGTAGGGAAAATCGCGCCACAGCAAATAGTCGGGCTGGAGCTGTCGCAATGCCTTGAACGCCAAGGCCTGTAGCCGCCAGGGCTGGAAAAGCCCATGCCGATAGCTCTGGTCCTCGACGTGAATCTGCACGCCGCCGCAGGGTTTGCCGACATGCTTGTGAAAAGTGGGCTCAAACCAGCAGCTGCGCAACCGGCACCCCTGCAGCCACTGCGGGGCGAGCGTGCGCATCGTGGCGATCAAGGCATCGGCATCGATGTCGGGAGCTCCGAACACTTCCAGAGGTCGCGTAGTCCCGCGACCCTCGGAAAGCGTGGTGCCCTCGAGCATGACGGTGCCTGCATAGCAGCGCGCCATCGACAGGTTGGGCGCATTGGGACTCGGATTCACCCAGCATCGCTCGCCCACGGGCCAGCCAAACCCGGGCGCTGCCTCGGGCTGCCAGCCGGTCATGGGAATGACGCGATAATCCACGGACAGCTTCAGTTCGCGAACGAACCATTGTCCCAACTCACCCATGGTCATGCCGTGGCGCATGGGCATCACGCCTGCGCCGACAAAGCTCTCCCAGCCCCGCCGCAACGACAGCCCCTCGACGGGACGCCCGGCGGGATTGGGCCGGTCCAGCACCCATACCGATTTGCCGGCGGCCGCGGCGGCCTCCAGAACATAACGCAGCGTCGTGATGAAGGTGTAGATGCGGCAGCCCAGATCCTGCAGATCCACGAGCAGCACATCGAAGGTGTTGAGCATGGCCTCGGTCGGCCGCCGCACCGTGCCGTACAGGCTGAACACCGGAATGCCGTGCACCGGATCGACGAAGTCGGGCGACTCCATCATGTTGTCCTGTTTGTCGCCGCGCAATCCGTGTTGTGGTCCAAAGGCTGCACTCAGACGAAGGCCGTCGACGCCGGCGAGCGCGTCGAGCGAGTGCGTCAAGTCCTGCGTGACGGAGGCCGGATGCGCCAGGAGCGCGACGCGCTGTCCGCGCAGCGCAGCCTGCATGGAAGAAGTCTGCAACAAATTCTCAATGCCGAATTTCAAGTTCCGTGCTCCCCGGCGGTGGCGCTCAATGGCCAGTTGATGAGGAAGCCGTCGCGGTGGTGAAAGTCCGGCTTCTCCTGCGGGTGCCGCAGCGCCCAGTACGACAGTGTACCGTCCCGCTCCTCGATCACGGCGGCGATGCCGATTTGGCAGGGGTGCGTTCCCGCCGGCCTCAACAGCGTGAGCGGCAGATTGACGTGCATCGACAGCCCGCTTTGCCGTGGTTGGATCGACGGCGCGTCCGAGGAGCTGATCGGCGTCATCGCGGTCCGATAATCAGCGAAGTCATAGATCGCAAACTCGGTCGAGGGCGAGAAATTGAACTCCCGATATGCGTCGTGCGCGCTGCCTGCGAACAATTCGAAACACGTGTGTCGCCACAAGCCATCCTTGAACGCACGCGGTTTCGGTGCGGGAACGACCACGGCGTCCACCGCGGCATCGATGTCGAATTCCAGTTGTATCGCGTCATTGGCGGCCAGGCTCAGCGCGAACCTCACGCCGCGAACGGCGCGCGATGGCGTTGACGAATGGCGCTGCAAAGTCAGATGAATGGTGGCATCGATGCTCATGACATGTCGGACAAGGCGTCTGGCTCAACTACTGCCGAGGGCGCCGCTGGGCAGGCTCGCCAGCAACTCCGCCGCGCCGTTCCAGAACACCTGGATGCCGATGCAAAACAGCAGAAATGCCGACAGCCGGACAATGATGGTGGTGCCGGTCGGACCGATCAGGTCCGCCAGCCGCGCCGAATTCCGGTACAACCCGTAGATGATCAGCGCCAGCAGTGCCACGGCGGTCAAGGTCTCGACAAAAAACGCCAGCAATGCCGGCACATGCAAGCCGCCCGGCCGGCTTGCCCCCAGCGACACCGCCACGGAAATGGTTCCCGGACCGGTCGTCAGCGGCATGGTCAGCGGATAGAAGGCGAGCCGGCTCGGCGGTGCATCGATGGAGCGTGGACTGGGTGTTTCATTGCGCCGCTGTTCTGTGGCATCCGGCTCGTTCAGCATGCGCCAGCCGGACATCGAGATGACGATGCCGCCCGCCACTCGCAGAACGGGAATCGAGATGCCGAAGAAGCTCAGCACGTAAGCGCCGATGTATAGCGATACCGTGACGATGCAGAACGCATAAATGCCGACCCAGCGCGACACTTGAGCGCGCACGCGCGCGTCCAGTCCGCGGGTGGCGCCGTAGAAAATGAACGCACCGGAGAGGGGATTGACGATGGAAAACAACGCGCCGAAGGCGAGCAGAAAGGTGGTCACAGGTAGGCCATCGGTCGGTTGCGTTTTCATCTCTGAACGAACGTGGAATTTTACATGATCAGAACGGCGATCTTGGCGCTTTGCGCCGCACGGCTCAAATGTCCACAACGGCCGGCTTTTTCATGACGAGGGTCAGAACACCATAATAGAGGATGCCGATCCCGAGCCAGCACGCACCGAGGATCTTGGCTGTCATGTCCATCTCGTACAGAACGTAGCCGATGACCAGCAGGCCGATGAGCGGGAAGATCAGATGCCGCAGCCAGTCGCCACTGCGTTGACGGATAAAGAAGTGATTGATCACCGCCAGGTGCAGCAACAGAAAGCCGCTGAGTGCGCCGAAGTTGACGATCCGGCTCAAGTCGTCGAGCCGGTGCGCAAACAACAGACCCACAGCCAAGGAAATCAGCGCAACCAGCAGGGTGCTGACATAAGGCGTCTGATAGCGCGGGTGAACGCGCGCCAACGCCCTGGGTAACTTCGCATCGCGCGCCATCGCGAATAAAATGCGCGACACCGCGGCCTGCGCCACCATGGCATTCGCCACGCCGGATGCGAGCACATTGGCGAAGATGATGACTCGGCGCAACCACACACCGCCGGCCCGCTCAGCCACCTCGTAGAACGCCGTGTCCGCCGCGGCAAAGCGCATACCCCGCGCCAGATCCGTGGCGACCCAGGTCTGCAGCAGGAACAACGAGCCTACCAGCAGCAGTGCGATCAAGGTTGCGCGGCCCACCGCATCGCGCCCGCCGCGACTCTCCTCCGACAGCGTCGAGATGCCATCGAAGCCCAGAAACGACAATACCGCGATGGAAGTGGCGCCTGCCACGGTCGACCAGGAAAAGACGGCCGGATCGTAGATGGGTTTCAACGTCAGGCCTCCGGCACCGGCGCCGTGATGGAGCGCTGTGAGACCACAGCCCAGGAACAGCGCCAGTACCAGCAATTCCATGGCGAGCATGTACTTGTTCACCCGCGCGGTGAATTGGATGCCGATGAGGTTGACTCCTGCATTGAACAGGATGAACGCGCTGATCCAGATCCAGTCCGGTACGGCGGGGAGCAAAGGGCGCAGTGCCACCGCGCTGACGATGTACAGCAATGCGGGAACGAGAATGTAGTCCAGCAGGATGAGCCAACCGGAGAAAAAGCCGGCGATGTCATGCAGGCCGCGCTGCGCATAGGAATAGACGGATCCGGCCATGGGGAACGCGCGTGACAGGGCCGCATAACTCATGGCGGTGAAGAACATGCCGACGAGACCGACCAGATAGGCCAGCGGCACCATGCCCTTGGAATCGTTCCATACGAAGCCGAACACCGCGAACGGCGCGATGGGCACCATGAAGACCATGCCGTAGATGACCAGGTCGCGGGTGGTCAGCGCGCGGCGCAATTGATCGCGATAGCCGAATTGTTGCAGGTCCGACATGGGCGCGCTCGACAGCTAGCGGCCAGCGTCGACGGCGATGAGGAAGTCGATCACGCCGCCGTAGTACTGCTGCTGATCATCGAACATGGAAAAGTGGCTGCCGTTGGGGCAGTACAGGTGGCGGCCTGCCTTAAGTTGCCGCGCCATCGCCTGCATATGTTGCGGATCCATGGTGTCGTGTTGCGCGCCGATGGTCATCGCCGGCACGGTGATGCGATGCAGATCGGCGCTGCGGTCCCAGTCCGCCAGCAGGCCGCTGGCACCCAGTTCGCTCGGTCCCTGCATCGGGATGTAGACCTTGGGGTTGGTGTGCTTCAACGCGCGCTCCGCCGGGTCGGGCCATTCACCCAGCGGCATGCGCAGCACGTGATGGACATAGTGATGCCGCATCAGCAATTCCATATAGCGTGGATTCTCATAGTCCTTGGCGGCTTCCAGCCGCTTCACTTCCGCCAACGCCTGCGGGTCCATGCGCGGCATCAACACGTTTTCCGCATACGCGTTGTAGGCGGGAATGCTCGACATCATGTTCGAGATGATGAGCCCTTTCAGATGCTGCTGATGGCGCAGTGCATATTCGATGGCGAGGATCCCGCCCCAGGAGTGGCCGAGCAGAAAGAAATTGTCGGCATTCAGGCCCAGCGCGATGCGCACCTGTTCCACTTCATCGACGAAGCGCGGAATCTGCCAGAGCGCGGCAACGTCAGGTTGATCGCTGTAATGCGATCCGAGTTGATCGTAGTAGTAATACTCGATGCCGGCCGCCGGCAGATAGGAGTCGCAGGCTTCAAAATATTCGTGCGTCATGCCCGGGCCACCGTGCAGCAACAGCAGCTTGATGCGCGGATTGTTGCCGAAGCGCTTGGTCCAGACCTTGAAGGTGCCTTGCGGCGTGTTGATGGGGATGCGACGCACGCCGCCGGCAATGCGGTCGTCACGATGGGAATTGTCGAGATAGTGGGCCGTTGACATCGAGGATGATCGTAGGCTGGGGAGTGCCTGTGCGTCCATCGGCGTTTCGCTCGGTCAGACCCTTACGAGTTCGGGTCGCCTTGCTCGCGTGCGATGGCGCGATAGCCTATGTCGCGGCGGTATTGCACCAGATTCCAGTGCATCGAACGCACCAGATCATAGGCCTGGAGCTGGGCGGCACCGACACTGTCGCCGAGTCCGACGGCGCACAACACGCGCCCGCCATTGGTCAGCACCTCCGCGCCGTGCTGCTGGGTGCCCGCATGAAAGACTTTGCCAGGCAGGCGCGCCGCCGCGTCCAGGCCGCTGATCGCATCGCCTTTGTGAAAGGTGTCAGGGTAGCCGCCCGCTGCCATCACCACGCCGAGCGCGGCGCGCGCATCCCACTCCGGCGATACCGCATTCAGCGTGCCGTCGATCGCGGCATCGCAGATCTGCGTCAAGTCGCTGCGCAGGCGCATCATGATGGGCTGCGTCTCCGGATCGCCGAGGCGGCAGTTGAATTCCAGGACGTTGGGCGTGCCATCGGCGGCGATCATGAGCCCGGCGTAAAGAAAGCCGCGATAGGGATTGCCGTCGGCGGCGAGGCCGCGCAAAGTCGGCAGGATGACTTCGCGCATCGCGCGCTCGTGAATCCGGGCGGTGACCACCGGTGCGGGCGAGTAAGCGCCCATGCCGCCGGTATTGGGCCCCAGGTCGCCGTCATCGCGGCGCTTGTGGTCCTGGGAACTGGCGAGCGCGATCACTTGCTGGTCGTGCGCGACCACGATGAAGCTGGCTTCCTCGCCTTGCAGGAATTCCTCCACCACGATGGTGTGACTGGCTGCGCCGAAGGCGCCATCCAGCATGCGTTGCGCGGTGGCGACGGCCTCGTCATGCGTCTCGCAGATCACCACGCCCTTGCCGGCGGCGAGGCCGTCGGCCTTGATCACCACGGGGAGGCGGCTGGCGCGGATGTAGGCGGGATCGAAATTGTCGCGCGTGAAATTGGCATAGGCCGCGGTGGGGATGCGATGGCGGCGCAGAAAATCCTTGGAATAGGCTTTTGATCCTTCCAGCCGCGCGGCCGCGCGTGATGGCCCGAAGCAGCGCAGTCCCGCCTGCATGAATTCGTCGACGATGCCGGCCACCAGCGGAACCTCGGGGCCGACGATGGTCAAAGCGATGGCATTGCGCCTGGCGAAGTCGAGCAACGCGGGGATGTCGTCGGCGGCGATGTCGAGATTCTCGACGCCCGGTTCCAGCGCCGTGCCGGCATTGCCCGGCGCGACGAAGACGCGGTCGACGCGAGCGGATTGCGCGCACTTCCAGGCCAGCGCATGTTCGCGTCCGCCGCCGCCGACGATCAGCACCTGCATCGAATCAGTGCCGGAAATGGCGGATGCCGGTGAACAACATGGTCATGCCATGTTCATCCGCCGCCGCGATCACTTCATCGTCACGTTTGGAGCCGCCGGGCTGGATGACGGCCTTGATGCCGAAGCCGGCCGCCACGTCCAGTCCGTCGCGAAACGGAAAGAACGCGTCCGATGCCATGGCTGCGCCCGCAGCGGACAGTTTTTCATCGGCGGCTTTCATGGCCGCGATCTTGGTGCTCACCACCCGACTCATCTGGCCGGCGCCGACGCCCACCGTCATCGCATCCTTCACGAAGACGATGGCATTGGACTTGACGAACTTGGCCACCCGCCATGCAAACAGGAGATCGTCCATCTCGGTGGGCGAGGGGGGCCGTTTGGTCACCAGTCGCAACTCCTGCGCGCTGATGCCCGCGGTGTCGCGCGATTGCACCAGCAATCCGCCGGCAACGCTGCGGTATTCGAGCAGTTGCGTGACCGGCCCACTCAGCTCACCCGTGACCAGTACACGTGCATTGTCTTTCGCGGCCAGGATGGGTGCGGCGGCGGCATCGACGCTCGGTGTCAGAATGACTTCGACGAATTGCCGCTCGACGATGGCGCGCGCGGTGGCGGCATCCAGCGGTCGGTTGAAGGCGATGATGCCACCGAATGCCGAGGTCGGATCGGTCTTGTAAGCCTTCTCATAGGCTTCCAGCGGTGTTTGGCCAATGGCCACGCCGCAAGGGTTGGCATGCTTGACGATGACGCAGGCGCAAGCGTCGAACTGTCGGACGCATTCCAGCGCGGTATCGGCATCGGCGATGTTGTTGTAAGACAGTTCCTTGCCCTGCGTTTGCGCGGCGCGGCTTAACGTGGCGCCCAGACCGCGCGGGTCGGTGTAGAACGCCGCCTGTTGATGCGGGTTCTC
>JANMXI010000193.1:0-5011 GCA_031394735.1 Pseudomonadota bacterium | reverse complement strand
CGAGATCAATCCGTTTCTTGACCCTTCCGGCGCGTCCGCCAATTTGGGTGCCGCGATCATGCTCGAGATGCTTTGCTTGCTCGCGGAGGCGCGAGTGAAGCGTACGGGGCAGACACGCAAGACTCATTGGATGTAAGGGGTCGGTCACACCGGCCGACACATGACGAGAATGCTGGTTTCCATCGAGGCCACCGTTTCGCGCCGCGGGTTGGTCGTAACAACACCGATCACGACGACCCCCCGATCGGACCATCGCGTAGTTTTTCGTCGACTGAGAACGGTTACGTGCCCACTGAGGCTCTCATCCGGCAACACGGGTCGATGAAACCGCAGCTTGTCCACGCCCAGACCGGCGACCACGGCCGCGCGCGAATACACGCGGTCGTATACCAGGCGCTGGGTAATGACGTATGTTTGGTTGCCGCTTGCGCAGAGACATCCGATCAGCGAGGTTTGCGCTGCGATCGGGTCGGTATGGAACGGCTGGGGATCGTAGCGCGTGGCGAACTCGATGATGTCGGCCTGGCTCAATCGGTATTGACCGAGTTGCGTTTCAACGCCTGGCTCGAAGTCCTCGAAGTACAGCGTCTCGGGCGCCGCGATCATTGCGCGATGCGGCGCATCAGAAGTCATGACGTGAGGCCGCAAGGTCGCGCATGATCTCCTCGGATCCGCCCCCAATTGAATTGACACGCACCTCTCGATAGAAGCGCTCGACGCGATTGCCACGCAAGTAACTCGCACCCCCCAAAATTTGACTGGCCTCCCGGGCACAGAACTCCATAGTCTCGCTGGCTTGGACCTTTAACAGGGCCAGATCTCCGGGATGACAACGCTTCTCATCGTGCGCATGCGTCATATGTTGAAGGTAGGCCTGCGTCGCATTGACGCGCTGCTTCATTGACGCGATCTTGTGGCGAATTACCTGGTGATCCGCGAGTCGTTTGCCGAACGTTCGCCGATCACGCGCCCAGGTTGCCGCCTCCTCGAGACACACACGCGCTGCGGCCTCCATCGTCGCGCTCATCACGAGGCGCTCACTGTTGAAGTTCTTCATCAGGACGCGAAAGCCCTGACCTTCTTCACCGACAAGATATTCCCTCGGGACGCGCACATGGTCGAAGTAGATCGCGCCTGTGTCCGCGCACCACCACCCCTGCTTCTGCCGAAGCGGCGTTCGCGACACTCCGGCGAGATCAGTCGGGATGGCGAGGACCGAGAGGCCAGAGGCACCCTGACCACCGGTTCGGACCGCGGTACAGACCCAGTTTGCGCGCATGATGCCTGAGATAAGGGTCTTGCTGCCGTTGACCACGAAGCAGTCCCCGTCACGATCTGCGGTCGTGCGCAAGTTCGCCACGTCGGAGCCTCCCGACGGCTCCGTGACGGCAAGGGAAATCCACCTGATGCCGGCGAGTACCGGAGGGGCGATGAGTTTCTTAAGACTGGCGCTGCCGAAATCGATGACCGGCGGCAGCCCAATCGTGTGGATCATCAAATTGCTTAGCAGCCCTCCAGCTGAGCCTGCGCGCGTCAACTCCTCTGTGACCATGTTTAGGTAGAAATGGTCCGTTGTCTGAGATACGCCGCCGTACTCCTCGGGGAACCCAATTTGAAGCATCCCGATTTCGGCTGCCTTTGGCCATAGCTCGTTCGGAATGGATCCGCTTTCCTCCCACTGATCGATGTTCGGTCTGACCTCCTTGTCGGCGAAGCGACGCAGTTGCGTGCGCCAGATCTCGTGCTCCGGTGTCAGATACGGGTTGTGCAAGCGGGATCCATCGAAGTCTAGCGCCATGCTGTTCCTTACCTGTATTCGGGTCGACGCCAGATAAAAACCGCGCAGCCCTCAAGCGCTGCGCCAGATAACTGTACGTACCGGTTCAGGCCTCCGCCTGTCATTTCTCCGGACATTTCTGTCATTCAGCTTGGCCAGTGAACTTCCGTTGAGGCTTATCGGGTGGGCCCTCGCCGACAGGAAATTCGTCGCAGATGACAAGCTGTCTCGGGAAGGGAGGCGATAGACTTTCAGCAGTTACTCAGACCGTGGTCAACTTCGCAGCGGGGGGGGGTACGCGCTCGTTGTGTCTTTTGGCGGCTACGGAGTGGCGCGGCGGGTAGCCAGCTCTCCTAGGACGAGTTCTTAGGATTCTAAAGGTAAAGGGGGTCACGTGAAATCAAATTGCTCTCGCGTCGCGATGGCGGCAGCGGTCATTGGTCTGTACGCGGGAGCCGACGCCCGGGCGCAGACATCGCCTCAGGCTTTGGGAGTCCTAGAGGAAATCGTGGTCACTGCCCAGAAGCGCTCCGAGTCCCTGCAAAGGGTTCCGGTGTCCGTTACCGTACTGACGACTTCTCAGCTCGCCGCGACCAAGCTGGACACGCCCTCCGACTTCGCAGCGCTGATCCCCAACCTACAAGTGGATACCGTCAATGGCGATGGCTCGCCACTCTTTTCACTTCGCGGCGTGTCGATGTTCGACTACAGCCTCAATCAGTCGAGTCCCGTAGCGAGCTACGTAGATGAGGTTTACAAGGGCAATCTTGCGTTGTTCGGCGTTGAGCTGTACGACCTCGAACGCGTTGAAGTTCTGCGCGGACCGCAGGGAACCCTGTACGGTAAGAATTCAACGGGCGGCGCGATCAATTTCATTACCCGTAAGCCGAGCTTTGACACGGAGGCCGGCATCACGCTTGGGGTTGGCAACTACAGCCGACAGGAAGCGGAAGGCACGCTCCAGGGCACCGTGATCCCGGGAAAGCTCGCCGTGCGCGCGGCCTTTACCTATTCGAAAGTTCATGGCTTCATCGAGAACATCCTTCCCGGCCACCCCGACATGCAAGGAGTTAACCAATACGGCGCGCGGCTATCCCTGCTTTACAAGGCTAGCGATTCCCTGGATCTGACCGTGCGCTACTCGAAAAGCATGCAAGATCCGCAGAACTTTGTGACTATCGCCGGCAGCATCGCGACGAGCCCGCCGTACGGGCCCGGTATAGGCGGGACGGGATACTTCCGTACAATAGACGGCACACAAACTGGCGTACCGCTGCGCTTAGACCAAGTGGCGCAGAACTACACTCCACGCCGTCGCCAGGATAACGAGGCGGTAGAGTTGACCGTCGACTGGAAGCTATCGGACGCGTTGGCCGTTACCTCGATCACCTCTTGGGACCGCGGGTCCCTGTTCATCCCCGATCCCGGCGACGGCGCGCCGATCGATGTTCTAAAGGCCGCGTACAATGGAAAGACCCGCCAGGTCACGCAGGACCTTCGGCTGACGTCGTCGACCGGAGGTCCGTTCGAGTATATTGTCGGTGCCTACTATCAGCACGAAACCATATTCGACTCTACCGAAAACCAGGTCTTAAATTTCCTTGATCTAAACGGTGATGGTGCGATCAACTATCAGGACTGCGCGGACGCGTCGTTTAATTTCGGGTTCGCCGGGCTAGGCTATTCGAATGGGCTCCCACTAAACCCCGCGTGCCGCTACTACAATTCCTTCGACCAGATCCGCAACAGTTGGTCGGCATACTCGGACGCGTCATATCAGGTAACGCCGCTGGTCAAGCTGCGCGCCGGCATCCGCTACAACCACGACAATGGTACGCAAAAAAACGCACTCAACCAGTTGAGAGGGCCGGACGAGGTCGCTATCGCGAACCTTGGATTTTTCAGTCTTCAGCCGGACGGCACCTTCGCGCCGACACTCGCGCTGCCCGGTTCTCCAAACTACGACGCGATCGTCGGCCAGACGCGCCAGCAGTCGTTGCACAATACCGCTGTTACCGGACGGGCTGGCGTCGACGTCACCCCGACCAAAGACGCGCTCATCTATCTGAACTACAGCCGCGGCTACCGCTCGGCGGCATTCAACGGACAGTTCCTTTTCACTCCGAGCGATTTCACACAGGTCAATCCCGAGGTAATCGACGCGTACGAACTCGGCTTCAAGACCGCCTGGCTTGGACATCGCCTCGAACTCAACGGCGCGGTGTTCCACTATCAGTACAAGAACCAGCAGTTCATCGACGTTCGGCCAACCGGGCAGCAGCCGCTTATAAACCTCGGAAAGTCAAAGATCGACGGCGGTGAAATCGAACTCGTGAGCCGCCCTGTGCAAAGCTTGACGCTACGCGCCGGCCTTGGCTTCCTCGACGGCAAGGTCCAGAAGGGGGCGCTCGCCGATGGCACGGTGAATGTCGCAGGCCAACGTCTGCCACATGCTCCTTCGGTGTCAGGGACAGTTTCGGCCGATTGGGATCCCTTAACCCTCAGCCACGCAAGGCTTACACTTCACATCGACGGAAGCTATGTATCGAAGCAGTATTTCGAGCTCCTTAACCAAGACCGAATCGCGCAAGATCCGTACGGGCTCATTAATGGCCGAATTGGCTTTCATGGCGCGGATGACAGGTGGGACATTGGTGTCTGGGGTCGTAACCTCGCCAACAAGTTCTATTTTACGAGCCAGGCCGACCTCCAAGGCCTGGGTTTCGATTACCGCCATCGGGGGGCGCCGCGGATGTTCGGGCTCGATGCGAGCTACCACTTCTAACGTAACGGTGGCATCCGCGCACGCACCTGTACGATGGGGGCGCAATTTCATGCACTGACACGATGTTGTCGTTCGAAATTTAACGGCCACTTGATGACGAGTCATCTATAGCTACAGTGCAGAAATCGATTACGCGACGCTATGTCGGCATCAACGATGTCCAAATTGCTTGTGACGTCGCAGGCAATCCGCTGGCGCCATCGGTCATCCTGCTGCATGGCGGCGGTCAGACGCGACACTCTTGGGGCGGCGCCATGAGCGGATTGGTGGCGCGTGGATATCACGTAATGAATCTGGATGCCCGTGGTCATGGCGAAAGTCAATGGGCAGCAGACGGCGACTATTCGCTTGACACTTTGGTTGGAGATTTGCAAAGCGTCGTTGAGACGCTGGCCTCGCGGCCAGCCCTGGTTGGCGCATCGTTGGGGGGGCGCCACGGGTTTGCTGCT
>JANMXI010000192.1:0-3538 GCA_031394735.1 Pseudomonadota bacterium | reverse complement strand
CGATTTCTTGACCATGAAAAACTCGTTCTCGCAAGGCCATTCTCAGCCCGGCATCATGCCCGGAGTTTCCACCTATCTCGCTGTTCAAATTTGCGCGGCCACTTCTGTCAAGAGTTACCGCTCCAAGGATCAGGTCGAGGTCTGACGCGGCAACTCGCTCACATCACGATTGCACTCTCGCGGCACGGTCGCCGCTCAAAAACCGTCGGCAGTTTCAAACCGGCCAAATTGCTACACGTTCGCTCCGGCGGCCACACTCCCGTAGCATCGCCCGACTCGGGTTGTGACAGCGGGATCGAATCCGTGAGCAGCGCTTTGGGCCGCGTGGGAACAGCCTGCGCCAGGACCGTCACTGCACCCCTCATCGGGGAGTACGGTGCCAGCACGCCGTAGTACCGATGGCGGTGCGTGCGTGGTGGGTGGCACCAGGGCGGCGATGCGGTCGATCAGTTCCAGCGGCGTGAGAATGATGTCGGCTACTTTACCGCCCACGGGTTCGCTGTGCTGTTGGCGCAGCGGCACGCCAGGGCGCTAAGCTGCTCCTGACTCGGGGTGCCGTTGATACGGATGGGGACAGCAGCACAACGCCCCTGTTGCGGCATTCGATACCATCGGATCGCACTAACCAAAACACCCGGAGTTCATGTTTGACTCAATGTAGCTTTCGATACTTCGCTACAAACTCGTCATACTGCTTTCGCTTCGCCAGAAAGTGCGGCAAGTGGTCCTCGGCGAAGGTCGAAGTGTGGTTGGCAAGCGCACTCTCGCCGTTAGGACGTAGCAGTTGGCCTTTCAATGTCTGATGAACCTCCAACATTTCGTCTAACGTCGACGTCAGATTAGGGTCCGTGATGACGATGTAGAAGTAGTACGAATGAATGGACACAAATCGCAAGCAAATCCATGGTCCCGCGCCAACTAACGTGACGCGAGCTGCACGAGCAGATTTAGGTTCAAGCTTTCGCCCATTGACTACTGACGGAAGCACCACGTCTAACATGATCGAAACGATGTCTGGCTTCTCCGCTGTTCCAAGCATATATGGAATGAGTGGCACGAAGAATTTTTCATCTGCACCGTTCAATCGCGCTGAATTGAACGACAACTTCAACAACCAACGATAAAGCAGGTTGTAGTCATACCGAAATGTGACCTGATCATCCGCGTTGATGATTGTCTTGAAGTACGGGTCGTACAGTTTGCTTGCATAGTCATCAAGCGCGCTGAGTGTCACGTTGTTGCACGGGGCGCAGACATCCTTGACGATTAGCTCTCCACCGTAGACCTTGTCTACCTTGCCTGAGTACCGCATGGCAAGCGTTGGCTCGCGTTTGATAAACCACTTTGGCCAGATGTGTTCTTCGGTCAGTTGACCGATGTTCCCGCAATAGCTGCAAGCGCCTTGCTTCATGCCAGTCTATTGAGGAACGAGGGATGCGTACTGCCCGAAGTCCACTTTCCATTCTGTCTCTGATCGCTTCATGAACAGCGCCGTCGCATCTTTCTCGTGTTTCTTGTAGACCTTGAGGTCCACCGCGTTGACCTTTAGAAAGTGGTCGATGACGGCTTTCATGTCGAGGTGACCTGCTGCGGCCAATTGACGGGGCCGACCCATATGCGAAACGAAGTGGCACATACTGCAAACCGTGCCAAGACAGCTGAGGCGTTGCGTTCCTGTCACTTCGTCAAACTCCCAATGCTCATGGCAGTGCAGCTTGTCGGGTGATCCACAAATCTCACACTTGTCACCGTTCTTCGCGTGCACTTCCTTGCGGAGCTTGTCCCATTGGGATCGCTTGATGCTGTTCCGTAGGCTCAAGCCCCACGAACTCAGCGGGACCATATCAATCTGGAGTTTCAGCGGAATCGGTGCAGCTTTGGTTGCCATATGTCGTCCGGCGATGTCCCGTTCATAGTTGAAGGTTGAGGTTGGTGGTTGAAGCCGTCAGGGCCTACAGAATGTGGGTTCTGACATCAACAACCGCAAAGCCAAGAAAGCGCAACCAACGTGAAACAGTCTAATCCCAAACTTCATGTCATCAATAAAACCAACGCCGCGCAATTGAGCCAGCACGGGCAGTTTGCCACCAACGCGCAGGCGGCGTTGCCGCTGCTATCGATGATCGGCCAGGCCCAGTTGTCCATCGAAGACTTGCTCTGGCAACTATCGCGTCAATTCCTGGAGCAACTGCTCGTGCTGTCGGCCCAATCAGTGGCCGGCACCAAACACCCGGGGCGTCACGCCAGCGATGTACGCTGGCACGGCAGCCAAAGCGGGGTAGTTGCCATCGGACATCCGCATTTCGCGGTGCTGGCGCGTGTCGACGGCACCAAGGGCTACCACGATGTTTTGCGCCATCCGGAGGGCCGTTATGTACCGGGGCTGGTGTTGTTTCGCTGGGATGCGCCGCTCTTTTTTGCCAACGCCGAGATCTTCCGCGAGCGGGTGCATCGCGCGGTGCGGCTCGCCACCACACCCACGCGTCGCGTCGTGGTGGCCTCGGATGCGATCACCGACGTGGACGTCACGGCGGCCGACACCCTCACCACTTTGCACGGCGAGTTGCGACAGCAGGGCATCGAATTGTGGTTTGCCGGAATGAAGGGCCCGGTCAAGGACCGGTTGCAACATTACGGAACACTGGATCTGATCGGGCACGGCATTTTTTGCCCGACTGTGGGGCAGGCCGTCAACGTGTACCGGGCCGCCTACCGGGTGGACTGGAAGGATTGGGACGAGGTGTGAGCGCCGCGCCGGGCCGCCCCAGGCAAGCTCGCACCGCAGCTCGCTGAGCGAACGCACCCCGGTGAGCCGCAGCGTCGTCAGCGACCGACCTTGAGAAACAGGTCCCGGTCGGGCGCGAAGTTGGCGTGCAGCGGCAACCAGGCGCCACCCAGCGCGCGCGCGTCCGGGCCGGTGCTGCCCGCGATCACGGTGCTCGGCCACATGCCTTCCCAGTTGTAGTTCGCCAGCGCCTCGCGCGTGCGCTCGATCAGCCGTTGCAGCAGCGGTCGGCAAAAGGAGCCGTCGAGCACCACGGCGTCCAGGTCCAGGAACGCAGTCCCGCTGACCACGCAATGCGCCAATGCGTTGGCCGCGTGGGATATCCAGGCGTTGGTGTGTTGTTCGAACGGGGCCGACATGGCACGTTCGTCGTAGGCGGCGGCGGGGTCGAGCGCACACGCCACGAAACGCTGCTCGAGCTCCCACAAGGACGCATGGCTGATCAGTTGTTCGGGCGCGGCCAGGTCCTGCGCCAGGTGCAGTGGCAGCGAGGCGACGGCGCCCGCGTTGCCGTGGACACCGGTGTGCAGGTGCGAATTGATGACCAGCCCGCCACCGATGAAGGTGTCCACGAACAGGTACAGGAAACTCTTGAGGTCGCGACCACAACCGCCCACAAGTTCGGCGACGCAGGCGGCCGCGGTGTCCTTGGCAAAACTCACCGGCAGGTCGGTCATGCCTTGCACCTAGTCACTCAGGTCGATCTGGTTCCAGGTGCTGGACTGCGGGGCCGACAGGCCCAGCATGCGGTGC
>JANMXI010000191.1:0-5796 GCA_031394735.1 Pseudomonadota bacterium | reverse complement strand
TCCCTACGGAATGTCGGGTGCTCGCATGACCGGCCATGCGTTGATCGAGGGCAAGCGTCGCGGTGCCAAATTCGTCGTTGTGACGATGTGCGTGGGCGGCGGCATGGGTGCCGCAGGGCTGTTCGAGGTCCTGTGACCATGCCAGGGCGAGCGATTTCGCTCGCAGATTATCAATCGCGAGTTGTTGATGAGTGACCTCATTCTGTCGCGGCGCGACATCGATTTCATGCTGTTCGAGTGGCTCCAAACCGATTCGCTGAGTTTGCGAGCGCGCTTTTCTTCGCATGACCATTATGCCTTCGAGGTAACGCTCGACGTGTATGAGTCCTTGGCGCGTGAATTGTTCGCCCCGCATAACAAGAAGAACGACAGCATGGAGCCCCGCGTCGATGGCGAGCGCGTGATCGTCAATCCCGAGGTGCAGGTCGCCATGAAGGCTTTTGCGGACGCGGGTCTCGTGGCCTGTGGAATGCCGGCAGCATGGGGAGGATTGGACCTGCCCAGTGTGGTGGAACGGGCCGGCATGGCATTTTTATCTGCAGCCAATATTGGCACCACCAGCTATGCGGTGCTGACCATCGCGAATGCCAACCTATTGATTGCGCACGGGTCGCGTGAGCAAGTCGAACGTTACGTTCGTCCGATGCTCGATGGTCGATCCTTCGGAACAATGTGTCTGTCCGAACCACAGGCCGGGTCGAGCCTTGCGGATATTCGCACGCGTGCGCAGCCGGAGAAGGACGGCCGGTATCGACTGTTCGGCAACAAGATGTGGATATCAGGCGGTGAGCACGACATTGGGGAGAACATCACTCACCTCGTGCTTGCAAAGATTGCAGACGAGAATGGCCAGTTGCCGCCGGGTACCAAAGGCATTTCGCTATTCGTCGTGCCTCGCCGGCTGCCAACGGACGACGGCAGCCGCGGCGAATTCAATGACATCGCGCTGGCGGGCATCAACCACAAAATGGGCTATCGCGGCACTGTCAATTGCCTTCTCAATTTCGGTGAGGGGCGTTTTCGTCCGGCCGGGTCCGCCGGTGCGATCGGCGAAATTGTTGGCGAGCCGGGCAAAGGGCTTGCCTACATGTTTCATATGATGAACGAGGCGCGGATCTCGGTGGGTTTGGGGGCTGCGGCCCTGGCGTACACGGGCTATCTGCACGCGCTGGATTACGCGCGCACGCGACGGCAGGGGCGTCTGCGAAGTGATCGTAGCGTTTCCAGCAGCCAAGTGCCCCTCGTACAGCACGCAGACGTGCGGCGGATGCTATTGGCCCAAAAAGCGTATGCGTCAGGTTCGCTCGCGTTGTGTCTTTTCGCCGCGCGCCTGAGCGACGACGTTCACTCTCTCGAAAACGCTGCGGAGCGACGTCAGGTGGAGCTGCTGCTCGACCTACTGACGCCTGTCGTCAAGAGTTGGCCCTCGCAGTGGGGGCTGGCCGCCAATGACCTCGCGATTCAAGTTCACGGTGGATATGGGTATAGCCGCGAGTACAACGTCGAGCAGTTCTACCGCGACAACCGCTTGAATGCCATTCACGAGGGCACCTTCGGAATCCAGGCGCTGGACTTGCTGGGTCGAAAGGTACGACTCGAAGGCGGGGTGGCGCTCACGATCCTGGCTGACCGAATCGACCGCACGCGAGCGCTGGCGTCGGATTCCGATCGCTTGTCGCGACATGCGATTGCATTGAAGCAGTACTGGGAGCGGATTGCGGAGATTACACAGGAGATCAATTCGATCGATGATGTGGACACGCGGCTTGCCAACGCCGCGCCATATCTGGAGGCTTTTGGTCACGTTGTTGTCGCGTGGATGTGGCTCGATCAAGCGGTGATCTCCAACCTTGCGTTGGCTCGCTCCGCCGCAGCTGACCAGGACTTTCATCGCGGCAAGCTTGCGGCCTGTGATTATTTTTTCGGTTGGGAGTTGCCGCGTGTGGACTCCTGGCTCGCGGTGCTGAGTCCCGTTGAGCGCACGCCGTTGGATGCGCAGGAATCCTGGCTGTAGCGCGAAAAGCCATGCAAAACACTGCCTGCGCCAGAATTGATCTGTCTTCCCTTCAACACAACTTCTCCGTGGTCAAGAGGTTTTGTCCGCGGAGCCGCGTCATGGCGATGGTCAAGGCAGATGCGTATGGGCACGGGCTCGTTCCGGTCGCCAAGGCGTTGCGTGACGCGGATGGGTTGGCGGTGGCGAGGTTGCAGGAGGCAATTGCATTGCGTCGAGCGGGGCTTACGCAACGAATTCTGTTGCTGGGTACTTTGCTAGATTCAAACGATGTGGCGGAATGCTCTGCGCTCAGCATCGACGTAACCGCGCATGACGCGAGATCGGTGGAGGTCATCGCTGCGGCAGCCCGCCACCAATCGCTACGCGTCTGGCTGAAGCTGGATTCCGGCATGCATCGCGCGGGGATGGATGCGCAAGCCTTTGTCGAAGCCGACCGGCTTCTGACCTCGTTGCCGGGAATCGGCGAACTGACGCATATGACTCATTTCAGCAGCGCCGAGGATCTCAGTTCCGAGGCAACAGGCCAGCAGATACGATGCTTTTTTGGCTGTCATCAAGTCAATCCATCCGCGAAAGCCAGTCTCGCCAATTCGGCTGCGTTGATATCAAGACCGGATGTGCATGCTGATTGGGTCCGCCCCGGAATCATGTTGTATGGCGGCAATCCGTTGGCGGGCTGCGGGGTCGACGTGCGTCCGGTGATGACGATGCTCGCACGCGTCATGGCAGTGCGCTCCATCGCGGCAGGCGAAGCCGTTGGGTACAACCGATGCTGGGTCAGTGGACGGCCCAGCCGTATCGCGACATTGGGTATTGGTTATGGGGATGGATATCCACGCCATGCGCCCAATGGAACCCCGGTGTGGATCAATGGGCGGATAGCGCCGTTGGTCGGGCGGGTGTCGATGGATTCCATTGGCGTGGATGTCACCGATTGCGATGACATAGTCGTGGGCGACGAAGCGACGCTATGGGGCTCGAGCTTATCGGTGGCTAAGATTGCCGAACATGCCGGGACGATCAATTACGCGTTGCTGACGGGTGTCAGTCAACGCGTTTCCCGCGAGTACGAGTTGCCGGATCGAGGGCGGGATATCGATCAAAGGAAGGAGTTGTTTCTAGGAACTCCAACCGGTTGAAAACGCTTCCGGTGGCAAGCGTTCCATCTGCTCAGCACGTCGTTTGGTGTGAACCTCAATCGTGCGTTTGGCCTTCTTACCATCGCCGCTCGTGATTGCCTCGAAGAGCACGGCATAATCTGCGAACAATTCTTCCAGATCGGTCGGTGTCAGGTACGGGTGTACTTGCATGCGCAGAATCTGGGTGGGGGCCGCTGGATTGGCGCGCATCAGCTCACGATTGCCGGCGATATCGATGAAAACGTCGTAAAAGCTACCACGGTCCACTGTATGGCTGATCCGGTCACTTTTGGGGCCATCGTCGCGCAGGCGTTCATAGGCAGCCGTCAACCGTTTACGGTTGTCCCCCTTGTCAATGGCATCTGCTGCCAGTGTTGCGGCAAGCCCGTACAGCGCGGTAAGTACCTGTAGAAGTTCGAGCGCTTCTTCCCGCGTCAACACCCGGACGTACGCGCCACGATGCGGCGTGAGCGCAATGACCCGCTCTGCAGCCAGTCGCTTGAATGCTTCGCGTACCGTTCCGCGACTGACCCCTAGATCCCGCGCCAAGTCGCCTTCGATCAGTCGCTGCCCAGGGAACCACCGGCCAGATAAAATTCTACTCGTGACTGCCTTTGCGACCCGGTCCGACGAACTGGGTTCATGCTCGACAGGTTTTTCAATTTTGCGGCTGACGGAGTCGCTGCTGCGGGGAGTTTTCTTCTTAACTGCGGTTGCCATTGCTCACTATCCCAGAAAGCCCATATTTGGCGCCAGACCTAGCCACCGAATCCGGTGGCGCTGCGCAACATCATTGTACAACGACAATGGTCCGTCGTCGCCCCCTTCGGGTCCCGTAAACGCACCTACGCCAGTCCGCGGTGCCCCGATTCCGTCCACCGGGACCTTCGGTCAGCGGCGCCGGATTATCGTCGATACCAGGCATTTTGCTCATGAAATCGATGCCCCGGTGCATTTCCGACCGTGCCGGACCTGGTTGTCAGCCCGACACTTTTGCCCTACAATCTTGATCAAGTTATCGATAGATTGCGACGAAGCGGGAGGGCAACCATTGAGCACTTGCGATTCCAAATTGATCGTCCACGTGCCGATGATCCCGCCAAATGACATGAGTGAAATGAATATCGCGCGTGCCGAACAGCAGCTATGAGTGGTGTGTCGCCCGAAGATCTCCAAGCGTTCGTCCAGATCTTCGAGGATTCTGACTGGGATGAGGTTGAACTAAGAGTCGGAGATCTGGAGCTTCATCTCTCCAAGTCGGCGTCGTCAGTACGAGTGACCCGCCGCATGCCCGATCGATCCGTTGCCGGTGTAGTGAGCAGTCCCGAGAAGTCTGGTACCGGCGTTGACATTCACGCCCCGCACGTCGGCACCTTCTTTCGTTCGCCAAATCCAAAAGCGGCCGCCTATGTCGAAGCAGGGGATCTTGTCGACGATCATTCAGTCGTGTGTCGGCTAGAGGTGATGAACCGCTCTGTGGAGATAAAGGCCGGAGTGGGCGGGTTCGTAAGCAAAATTTGTGTCGACGACGGTGTGCTGGTGGAAGGCGGGCAGGTGTTGTTCGTTGTGGATTCGCGGAGTATTTAAACGTATGGCTCACATCGAATTTCTCGACCAGACGCTTCGCGATGGCCAGCAAAGCCTGTGGGGCCTGCGTATGCGAGCGGGGATGGCGCTGCCGATCACACCTGTGCTGGACAGGACCGGGTTTCGGGTCATCGATCTGACCGGTTCAACCGCGTTCGAGTGCCTGATTCGCTACTGCCGTGAAAATCCCTGGGAAGGTCTGGATTTGATTGTCGAGGCGGCGCCCAGAACACCCATCAGGGCCGGCATGCGGTCGAACGCAGCCGTGACATTTGCGACCACGCCGGATGCATTGATGGATGCCTGGATGCGCCAGCTCAACCGGCATGGTTGCCGCAGCTTCTGGATCTACGACGTCTTGTACAACATCGACAAGATGCATCGACTTGCGAAGGTTGCCAAGGAATTCGGCTCCGAAGTAGCCGGCACAGTGATGTACTTTCAGTCGCCGGTTCACACGGATCAATACTACGCCGACATCACCCGCAAGGTCGCCGCCTCGCCGGCGATTGATACGATTCTGCTCTACGACACGGCTGGCGTACTCGATCGGGAGCGAATGCAGACGCTGCTACCGGTGATCAAGGCCAACGCGAATGGCAAGCCGATCGAATTCCACTCGAACAACATTTTGGGGCAATCCGCCAAGGCCTATATCGATTCACTGGATTTTGGCGTTTCCATTCTGCATACCGCCAGCCGGCCGATGGCCAACGGACCGTCGGTCCCTTCCACGGAAATCATGGTTCATAACATTGAGCTGCTGGGACATACGCATAATCTGGATAAGCGTCTTTTCGCGCGAGTGGCTGAGCACATGGAGCGGGTCGGAAAGGCCGCGGGGTTCCTGGTCAATCAGCATTACGAGTATGATTTGCTGACGACGCAAAGCCAGATTCCGGGTGGGATGACTGGCACGCTCAAAGCGCAATTGAAGATTCATGGAATGTCTGACCGGTACGATGAGATTCTTCGCGAAGTCGCCATCGTTCGTCGCGCACTGGGATATCCGGGTATGGCAACGCCCTTCAGTCAGCTGGTCGGCATTCAATC
>JANMXI010000190.1:0-33751 GCA_031394735.1 Pseudomonadota bacterium | reverse complement strand
GAATCCGCCTCGTCGAGCACCCAGCCCTTCCAGGCCGAGCTGCCCATGGACATCGTGCCCAGGCAAAGCGGCGACACCTCAAGGTCAGTATTTCCGAACCGGATGGAATCCATGCGAGACTCGCCTTCGCCACGTGGTGTGATTGCCTCATAATGTCGCATTCGAGATCGCGAGTACACGGGAGAGACCATCGTGCGAGACATTCTCGATCTGGACCGATACGCTCCACCGGGTCTCGACCGTGCGCGGGGAGCAAAGCCGCTTGGTCGCGGTGCTGTCCTATTACGAACGACCCGACGTGATGTTCAGCGAGTCCGAGCGGGTTGGCTTCTACGGCCGGGCCGGGTGATTCGCGATCCAATGGCGCGCGATGCTGGTCCGATTGCACAGCCAGACGCCTTCGTGGCGTTGAATGTGTTCGAGCAGTTTCACCAATGCACCGATCCGACCGGGTCGGCCGATGATGCGGCCGTGCAGACCGATGCTCATCATCCGCGGCCGTCCCGCGACGCCTGACGCGTACAGCCAGTCGAAGGCATCGCGGCAATAGGTGAGGTAATCCTCACCGGTGGCGAAATCCGCACCGCGCTGCAGTCGGCTGTCATTGGTGTCGAAGCTGTACGGAATCACCAGGTGGGCGTGGCCGGCGACTCGCGTCCAATAGGGCAGATCGTCGTTGTAGGCATCGCTGTCGTACAGGAAGCCACCGGCCTCGACCACCAATCGTCGAGTGTTGGGGCCGGGCCGGCCGGTGTACCAACCGAGCGGCCGACGACCTATGAGGCGGGTGATGACCTCGATGTTGCGGGCGATATCGGCGCGCTCCGCGGCCTCAGGAACGTTTTGATAGTCGATCCAACGTTGTCCGTGGCAGGCGACTTCGAATGCGCTGGCGGCGATGGCCGCTGCGGCTTCCGGGTTGCGTTCCAACGCCATGCCAACCGCGTAAACAGTGGCGTCGACGCGGCGCTCGCCCAGTATCCGCATGATTTCCCAAAACCCCACGCGGCTGCCGTATTCAAAATTGGATTCGACATTCAAATTGCGCGCGTTCGGCAAGGGTTCGCCGCCGACGTCGGTCAACACGGACTCGGAATGGGTGTCGCCGTGCAGAATGCAGGACTCGCCGCCTTCCTCGTAGTTCAGGACGATCGAGACGGCGATGCGGGCGCCGTTCGGCCAGCGCGGATCGGGCGGGTTTGCACCATAGCCGACTACATCACGCGGATACAGTTTTGAATCCGTCATACGTGCTGCTGTGCTTTGATCCATTGCATATACGCCTGCAGCGCCTCGCGTACGGGGCGGGGTCTCCAGCCGGTTTCCGCCGTGATGCGGGAGATATCGTAGGCGCCCCACATGCCATCGCGCAGGCTCGCATCCTGCAGAATGTCAGCGTCCGCGTCGGCAACGACCTCGGCGTGAAACCCAGGCGCCTTCTGCGCCGCCCATTCCACCAGCTCGGCAATGCTCGTGACGCAACCTTGCGCGACATTGTAGGTACTGTAACGCAGTGTCGGTGCACGCAGCAGCGCGACGATGGCGCGCGCGACGTCTTCGACGTGTACGTAATCGCCCACCGCGGTGAGCGTATTGACGCGGGCGCAAGTCACGCCTTCCACGGCCATTTGAGCAATCCGATTCGGTACGTGGCGATGGTTGCGGCTGGCGGTCACGCGATCCATCGTTCCGTACACCGAAGACGGGCGGATCGAGGCGGTCGAGAGTCCGAACAGATCGCCATAGCGCTCGGTGATCAATTCGGAGGCAAGTTTCGAGATGCCGTACAAACGGCGCGGCATGACGTAGCCGTCTTCCGGTAATGGCTCGCCGGGATGATCGGGCCCGTGATGCTTGTAGACGGCGCCGGAGCTGACGTAGAGGAATCGCGGTGGACGCGGTTGGCTGCGAACCCAGTCCAGAACCGCGACCGTTCCCATGACATTGACGTCGATGATGCGAGCAGGATTGTCCGCTTCGGGTTCGCTGCGCGCTTCGGCCGCTGAGCCGCGGGAGATGGGCGTCACCGTGGCGCCGTGCACGACGTACTTGATGTCTTCGCCGTTGAGCGCCGCGTGCCACTGCTTTGCTTCCGTAACATCCACCGTCACGACCTTCATGCGGCCCGACACGCTCGCAAAATATCGCTGTGCGGCGGCGTCCAACGGCGCCGCATCCAGCACCACGACTCGCTCGTCGGGATTGGCGTCCAGCCAATGGCGCGCGAGCACGCTCATGACGAAGCCTGTCGCACCGGTGACCAGCAGTGTCATGGCAGCGGGAAGTTCAGCAGCAAGCCGAGTAGCGCTCGCGCTGCCGTGTCGAAGTCATCCAAGCTCATGGCCTCATCGGGATTGTGGCTGCCGTTTTCATTGCGCACGAAGATCATACCCGTTGGAATGCCCATTTTTGCGAACGTCGCGGCGTCATGGCCGGCACCGCTGGGCATCTCGAACGGCGATTGCAGCTGTGCGCGAAAGCCGGCGCGCAGCCTCTCGTCCATGACGGCCGGCGGCGAATCGCTGGTCGCGCCGAGGTCGAACATGACGCGATAGTCCGCGGCGATGCGCGCCGCCGCGCGACGCGCTTCTTCTGCGACCGCATCCATGATCTCCTGCGACACGCTGCGGATGTCGATGACGAAATGCGTCTCACCGGCAATCTTGCTGGGCGCGTGGAACGCAGCGTCGGTATACAGTTCGCCGAAGGTGATCGTCAGATCGGCGCCTCGTTGTTCGTATTGCTGCCAGAGCGTTTCCAAATGGTGCAACAAGGCCACCGTTGCCGCGACGGCGTCGTGACGATGTGGCCGATTGACGGCGCCGGAGTGCGCATACTGGCCGATGCAACCGGCATTGCGAAAACGCTTGCAGCCGCGGATGCCGGTGACGACGGCCGCCGGCAGCGCTTCGGCCACCAGCGTCGGACCCTGTTCGATATGCAACTCGAGGTACGCGCGGATGCGTGAGGGATCGAGCAACGCTCGCCGCTCGCGGATGGGGCTCGGATCGAAGCCGCGTTCCAGCAAGGTCGCCTCGAGACTTCGGCCGGTGTCCGATCGCGTGATCGCGAGGCAGGCCGGGTCCAGCAACCCGAAGGCGCCGCCGCTGCCCAGATAGGAAATATTGAACCAGGAGGATTCTTCAGCGCGGATGCCCATCACCGTCACATCACAGTCCAGCTGCTTGTCGGCACTCCTGAACGCCGACAATACGCACACGCCGGCCACCACCCCAGCTGCGCCGTCGAAGTTGCCGCTTTGCGGCGAGCTGTCGAGGTGGGATCCGATGATGATGCGCGGCAGGCGCCGGTCGCGGCCGGGCAACGTCATCATGAGATTGCCGATGGCATCGACGCAAATCTCTAACCTGAGGGTTTGGGCGGCGGCGCGCATGATATCGTGCGCCGCTTGTTCGCCATCGCCAAAGCTGTCGCGCACGATGCCCTTGCCACGTCGGGTGGCACGGTCGAGCGTATCGAAAAGCGTTTCCGCCAGCTTAATATCGGGTTGCATGGGTGTCAGGCGCGTATTGTAACCTTCGCTTAAAGCCAGGATCGACGTGATTTCCAATTTACTTGCCGGAAAAGTTGCCATCGTCACCGGCGCGAGTTCCGGCATCGGCCGCGCGATCGCCGCGAGCTTCGCTGCCGAAGGCGCCGCCGTGGTCGTCGCCGATATCGTGGCCGAGCCCATCGAAGGCGGCGAATCCACGCTCGACCTGATCCGCAAGAGCGGCGGGATGGCGACGTTCGAAAAGACCGATGTGGGCCGATGGGAGGACATCGATCGGTTGGTGAGCGCCACGGTGCAGCGCCACGGCCGCCTCGATGTGATGGTGAACAATGCGGCGATTTTCTCGGGCACGCCGCTTCTGGACACCACGCTGGAACTATGGGAGCAGGTGATGACGGTCAACCTGACCGGCATGTTTCATGGCTGCAAGCGCGCGGTCCAGCAGATGCTGACCCAGGAACCATGCAACGAAGTGCGCGGGCGGCTCATCAATCTGGGCTCCCAGCAGGGCATCGTGACCGCGCCGCACGATACGCCGTACGGCGTGAGCAAGGCGGGCGCCATCTACCTGACCAAACAAATCGCCGTGGATTATGCGCACGAGCTGATCGTCTGCAATTGCATCTCGCCAGGGAAGATCGTCACGGGACAACCGGGCTCGCCGTCGGATCCGGCGCGCCTGGAAAATGCGCATCGGCGTACGCCGTGGCCGCGGCTGGGGCGTCCACAGGACATCGCCAATGCCGCCGTGTTTCTCGCCAGCGACCGCGCGACCTACATCACGGGGTCCAATCTCGTCGTCGACGGTGGATGGCTGGCGCGATAGCGCCGGCGCAATCAGCGATTGGGGATCGAGTAGAGCTTGCCGCGATAGGGCGGCTGGTCGAATTGATCCAGCGCCGTCACGTACAGCGTCTTCTCATCCGGGCTGAATGCGAAATTCGGCACCTGTACGGACGGCAGCGTTATTTGCCGCAGCAATTTGCCCTTCGCGTCGATCACGAAAATGACACCGGCATACGGCACCTTGTACTCACGCGCGCTTTGGCCGATGTAAATCTCGCCGCGTGAGTCGATCTTCACGCCGTCCGGCCAGATGTGCACCTTGTGGTGCGCCAGATCATCCAGACTCACGACGATGCGCCGGTCGGAGAGCGACGCATCCGCGCCGATTTTGAATTTCAACAAGCGGTTTTCATCGGTCTCGACCACGTACAGGATCGTGCCGTCCTGGGAGACCGCGAGCCCGTTGGCGTTGTGCACATCATCCGCTTTCAAATTGACGGTGCCGTCGGCGGCGATGTAGAACACCTTGCCGTCAATGGCGTCGCCATGACTGCCAGAGGTGCTGAAGTAAACGCCGCCACGGTTGTCGGGCGCGAAATCGTTGGGCCCGACAAACGGGCGACCGTCCTTGTCGTGACTGTAGGGCGCGAGCAGTTTGCCATCTGCTGCGATCCGGCTGATCGTGCCGCTGTCGTAGCAGGTGGTGAGGAACTCGCCACGGGCCGTGGGTATCACGGCGGACTGACCGCAACCCTTCTCGGTCGAGAACACCGCGTTTTTCTTGCCGTCCCAGGTCGTTATCTGGTTGCGGCCATATTCCACGTAGTACAGCTTGCCCTGATACCAGATCGGCCCTTCGGGGTAGGACGCATCCGCGTTGAGCACCCGGACGCCGTTCTGCGCATAGCAGGGCGCGACGGTCGCGAACGAGAGGACGCACACGAGGGCGGTCATGCGGAAGGCAGTGCGCATCGCCATCAGGCAGGCGTTCCCGTCGGATCGATCGTGGTGACATAGCCGACGGCACGAGCCTGGTCGGCGACGATGGTTTTACTCGCCATGCAGAAATGATACACGGCCCAGACGCCGGTCGGCGCGAGCACCAGCAAGGCCAGTCGCAGGGAATTCGCATCGGCGCCGCCGGGACCGGCAAACCAGTCGCTCAACAAGCCGACGCCTTGCGGCGCGATGATCAGGTTGAACACATTGCCGACCACCAGGGACCACGCGGTGAACATGGCGCGCATGCGCAGCGGCGCGAGGTTTTGCATCAGGCCCATCGCCGGGCCGATGTAAAAGTAAATGGCGGGAATGAACAGCCAGAACATGCATTTGGCCAGCCACAAAGAATGCGTCCAATAGGCGATGAACGAGGGAATGGTGGCGAACCCCACGCCCACTGCGAGCAGCCAGACCACTCGCCGCGGGTCGGCCATGCGGGGCCGCGACAAAATCCACGCCGTGCCGGCGGTGGCCAGAATGCCGCCGACCAGATGAATGTTGCCGGTGACCGCGCCGGCTTCACCGACGTTCAGCGCATAGGTGCGCATCAGAAAAGCGGGGGTGAACCAGATCAGGCCCCATCCCCACAGCGCGCACACGCCGGTACCCATGACGACATGAAAGGCGGATCGTTGGCGCCAGAGAAATCGCAGCGATTCCATCAATGGCGGGGCGCCCTCGTCGGGCACCGCGTTTGCAACCGCGTCCATTTGCCCGCGCCGCGGTTCGCGAATGGTCAGGTAGATGAGAATCCCCATGACGACGCCGGGAATTCCAAGCGCCAGAAACGCGGCGCGCCAGCCGTAAGCATTGGCAATGGCGCCGGCGACATTCGCGCCCAGCCATGCGCCGATGGGCGCGCCCAGCGCGAACACGCCCAATGCCATGGGCCGCCGATCGGCCGGAAAGTGATCTGCAATGATGGAATTGGCCGGCGGCGTGCCGCCGGTTTCGCCGATGCCGACGCCGATGCGCCCGGCCAGGAATTGCCAGTAATTGCGCGACAGTCCGCAGGCCGCGGTGAAGGCCGACCAGATGATGAGCGAGGCCACCAGGATATTGCGGCGATTGCGGCGGTCGGCGAGCCAGGACATCGGGATGCCGAGCGTCACGTAGAACAGGCCCAACGGAACGCCGGTGAGAAAGCCCACGCCGGCATCGGTGAGATTCAAGTCCAGGCGGATGGGCTCCAGCACAGTGGAGACGACGTAGCGGTCGGCGATGTTGACCGCGTACACCAGACACATGACGATGACGACGTACCAACGCTCGATGGCGGAGGTCGCCTGCGCTTCAGGCGTGTCGATCATGACGGAACTCAAGTCGAACTCATACGCAGCCTACGTGGCGTTTTTGTTGTGCCACGGTACAACGTTTATCGGAATTAGGCGACAGCATCCGGACAGCGCGACCGTGGCAAATCCGATAAGCTCATTTTGATGAATGAAGATGAAACCGTGACCAAAGCGCAGTCTGTCGACGGCGGGAAGGCGCCGGGTGCGGAGTCGGAATCGCCGCGCAAAGTGGCGTTCATCGCCAACTGTCTTTTCAACCAGAACGCCAAAGTCTGCGACGGCGCCCGCTATCGCGGTCAGGTCAATCCGGTCGTGGAAGCGTTGCGCAGCCGCGGTTACCAACTGCAGCAATTGCCCTGTCCGGAGCTCGCCTTTGCCGGCGTGCGACGGTGGTGGGCGGTTTATGAGCAATACGACACGCCGGCCTATCGCGCGCATTGCCGGCGACTCGCGCAGGCCATTGCGCCATTGATCGAGCACCATTTACGGCGTGGCGACGAGGTGATTCTGATCGGACTCGATGGCAGCCCGTCGACCGGCGTGCGATTTACCTCCAGTCAGCCCGATTGGGGCGGTCGCCCTAATCGTCCGGAAGATGACTGGGCCATCGTGCAGCGTCCGGGTGTGTGGATCGAGGAACTGCAGGCGGAGTTGTTGCGCCGCGGCCTGCCACCACTGCCGGCCACGGGGTGGGCGCTGGATATGGGGCGCTTCGATGAAGCGGGCTCGCGCCAGGACCTGGAACAGTTTCTGGATAGTCGGGAGACTCCGTGAGCATCGATGCACGCGGCTGGCGCATGGCGTTGGTGCCCGACGCATTGATCAACACATCCGATGAGACCCGCGCAGCGCTGCCCGATTCGCTGGGAATTCTGGAGAGCTGCGGCTACGGTGTGTTGCAGCTACCACCTGCCGGCAAGCACAGCCTGCTGCTGGCCGTCATTGCCGATCAAGTCGCCGAGTATGCGCATCATGGTTATGCAGTGGTGGCCATCGGGATTCGCGCCGAGCCGAGGGGCGGACTTCATTGGCGTCCTCTGGCGTCCTTGCTGCGACACCGGGGCGTGGAGCTGCCGCCCCGCCATCTCATGCGGCGGGACAAAGACGTTGCGACGGAGGGACAGCGACTCGCTGCATTCCTATCCGGCTATGATCTACCGGTGGCGGAGCAGCGCCGCTGGCGCGTGTAACCAATTGGTGCGCCACCCTTGATGCGCCGCTGCATAGTGGCGCGTGCACTCCGCCTGATCGGCGACCGGACGAATTACGTTTTATTCATATCGAGAATAATGCTGGAACCTGGATGTTCGCGTGGCCTACAGTGGAGGCGGGACGGCCGACGCCAAATCCGGGCGTAGGCACACAACATGGGGTAGAGCCGATGAAATCTGCATCGAAGAACAATGCCGTTCGTTTGCGTTCCACTGCGCCGTCGCGCTCGACACTTAGCGTTGCCATTGCGGCCATTCTCGGCGGCACCTCGGCCGGTCATGTCATGACCGCCAATGCAGCCGATGCCGGACCGGGCTTCGATCAAATTCAAGAAATCGTCGTGACGGCGCAGCGCCGTACGGAAAACATCCAGAATGTGCCCATCGCGATCCAGGCGCTGACCAGCGAAACGTTGTCGCAACTGCATGTCTCTACGCTGGATGAGTTCATCCGTTATCTACCCAATGTAACGGCGCCCTCCTCAGGGCCCGGCCAGTCGCAGATCTTCATGCGGGGCTTGAGCGTCGGCAGTGACGGCATCCAATCCGGCGGCTCGATCAGCGGCTTTCCAAACGTTGCCATTTATCTCGACGATCAGTCGGGTCAGTTGCCCGGTCGAAATCTGGACGTGTACGCCGCGGATCTTGAGCGGGTCGAGGTTCTCGAAGGTCCGCAAGGAACCTTGTTTGGCGCAGGTGCCCAGGCCGGCGCCGTTCGCTATATCACCAATAAGCCGAAACTGAATGTGACCGAGGGCAGCGTCACCGCAGGTTACGGAACGACTGCGGGTGGTGATCCCAATAGCGATCTCACTGCCGTCATCAACCTGCCGCTGATCGCCGATACGCTCGCAGTTCGAGCCGTGGTTTACAACGATCAGCGAGGCGGGTACATCAATAACGTCCCCGCTACCTTCACGCGCAAATCAACCGATCTGGGTATCGGCTATGCCAACTATCCGGATGGGTGCGGCGCCACCGGCACCTGTCAGGTGCCGCCGGGTTCTCCAGTGATCAACAATTACGGCATCGCGCACAACGCGATCAACCCGGTGTCGTACAAGGGAATCCGCGCCTCGGCCTTGTGGGCTTTCCATGAGGACTGGAGCGCATTGCTGGCGCAGAGCTATCAAAACCTCAATGCACAGGGCGTTTTCTATCAGATGCCGAACAGCTCGGACGGCGTTCCTCTGCCCCGGCAATCAGTCACGCTGTTCAACAACTCGTTCAACAAGGACAAGTTTGAAAATACCGCGCTGACCATTAATGGCCGCATCGGTGATTTGAAAGTGGTCTACGCCGGTGCGTATCTGATTCGCAATGTGAGCCAGGTGCAGGATTACACCAATTACTCTCGCGGCGTGTATGCCGACTATTACCAGTGCCATGGGGCGGATCCTTCGAAGGGGCTGGTTGCGACCTGCTATTCGCCCAGTGCGACTTGGAACGAAACCGAACGCAATACGCATCAGAGTCATGAACTCCGGCTCAGCACGCCGGACGACTGGCGCCTGCGCGGCATCGTCGGTGCGTTCTGGGAAGAACTCAAAATCGAGGATCAGCTGAATTGGCAATACAAGTCATTGCCTGCCTGTACCGACACGGTCACGGTTGGATGTTTGACCAATGTAGGTCCGGCGCTGGGCGCCACGGTCAGTAACCCGAATACCCGAAACGATAATGTCGCGTTTTTCAATGACGTGACGCGCGGCTACAAGCAGCGTGCGTTCTTCGCCTCGGTGGACTTCGACATTATCCCGAAGGTGCTGACGCTGACGGCCGGAACGCGCTATTACCACTTCGACAATACCGAGAAGGGCGCCTACTCCAGCAGTTTCGGCTGTTACGAGGCGGGCGCTGCCCCGTGCCTCAACAATGCCAACAATATTGACGACGCCAATCTGCACACGACTTACAAGGGATTCAAGAGTCGCGCGAATCTGACCTGGCACTTTATGCCGGACGCGCTGGTGTACTTCACGTGGTCTCAAGGGTTCCGACCCGGCGGGTTCAACCGGTTCTCGGCGAACTACGTTCCGGACGCCGGCAGCGGCATCCCGCTGTACCGCTCACCGTATGCCTTTGCTTCCGACAATCTGACCAACAAGGAGTTGGGCTGGAAGACGCAGTTCTTCGATCACCGACTGCAGTGGAATGGCGCCGTCTATCAGGAAGATTGGAAGGATGTGCAGATCAATCTGTTCAATCCCGGTGTGCTGGGCAACATCGGTTTCGGCACCAATGGTCCCTCGTACCGGATTCGCGGCCTGGAGACCTCGATCATCGCCGTGCTTGCCGACGGCCTGACGGCGCAGGGTGGGGCCTCCTGGAACAGGAGCAAGCAGACCAATTCGCCTTCTTTGATCGCCAATAATCCCGACCTGCTCGGCAATCCGGCGACACAGGGCTTGTATGGCCAGCCGATTACCAGCATCCAGAATGTGTACGGCCCGCTGGGCACGCCCAGCGCGAACTCGCCGCCGTTCCAGTTCAATTTGCGTTTGCGTTATCAGTGGACGATGAATTCCTACAATGCCTTCGTGCAGGCCGGTGCCACTCATACTTCGCATTCGTTCACGCAGTCCGGCGTCAATCCGTCGTTGTCCGCCGGTGGCAACGTGAGCACCACATTGTTGCGATTCGAAAACCCGGCGTTTTCGCAATATGACTTGTCCGCCGGAGTGGCGAAGGACGCCTGGTCGACAGAGCTGTATGCGCAGAATCTAACCAACGTCAACGCGAGCGTGTTCACCTCAACCGGTCAGTTCGTGCCCGCCGAGACGATCACCCGGCCGCGGGTGTTAGGAATCAAGATCGGCTACAAATTCTAACGAACGCTGGCTTTGCCGCCAGGGTTTTCCAATCCTGGCAACGGATGCTACAGTCGTTGCGATGCCGGCTGACAGCACCGATCGCTCACTGACTCCAACATCGGCGTCCCGTCCTGCTCTGGTGGTGGGGCTCGGCCTTGGGGGCGCTGTTTGTCTACCAGGTGCTGTGCGGTGGATCGTCGCCGGGTCTGAATGCCGTTCCGCAAATCCTGGCCGGCGCGCGTGCCGCCGGACGCTGGGTGGGCATCCAGAATTCCATCGGCAGCATGGCCGGGATCGTCGCACCCGCAGCAACCGGCCTGATCGTGGCGAGTACCCATCATTTCACGGCGGCTTTCCTACTGGCAGCGGCCGTGGGTCTGGTGGGACTGGTGGGCTGGCTGTGGATGTTGCCGCCGCTGGCCGAGTTAAAGGGGGGTTGCGCGGCCTGGCAAGACGTCCGCTTAAGGCCCCCGTAGCCGGCAAGGAACGACAAATAGCTTTCGATGCGGCTGCATTCTGGCTAGCTGCCAGCTTCTTTAGTATTGTCGGTACCAGCGTTTTGCGTTGATGCCAGGCTTAGGAGAGGACAGTGAGCGAAGTATTCGTGCGGCGGGACCTGATCGACTCCGCCAGGCTCCGCGATTTCTGTACCCCGTCGGATTTTCGCGGTTCGATGCAGGCGCTGTCGCATCTCGGCGCCATTGCCGTTACCGGAACGTTGCTGTGGTCGACCCGTGACAGCGCGTGGGCTATCCCGTTGTTCATGATCCACGGCATCCTGCTCAATTTCTTATATGCCGGTCAGCACGAACTCAGCCACTGGACGGTGTTCCAAACCCGCTGGTTGAACGAATGGCTGGGTCGACTGTTCGGCTTTGTCCTTTTCTATCCGCGCGATTTCGATCAGATCCAGCACATCGCACATCACCGCTTTACGCAGGATTGGGAACAGGATGGGGAATTGGCGCGACCGCACTACAACCTGCGTTCGCTGTTGTTGTGGATGTCGGGTCTCGACTATTGGTATACGCGCTGGCAGCGAATCGTGCTGTTTTCGTTTGGGGTCATCACCGAACCCTATTTGCCGAAATCGCGCCATGCGGGTCTCGCCCTTGAAAGCCGCATTCACCTGGCCGGTTATGCCGGGATCCTCGCGGTCTCCTGGTGGACGCACAGCACTGCCGCGTTGTGGCTGTGGCTCGCGCCGATGGTCGTTATGAAGTTCGTGCATCAGTTTCAGAACACCATCGAGCACCTCGGCCTGCCGCATGTGCCGAATGTGCTCGTCAACACCCGCAGCACGCGCACCAATGCGCTGCTGCGATGGATGTGCTGGCAGATGCAATATCACACCGCGCACCATGCGTTTCCGGGTGTGCCATTCCACCGGCTTCGGGAGCTCAATGCGGCGCTGTTCACCGAGCGCGGCGTCGCGCCGCCGTCCATGACCTACCTGGGTTTCATGGCGGCCGCGATTCGCGCCTTCTCGGACGGCAAAACCGAGGCGGACTATCCGGATGATTCAGTGTGGATCAGCGACGCGCTGCCGCTTGAACGAGCGCATGGCTGACCACCCGTGACTAGCCGCCCGCGGCTGACCTCCGGTGACTAATCGCCTTCAGGTGTACCAGGCCCTGTGGGCTATGGATCAGCTCGCGTCCCCGGAAGCGAGCACCGCGACGAAGTTCGATCAGGTGCGGGCTGCGGGGTTCGATGGCATGGCCATCGACCTGGGCGCACTCAGCATGGAAGAGGCCGAGAGCACCGTGCCGCATTTCGCGCGTACTGGGCTTGCCGGAGGACTCACCGCATTCCCGCACTCGCATGATGATCTGCGCGCCGCTATTGAACTTGCGCACCGTATCCAGGCGCCATTTGTCACCGTGATCGGTCAGGACATGCCGGTGCGCCTGTCGGACATGATTCGCATCATCGAGGACTGGCTGCGCGTGGCGGAGTCTGCGCACATGCCGATCCAGTTCGAGACGCATCGCAATTGCATCACCAACGATCTGTTCACGGCCGTGCAACTCCTCGACGCTGTTCCGGCGATGCACATAGCCGCGGACTTGTCGCATTACGTGGTGGATCGCGAAATGCCGTTGCCGCCGACGCCGCAACTCAAGGCGCTGATCACGCAAGTGCTCGAGCGCTCGGATTCGTTTCAGGGACGTGTTGCCGCGCGTGGCCAGATCCAGGTCGCGCTGGATTTTCCGCAGAACGCCGAGTGGGTGACATTGTTCAAGGGATGGTGGCGGCAGGGGTTCGACGCGTGGAAGGCGCGGCACGCCGACCAAACTTGCGTATTTTTGTGCGAGTTGGGGCCGCCCGACTATGCGATCACCGGCGCTGATGGCCGCGAGCTGTCGAACCGGTGGACGGAAGCGCTGACCTTGGCGCGCTGGGCGCGAGAACTGTGGGCGGGTTGAACAGCAACTGACAACTATCGGAATCTTTCTCTTCGTCGTGTAGGAAGAGTCCTCCTTTCATTAGCATATCCAACTCACGCCGATGTCCAGGCTCCCGCCTGCATACTTTTTAGCTTGATTGGAGTATCTATTTTCCTCATGGATTCTGAACCCACCGTCGATCTGCAGCGCACCACCGACTCATCGAACTTCTCCGAACCGACCGGGGCGGCAGGCGATGTGCCTGATCTGAGCGGGCGGATTCTTGCAAACCGCTACACACTGATCCGATTGCTGGGCAGCGGTGGCATGGGCCGAGTGTTCAAGGCATTGGATTGGCAGCGCCGGGATCTTCCGGAGCCCGATCGTCATGTGGCTCTGAAGATTTTGCGACAAGAGACCAGGGGCAGCTCGAAGCTCTTCGCCGACCTGCGACGGGAATTCTACTGCGCGCAGTCATTGTCCCACCCCAATATCGTCAAGGTGTTCGAGCTGGTTCAGGAAGGCGATGTGGCATTTTTCACCATGGAATTGCTGTCAGGTGAGCTGTTGAGTACGCGCCTCAAACGCACGCGTCCTCAGCCGCCTTCCCGGCAGTTCGCCTGGTCGGTGATCCGCGATATCGGGTCAGGCATCGCGCATGCGCATTCGCGCCACGTGGTACATGGCGATCTGAAGCCGCAGAACATCATGATCACGCGCAGTGGAGAGATTCGGATCCTCGATTTTGGTGCTTCGGGCTCCTTACGGCCCGTAACGTCGGAAACTGCGCACGCATTGCAACGCGATCTGGTCCCGGCAGTTACGCCGGCCTATACCTGTTGCGAACTGCTCGATGGTCAACGCGCCGATCCTCGCGATGACCTGTTCGCTCTCGCGTGCCTGTCATATGAATTGCTGAGTGGAAATCACCCGTTTCAAGGCCGCAGTTCGGTTGCAGCCCGCAAAGAAAGGATGGTGCCGCCACGTCCGCCGGATCTCACCAACCGACAATGGCGGATGCTGCAACAGGGCCTCGCGTGGCGGCGCGAAGATCGTGCCATCGACGTCAGCGACTGGCTCGCGAATCTTGGGCCTCAGGCTGCCGCCGGCGGACCTCAACCTCCAACGGTGGCAGCGTGGGGCCGCATCCGCCACGTCGTGCTGGGGTTTGCGTTGCTCGCCAGCGTCGGCTTGTTACTGACGCACAGCGTTAGTCCAACGAACGGCAAATCCCACCTTGAACAGTCGGCTGCTCCACTCGTTTCACGGAGCGTTACCGGGTCCGCCGCGACCAGTCTCGCCGCCATTCCGGCAGATGATCGCGCTGTTGGAACGCCGGAGGCCGCACCAGCTGCCTTGCATCCACGGCGTCCATTGAGGGTGTGGGCCGAGAGCAACAAAGTACTGCCGGGTGAAAGGTTCGCACAAATCACCGTCGCGCGTTCTGTGGCCGAGGGCCGTCGTGGATTTACCTGGTGGACGGAAGGCTCGACCGCCAAACCCGGCAGCGATTTCGTGGCTCAAAATCCCACTACACAATTTTTCACCCAGGGGCGACGCTCGACCACTCTATTCGTTCGATTGCTGCCCAGTCAGTCGCGAAAGAATTCGCAGTTGTTTTATGTGGCCATCGGCAAACCCGGCGGCGATGTCGCGATGGCGCGCACCGCGGTCTGGATCCCATCCCAGGTTGGCGAGATGGTCGCAGCCAATTGATTCGGCTTGCGACCCTTTACTGCCGGTAGGTAGCGTCTTTCCCGTCGAGCGTTCGTTTCAATTCATCGAAATGCGCGACCGCCATTCCTGAGTAGGCCTCCCAGTCCTGTGCGGTCTGCTCTGCCAGCTCGTGAGGCATCACATTGAGCGGCTGTCCGGTCGAATAGGCGAGAATCAAGGTTCGGCAGGCGCGCTCGAGAAAATACAGCTCTTCGAAGGCTTCCGCGACGGTGGGTGCAACCACCAGCACACCGTGATTGCCCATCATCAGCACGCGATGATTGCCTAATGCGTCAGCCAGACGCGCGCCTTCTGCCGTGTTGTCGGCGATGCCTCCATAGTGCAGGTCCACCGCCATTCTTTTGTAATAGCGAGCCGTATTTTGATCGATGGGCTGTATCGTCGGATCCGCAAGGGCCGACAGCGCGGTCGCGTAGGGCGGATGGACATGCAGAACGCACCGCGCCGCGGCGACCTTTGCATGCAGCTGGCTGTGAATGCACCACGCCGAAGGGTCCGGCGCATCTGGACGCGACAAGGTGTGCTCATCGCGACTGTCGAGTAATTGCAGGTCGCTGGCTTTGATCAACGAGAAATGTCGCCAGCGCCGGTTCATCAGGAAATGACGCCCGTCGGCGGATACCGCGACGCTGAAATGGTTGCCGACCGACTCGTGCCAATCGAATGTGGCTGCGAGTCGAAACGCGGCCGCCAGGTCGATGCGCAGTGCCCGTTCGTCGTGAGCCGCGTCGGGGGCCGCGGCTTTCTGCAAGGTCTGCATGGGTGTTTTCATTAACCTTGGTTACTCAGGAAGCGAAGGATAGAGCGCGTAGTCGGGTAGGCGCAATGGTATTCTCCTGGCGATATGACTCGCGGGATGTGCAGCGGTCGGATCGACGTTTCAGCGGAAACAATTTGGTGCTGCGTAATGGTTGCGGTGGTTGTGCTCCTCGGAGTCGTGATCATCCGTTGGTATCGCAAACGTCGGCGTCGTCGGCTCGACCGTGCGGCCGCGGAACAGGAGCGTCGCGCCTGGGAAGGGCATCGTCTGGACCCAGCCGAGGAATTCCTGGTCAAGCGGCGCTTCTACCGTTGGGATTTCTGGCTGAAGAAGATCGCGTATTTCGACAAACGGCGACGCTAGCCGGTTCGGCAAGGCAGATGATTTTGAAATAAACTTATTCATGAAATGCCGTGCCCAACGCCCGCGCGGCGGAGCACCTGCATGTTCGACCTCTACATCGGCAACAAGAATTACTCCTCCTGGTCGCTTCGACCGTGGCTGCTGATGCGCGAATTGGGAATCGGCTTCAATGAAAAGCTCGTGCCGTTCGCGGAACCTGACCAGCCCAGCCGTTTTACGGACTTCTCTCCCACCGGAAAAGTACCCTGTCTGGTCGACGGCGCCACGACGGTGTGGGATTCCCTGGCGATCGTCGAGTATGTGGCTGAGCAATTCCCCATGGTCTGGCCGCGGGATGCGCAAGCCCGCGCCTGGGCGCGTTGCGCCAGCGCCGAGATGCATTCGGGCTTCGGTGCGCTTCGCGATGTCTGCAGCATGAATTGCGGCATTCGCGTGCGCATCCCGACCTTTCCGGCGGCGGTCCTGCGCGACTTATCGCGGCTCGATGCACTGTGGAGTGAAGGCCTGTCGCGTTTCGGCGGCCCTTTTCTGGCCGGCGCACGGTTCACGGCGGTGGACGCCTTGTTTGCGCCGGTCGCGTTCCGGATTCAGACGTTTTCACCGCCGGTATCCGCATTGTCGGCGCAGTATGTGGATCGTTTGCTCGAGCTGACGTCCATGCAATCCTGGTATCAGTCCGCGCTGCGGGAGCCGTGGCGTGAAATCGCCCACGAGCGCGAAATATTGCAACACGGCACGCTACTGCAGGATTTGCGAACGGCTTGAAGTACGGTGGTTGCGGCTAACGCGCCGAGCCTTTGAAACTCACTGCAATGCCATACAGCGCGCAGATGCACGCGATTGCAGCAACGATGGCAAGCCATTCCTGCCGCTGCAGCGTGGTCAGGATCGCCACGAAACCGCTGATTCCCGCGGCCGGAATCAGCGCGCCGCCGGGCAAAATCAGCGGTGCCGGCGTCTGAGTGACATTGCGCCGCTGCAGCTGCCAGGCTGCCGCGGCGCAGCCGATGTAGACGAAACAGAAGGCCCCGCCTGAAACCAATGCCAGCGTATTGAAGCTGCCGCCCATTGCCACGACGAACGCGAGACTCGCATGCGTGACGATGGCCACCAGCGGCACGCGCCTATGTGGCGTCACGCGCGCAAGCGGTGCGGGCAGCAATCCATCCCGCCCCAATGCGTACAGCAGTCGTGAGGTTCCCAGCAGGTCTCCCTGCAAGCAGCCGAACAACGCCAGCGATGCCGTGATCACGACCAGCAGCCCGCCGCCTGGCATGATCTGCTCAGCAACTGCAGTGACCGGCGCGGGGTGCCCGGCCAAAGCCGGACCGAGGACGCCCTGGCAGACGGCTTGAATGACAATGTACAGCGCGATCACGGTGCCCACCCCCATCAGAACGGCCGCCGGCACAACCTTGTCGTTGTTGTGCATTTCGCCGGACGGTGCGAGCGCAGTTTCCACGCCGGAGAAGGCAAACACGACGAGTATCAACGCGGTTCCCAGCGCGCGTGACTCCGGCCACGCGGTGACGGCAAAGTTTGATGCGTGCGCGTAACGCATACCCACAATTGCGATCGCCACCAATGGCAGCACTTTGACTGCTGCAAACAGAGCATTGGCCCGCGCGCCGCTGCGAATACCGAGCGCATTGACAGTCACCAGGGAACCGTACACGCACAGCAACAACAGTGTGCGCGGCAGTGTTGCCGCCATCGCCGGGAACGCGTGCGCAAATTGATCGACAAGCGCCGCGGCGATGCCGCCGCTACCGGACACGGCGGAAATCCACAGCAGCGCGGCGACCAGAAATCCGGGGAAGCGGCCGAACGCCGTCTCGACGTACACATACGGGCCGCCGCTGCTGACGACGCGGCTGCCCACTGCTGCGAAACTTAAGCACAGCGGCACGAACAAAGCGGCGCCGAGCAGAAACGCCAGCGGTGCAGCTGCGCCCATCGATGCGCCGAGCGTCCCCGGCAGCACGAAGATGCTGCCGGCGATGGTGATGTTGACGATGGAGGCCGCCAGAGCCCACGGCCCCAGCGCGCGCACCAGCGGTGCATCCCGCGTCTCGCTAGCGGGCGGCGGTGCTGGCTGCAAGTTGGACCGTCCAGGCCGTGTCGCGGATCGCCAGGGGCCAGCGCTTGCCACCGACGACCGTTTCGAGCGACGCGTCCGACGCGCCACGCTGCCACCGCTGCGGATCGAGCAGACCCAGCGCCAACGTGCTTGGCCAGCCGGGCAACCGCACGCGGGAGGTCAATTCCCCCACCACCGTGCCGCGACAGAGCACCACTTCGCGCGAGCCGAATTCGTCGTACGGCATGGGGCTTTCGAAGGCGACGAGCGTGCGGGGCGCGTGAGTGCGTGGCGCCGCGGGCGTCGGGCTTGCGGCGGGACCGCGAAGACCGAGTTCGGCTGCTTGACGCGCCGGCGTCGCCTCGAAGCCGAACGCCGGGATGCCGTGGCGTATGCGCAAAGCCTCCTGCGCAAAATGGCCTCCCGGTCGTGCGCCGAAGCGGCTGCCCAGCGCAAGTACTTGCTGCCACAACGACGCCGCGGCAATGCTGGGAACCACAATGAGGGTCGAGTCGCCCACGTGGTCGTCGAAGGTCTGCATATCAAGCGCGCTCGTCGATGCCAATTCCGCCAGCATCGCCCCGCGCGCGGGACCGTGCAACTCGAGCATCGCAAGTGCCGTGGATTGAACCGCTTGCTGCTGCAGGCGACGCGTCCACTCTGTCAGCCGCGATTCCTGCTCCGGCGAAGCGATCAACAGGAGTTGATCGTCGCGCCACGGTACTTCGCGCACCAGCGCCTCGACCTGATCATGCGCGCCCCCCAAGTGTCGCCAGCGCAGGCCCTTGGCGTCTGTGGTACCCGCGATGCACAGCCGCTTCACATCGCTGCAGCGATCCACGACCAGCACTTGATCGGTGGCGGCGCGGACTTCATCGGCAACCGAGTCGATGAGCTGCGAGTCAGCCTGCGGTGCGTACCAGACCGGACGTTCCCAGCCGTTGACCGAAACGAAGCGCGCGCCCGCAACCGTCGTTTGCGCGTGCAAGGGCGAATGTCGGACATTGCGAGCCGAGCGATAGTCGCTGTCTGGTGCGTGCAGGCGGCAATGAAACCCCGGGATTTCGCTGGCGCGCGCCCGCAGGTAGTCCTCTGTCGCCTGTATCGGTGAAAACCGCCGCACATCCAGAGGCGCGACATCCGAACTGGGTTCGCCTTCCACAATCCACTCCGCGATGAATTTTCCGGCGGCAGGCGCGAGTGCAATGCCGTTCGAATTGAACGCGCAGGCCGCGAACAGGCCGCCGGCGCCGGGTACCGGACCCAGCAGCATCTGACCGTCGGGGGTGAAACTTTCGGGTCCGTTGAGGAGCATTTTGATCTGCGCTGTGCGCAGCAGCGGGAAGCGCTTCATGGCGGTGGCCATGTACGGCTCGAATTGTTCCCAGCGCTCGTTGAGCAACGCAAACGAGAAATTCTGCGGCAGCGCCGCCGTCGGCAGCGCGATGGCATCATCATCCAGACTGCCAATCATCAAGCCGCCGACTTCTTCGCGGCCATAGAGTTGATCGTCGTAGGACAGGAACAGCGGCAGGTCGCGGCTCATGCCATGCGGCTTGGTGATGATGTATTGATGCTCGAGCGCGTACAGCGGCAGCTGCGCACCGCAGGTCGCGGCGATATCGCGCGACCACAGGCCACCCGCCAGAACGACAATGTCGCACTCGATGCGGCCTCGGGAGGTCATCACCGCGGAGACGGCGCCGTTGCTCAATTGAATGTCGGTGACCGAGGTTTCCTGAAAGATCTTCACGCCCTTGGCGCGTGCGCCGGCCGCGAAGGCGTGCACGGCATCGGTCGCATTGACGCGCGCATCGCTGGGGATCCAGATGCCGCCGGCAAGCTCCTGCTGGTCGATGATCGGCAGCCGTTCGTGGACTTGCGCCGGCGTGATCAGGTGCAATTCGATGCCGCGCGCGCGTCCCAGTTCCGGCAGCGTCTGCATCACCGCCCAGCGATCGTCGCGATCGGTGTAGTGCACACGGCCGACATTGCGCCAACCGATTTCCTTCCCCGTTTCTTGCGCAAGCTGCGGATAAGCCTTTACCGCATAGCGGACCATGTCGTAGATCAGCGGATCGGCGCGGTAGGTCTCCATGTTGCCGGTGGAATGCCAGGTGGTGCCGGAACTGAGCATGGAGCGTTCCAGCAGCACGACGTCGGTCATCCCTAAGCCTGCCAGATGATAGGCGGCGCTGCAGCCACCGATGCCGCCACCGATGATCACGACGCGTGCAGTGCGGGGAAAGTTGGCTGTCATTGTATGGTCATATCAGGGGGTTGTGATCACATCGAGGTGTGGCCGCTGCCGGTAATGCTTGCACCATGCGCGTGCAACGGAATACGCTTGAGGCATGCCAACGAATAAATTGAAGCGCACGGCGACGAAGAAATCGCGTGGCAGGACTCCGCAGCGGCCGCTGACGATTCCGGCTGGCGACCGGCAGGCCCCCGGCGAGGCCGCGCATAGCCGCGCCTATGCCACGTTGAAGGAGGCCGTGCTCGCCGGCCACTTCCGTCCCGGTGAGGTCATCACGCTGCGGTCGCTGGCCAAGGAGTTGTCCATCGGCGAGATGCCGGTGCGCGAAGCGCTGCGCCGCCTCACCTCCGAAGGCGCCTTCGAAGGGCTGCCGAACCGTTCGGCGCGCGTGCCGACCTTGAACCGGCGGCAGGTCGAGCAGCTCATCGACCTGCGTCAACAGCTCGAGGGCAAGGCGGCGGCGCTGGCCGCGCGCAACATCACGCTGGTACAGATCGAGCATCTTCGCGCCGTGCAGAGCGGCATCGAAAAGAGCATCTCCAGCGGCGACCTGCATACCTTTACCGCGTTGAACATGGCGTTTCACTTCGAGATCTACCGCATCGCCGACAATCCGGTACTGGTGCCGCTGATCCAGATGTTGTGGTTGCGCATGGCGCCGCTGGTGGCGAGCACCGTGTCGCTGCTCACCAAGACGGCGAATACGCGGCGTGTGGGTCTGGATAATCATGAACGTTTGCTGTCTGCGTTCCAGGCGCGCGACCCGCAGGCCGCCGAGGATGCGATGCGCCGCGATCTGGCCGTGCTCGACAAAATTCCGGGATATTGGGAAAGTCTGCCCATCACCGCGAGCTGAAGGCGCATCGCTCAGACTCACGCAAGCGCCGCATGGCGCACGTGCGACAACCACACCGCAACGCCGATCAATCCCCACACGCCCAGCAGTTCCCACTCGAGCGGCACTCCGTCGCGTTGGGCATACGGGGCTAAAAACGCGACGACTGCCATCGTGATGGAGCCGGCCAATCCGATCCACGCAAAAGCGCTGCCACCCGGCAGCGGAAAGGGCGCTGCGCCGCTACGGCGACGCAAGCGCAGTACCGTCAGGCAGCACATCACATAGGTCAAGGTCAGCACCATGGCGCACATATCGGTGATGGGTTCGATTGCCGCCTTGCCGATAAAAATGCCGGCGACGTTCAACGCTGCGATCAAGAGCAGTGCTGCCGCGGGCGATCGATACCGCGGATGCAGTCGGGCGAACATCGCCGGCACGTAGCCGGCGCGTGCCATGGCCACCGTGAGTCGGACGGCCATCATGAACACGCCGTTCCAGGCTTTGATGAGTGAAACGGCCGTCGCGATCAGCAGCACTACGACGACCGTGTCGCCGTAGGGCAGCGTCGCCGCGGCGGCGATCATCGGCAAAGGCGCGGCAACCAGTGTCTGCCAGGGCGTGGCGACACTGGCGGCGAGCACGACCAAGCAATAGAACGCGGCGGCAGCGGCGATGGAGACCACAATGACGATGCCGATGGTGCGCAGGTTGGTGCGACCGGAACGTTCTTCGATGGCCTGTGGAATGGCTTGAAAGCCGTTCAAGGCGTAGGCGCAGAAGGCGAAGATGGCGCCGCTTCCCCACCACCACGGCTTGCCGTTGGTGCTGGCGAACAGCGGCTTAAGATTGGTGGCATGGCCGTGCACCAGCAGCGCACCCAGAATGCACAGCACGACGGTGAGAAAGCCGTACGTCAGGATGCTGTGCGAAATCACCGCCACCTGCGTGCCGATGAAGTTCAGCGCCAAGATCGCCACTGCGGCGCCGATACCGATGATCAGCATCTCGGCGCTGATCGTGCCGCCGAAAGCCGAGTACAACGTCGCGGATTTCCAGGTCGGAATCAGCATCTCGGTGATCCAGGCCAGAGCGAGTGCCTCGAATACCGTGACGCTGACCAGGTAGAGGATCAAAAACCAGCCGACAGTAAAGGCGACGCCGCGGCCGTAGACCCGGTGTGCATAAATGAATTCGCTGCCCGCTTCGGGCAGCAGAGCGGTGAGTTCGGCGTAGCAGGCGCCGATGGTCATAACGATGACGGCGCCGCTGGCGAAGCCGAGAATCGCGCCGCCAGGTCCGGCCTCACCCAGCCAATTTCCCAGCAGAATGACCCAGGCGGAGCCGATCATCGTGCCGAAGCCCAGCGACAGGAATTGGAAATATCCAATATTGCCGCTGAGCGTCGGCGTTGCTCTCATGCGCGCAAGTTGGCCGCGTATCGGGTCAGATAGTCGCGCGCCGCGCCCACGAAGCCCGCCAGATCGCTTTCCTGCATGGGCAGCGACAGATTGATCATGCCGCGCTGCGCCACATAGTAGCCGCGCTCGATCATTTCGAGCTGGAACAGTCGGCGCACGGTGGCGCTCACCGGCAGGACCACGCTGGGCTCGGTGATGGGTCCGCTGGTCCATTGCGTATTCATGACGCCGCCGATGCCGGTGGCTTGGAATCCGACTTTCAGCGATCGGCCCAGTTCATTGAGTTGTTCGCGCAAATGATCGCCGAGCGCATTGAGTCGCACGCAGGCCTCGGGCGTGTACACATCACGCGCGCCGATGAGGCCGGCCGTCATGGTGATGACGTTGTTGTTGAAGGTGCCGGCCTGCGACAGTGTGCCGCCGCTGCGGACGTCGAGATGCCGCATCAGTTCGCGCGAGCCGCCGAAAGCGCCGAAGGCGAAGCTGCCGCCCCAGAATTTGCCGAGCGTGGTCATATCCGGCCGGATGCCGCGCAGGCCCTGTACGCCGCCGGGCCCGAGGCGTGAGGTCATGACCTCGTCGAAAATCAACACGACGCCGAGCTTGCGGGTCTCTTCGCGCAGCATGGTCAGGAATTCCGGCGTACCCGGAATGGCGCCGCCCGAGCCCATCACCGGTTCCACCAGCACGGCGGCGATGTCGGGTGCGTTGGCGCGTAAAATGGCGCGCGTGCCCTCGACGTCGTTGTAGTCGGCCTTCACCAGCGCGAAGGGCACGCTGAGCGCCGGATCGGTGGCGCCGTAGATCATGAAGCCGCCGTGATAGCAGCTGTTGAACACCAGGATCTTCGGCCGCCGCGTGGCGTGTCGCGCCACCAGTGTCGCGAACAGGCAGGCTTCCGAGCCGGAATTGCAGAACCGCACCTGCTCCATCGAGGGAATGCGCTTGGAAATGTACTCGGCGAATTCGACCTCGCGGGTGTTGGGTCCGCTCAGCGAGATGCCGGCCTGCATGGCTTCCACCGCGGCGCGTTGCAACGGCTCGCAACTCTGGCCGAACAATCCGGCTGCATAGTCGCCGACCAGGTTCAGATACTCATGGCCGTCGATGTCGGTGATGCGGCAGCCTTTGCCACCCGCGATGGTGAGTGGAAAGGGCGCGTAAAACAGCGTCTGCCGTGAATGACCGGCCGGCATTACCGCTGCCGCGCGTTCATGGCGGGCGCGGCTTTTCGGATTGGCGGCGGTAAAGCGCGCTTCCGCGTCGTTAAGCGCCTGCTCCAGTTCAGATCGTTCCTTGAGCGCGGTGTTCATGCAGATTTCCTGTTCGAGGGGATTGCTTTTGATTTGGCCGGCAGGCCAAGCAGCACGCGGGTTTCGGCCGGCGTTGCGATCTTGCGGTTCAGTTCGCCGGCGATGCGCACGACGCGGCGCACGGCCTCCGCGTTATCGACGAACTTGCGGCCGCGCGAGTAGTAGAGATTGTCTTCCAGACCCACGCGAGCGTGTCCGCCCATCAGCAGCGACATCGTCGTGAGAGGGAGTTGAAACGGGCCGATGCCTGAGCACAGCCAGACGGTCTGATCGGGCAGTTCGCGCAGCAGTTGCAGGACATGCTCGGGCGTCGGGTAGCTGGCGGTCTGCGCACCCATGACGGTCTGGATCAGATACGGCGGTTCGACTAGCTTGCGATCGATCAGATCGCGCATGACCCAGGCGCCACCGCTGTGATAGGTCTCCATTTCCGGTTTGATGCCGCGTTGCTTCATCTGCGCGGCGAATTGCTCGACGATGCCGTAGGTGAAGGGGATGCAGACATCGACCTCCATCTCTTCGCGCGGATGCGGCAGCGGCGCGCGCCGCGCCTTCATGGTGAAGCGACTCATGTCGGGCGTGAGATTCAACGACGCCACGTCGGGTCCTGCGTCCAAGCAGGACAGCCGCTCCTCCATGCTCATGGTGAGATCGCCGCCGGTGGTGTTGTTGATGACGATGTCGGGGCAGCGCTCGCGGATCCGCGAGTTGACCGCATACCACTCGTCGGCGCGCCGCGCACCGAGCGTGAAATCGCGCGAATCGCGCGCGTGCACATGCACCATGCTGGCACCTGCCTCATACGCGGCCGCGACCGAGTCGGCAATTTCATCCGGTGTTTCGGGCAGCGCGTCGTGCGTCTCCTTGCCTTGAATGCCGCCGTTGCAGGCCACGCAGACCATCGCCGGACCAAAGCCGGCTCGCGTCTGATCCATGTAGTCGAAAGTATCGGCGTAACGCCAGGTGAGTTCAGCCATCGTAGACTCCCGGTTCTCAATCTGTGATCAAATTATGCCTATGTGATCAAATCAAGTCGAGGGGCGATCATTGTCAGTCCTGCTCGAAGATGATCCGGCGCCGTTCGGCCTCGCTCAAAGCCTCGCGCGACGTCCGCGTCGACACCCAGGACACCCAGCCCACGGCGGCGCAGGCCAGCAGCAGCCACCACTCCGGCGGCCACCGGTTGCCGGCGTCCTTGTACTGCTGCAGCAGCGATAGGGCGATCAGATACAGCGAAAACAGGGCGGCGCCCCAGACCACGAGAATTCCACCCGGCACGCGATAAGCGCCCACAGCGGGCGCTGCACGCCGATGCCGCAGCACGCCAAAACAAACGATGGCATACATGACGGCGAACAAGGTCGAGGTCACATTCACGACGGGCAGCAGCACGCCCTTGCCCAGGAACAGACCGATCATGCTGATGAGCGTGACAGTCACGATGGCGCGGCGTGGCGCATGGCCATCCGTGCCCAAATTCCCGAGCGAGGCGGGCAGAAGGTGGCTGCGACCCAGTGCATACAGCACGCGCGTGGCGGCGAAAAACAGCGCATTCCAGACAGCGATGAGCCCGAGCACGCCGGCCACCAGCACCAGATTCGCGACCCATCCGGCGCGGAACACGACGCGGAAGGCTTGTGCGACGGGCAGTTCGGCGGCGAGCAACTGTTGTCGCGGCAGGGCCATGGACACGGCGGCGAGCACCAGGCAATAAAAAACCAGCGAGGTAAGAATGCAGCCGGCCAGAACGCCGGCGATGCGGCGGCGATCCTCCGGGTCGGCCAGTTCCGCCACCGCCTGCGGGATGGTGTTGAAGCCACCGAAGAAATACGGCGTGACGGCGAGCGCGGCGAACACGCCGCCATACCCCCAGGCCCACTCCGACGGCGCGATCATCGGCGCAAGATTGGCGGCACTGCCGCGGCTGATGCCGAGCACGACGAAGATGCAGGTGGCGCCCAGCAAGGTGTAGGTGGCGATATCCTGCAGGCGCGCCGCGTCGCGCGCGCCGCGCCAATGCGCCGCCAATAGGGCAACCGAGCCGGCGGCGCCGATCACGATGTCGCCCAGATGCACGTCTGCGCCGAGAACCGAATACAGGACCGGGCCCTGAATGCCGGGGACAAGCTCGTTCAACAGCCAGCCCACCGACACGGCGAAGAACACGCAGTTGATGACGTAGATGAAGGTCAGGCAGAGGCCGGCGAAGTAGGCCCAGCGGATGCCGAACAGATCGTAGGCGTACACCACCTCACCGCCCGCATGCGGCAGCGCGCCGGTGAGTTCCGCATAGCACAGGCCGATGGGAATCATGGCGCCGGCGCCGATGATGAAACCGATGGCGGCACCGAGCGGACCGGCGCTGCTCAGCACGCTGCCCAGCACCATCAACCACGCCACACCGACGATGGTGCCGACGCCGAGCGTGAACAGGTGTCGACGCTGCAGCGTCTTGCTGAGGCCGGGTTGCGCGGCGTTGCTCACGGGCGCGCGAGTTCGCCGCGTCGCGTCGCCGTAGCCGATGCATCCACGCGCAGGCTGCCGTCATCGCGCGAGCCGCTTAGGTGCACGCCGTAGATGTCGCGCGCATTCTTCGAACTCACCCAGCCTTCGAGTACATCGTGACGTACGCGATCGGGGTCGCGTGCCAGCGGATTGCCATAGCCGCCACCGCCGGCTTCGAAGCCGCAAATGAATTCACCCGGCTGCAGTTCGACCAGGCCGATTGGCGGCAGTGGTTCCTCGCGACCCTCGCGCGTAACTTTGTAGACGCGCGACGCGCTGCCCGATTGGCCGCCATGCGTGCCCTTGGGTGAGTCCTCATGCATTTCAGCGAAATAGGCGACGGTCATCGGGTCGTGCAGCGGTCCGTAAGTGATCTCTCCGGCCGGGCCGCCGCGGTGTCGACCCGCGCCACCGCTGTCCTCGACGAGGCGCAGCGAACGGATCAACAGCGGATATTTCTGCTCGATGATTTCGACGCTGTCCACCATGACCGAGGCAGCGGCGTCCGGCATGCAATAGGTAACCCAGCCGTCGCAATGCGGCGAACCGGGGCCACCATTGTTGCCGATGACCAGCTGGTTGACGTAGGGCGCGCCGCCCAGTCGTCGATCATTGCCCGAGACTACGCCGAAACCGGCGCCCATGGAGGCGGCGCCTTCGGCCAGGCCGTGTCCGTCGCCGAGCATGCTGAAGGCACGCTGCGTGGCATTGATGAGCCGGTTGGTGACATTCGAGGTGGCCATCGAGGTGCAGGCGGGAAAGCGAGGAATGCCCACCACGCAATTCTCGCGCAACAGGATGCGGATGCGCCGGAAGCTGCCTTCGTTGCGTGGCACGCTCGGATCGATGCAGTTGAGCACGCCGATCAGTGCACCGGCGGTTGCGCAGGTCTGCGACAGGTTGACGCCCACCGGTACGCAATCGATGTTGTCGCGCAGATCCACTTCGACGATGCCCTCATCGGGTTTGACCTCGACGATGACTTTGACCGGAACGCCATCCGGCAATCCGGGCAGCGTGTCATGGCGGCCTTCGGCGATGAGTCGGCCGGCGGGCAGGGCGCGGATCGCATGGGTCATGCGCCGCTCGGAATAATCCAGCCATTCGCGCACGAACTCGGCAATGGTGTCCGCGCCGTAACGCTCGACCAGGGTCTTGAGGCGCCGTTCGCCGATGCGCGCCGCGCCCATCGCGGCCAGATAGTCCCCGTACCAGACTTCAGGAACCCGAATGCGCCGCCGGCACATGCGGATGATGTCCTCCACGTCCTTGAAATCCCGTTGAATGCGCACGCAGGGAAAATTCAGGCCGCCTTCCTGATACACGTCCTTGGCGAAGGGCATGTAGGTGGACGGGTCCGAGTTGCCGCAATCGGCCTGATGCGCTTTGGCGGCGACGGTGAACAGATGTACACCATCGACGAACACCGGCACCAGAATGGTGTGATCGGCGGTGTGCGTGTTGCCAAGATAGGGGTCGTTGTGCAAAAACGCATCGCCGACCGCCAGATCGGGGTGGAACTCCTGCATCGATTGCGTCTGCCGCCCGCCGCCCAGCACATGGATCGGCAGGCCATCGGCGGAGGACAGCAATTGATTGTCCGCCGTGATGATGGAGCAGGAGAAATCCTTGGCCGTGTTCAAGATGGCCGAGCGACCGGTGCGGAACAGCGTGTTGGTCATTTCGCGCACGATCGAATCCAGCCGGTTGGCCAGCACGGCGATGACGACTTGATCCAGGGGTTTGCGTTGGGCGGACATGTGCCTTTCCTTCAGACATCGACCATGTAGTTGTTGAACGGCGTCACCGTCGCGGCGCTGCCCGGGTACAGGACGAGGGTGGTGATGGGCTCGACGATCAGCGCCGGTCCCTGCACCCGCATGCCCGGCGTCAGCGTTACGCCACGATAGCGCGGAATGTCGATGCTGCCGGTGGCCTCGAAATACGCCTTGCCGTGCCGCTCCGGCGCCGGTGTAAGGGTCGTCGCATTCCCAGCCAGCGGCGTCAGCGGCGGGCGATCCAGTTCACCGGTCACGCGCGCCTTCCATTGAATGAATTCGATTTCCTGATCGCTTTCCGAGACCGCGAAGATGGTTTCGTGAGCGTGATGAAAGGCCTTCACGATCTGCTCCATTTGCGTCGGGGTGTCGATGCTTGCGCCGGGCAGCGGCACCTCGAGTTCCCACACCTGGTAACGATAGCGCGCCTCGACGAAGTAATCGGTGCGAAAGCGTTGGATGCCGCGCGCGCGCAGGCTGTCGATGAAGCCGTCGGCGGAAAGTTTCAGACCGCTGAGTGCCTGATTGACGGCCGCGTAGTCAAAGTGAGTGGAGGCCGTCACCTGGCTCAAGCCGAATTCCGTGACGATGTCGGTGTATTGCGCCCCGCAGGCGCTCAGCGCGCCGGCCATGCGCGGCAACAGCACGCGCTCGCAGCCCAGCTCGCGCGCGATCGGCACGATGTTCAGGCCAGCCGCGCCGCCGCCGGCCAGCAGCAGGCTGTCGCGCGGATCCACGCCTTCATTGATGGTGATTTCCTTGATGGCTGCGACCATGTGCTCGCTCGCCACGGTCAGAATGCCGGCCGCAGTATCTTCGGGTGATTTGCTGAGTTGCGCGGCGACGCGGCCGACAGCGGCGATCGAGGCGCTGGTATCCAGCCGCATGCGCCCGCCGTTGAAATACTCCGCATCCAGATACCCGAGCAGCAGCGCTGCGTCGGTCACGGTGGCCTGCTGTCCGCCACGTCCATAGCAGGCGGGTCCGGGATCTGCTCCAGCGCTTTCCGGGCCCACGCACAACAGGCCGCCGGAATCCACGCGCGCGATCGACCCGCCGCCGGAGCCGATGCTGCGTGCATCGACCGACGACAGTCCGGTGAGGTGTCCGACGTAGCGCGCGCCCAGCCAGGTGTCCCGACCGAACACCGGCCGACCATCGCGCACCAGGCTGACGTCGAAACTGGTGCCGCCGGTATCGCAGACGATGACCTCGGTCGCGCCGACCTCAGCGAATCCGGTGACCTGTCCGAGAATCGGCGCCAGTGAAGGTCCGGAGCGGACCATGTGAATCGGCCGTTCGATCACGCCGTCAATGTGCATCACCCCGCCCAGTGAAATGGCCGGCAACAGTTCGCCGGCAAGTCCGGCGGCGCGCAGGTCCGCGTCCATCTCCCGCAGATGCTGCTGCATCAGCGGTTTGAGTGACGCGTCGATGGCGGCCGAGGAGGCGCGACGGTATTCGCGCACGATAGGATTGACCTGGTGCGACAGCGTGTACGGAATGCCGGGCAACTCGCGCTCGATGATGCGTCCGGCCGCCAGTTCATGCGCCGGGTTGGCCACCGACCACAGGAAGCAGACAGCAACCGCTTCGACTTTGAGTGCGCGCAGCCGGTGCATGGCCGCAACGGCGCCCACCTCATCGAAGGGCGCAATGACCGCGCCCTCGGCGCTGATGCGTCCCTGGACCTCGAAGGTCAGATGGCGCGGCACATAGGGTTCCGGGTATTCGGCGGTGTAGTCCCAGGGATTGGTCTTGCCACCTTCACGTCGCACCAGGATGTCCGGGAAGCCATGCGTCACCAGCAGGGCCGTTTTGGCGATCTTGCCCTCGAGAATGGCGTTGGTCGCGCGCGTCGATCCGTAGATGAAGACGGCCGTCTGACGCAGCAGCGAGCCTGCGTCCAGACCGAGGGGCCCGGCGGCAACCCCCAGACCTTCGAGAATGCCGTGCGAAATGCGCTCGCGCGTGGTGAGGGCTTTGCCCACGCTTAAGATGCCGGTCGAGTCGCCCACCACCACATCGGTGAAGGTGCCGCCGGTGTCGATGCCGATCCGATATCCGCCGCGAGAATCGCGGGTTCGAGGGCCTGCTGTGTTCACGCTACGCTCTTTTCGCAAGGGTGGAAAAACGATGCAATGATCATATTACTCATTTTTGATCACATTACCACCCGTACCTTGTGTGACCGAATCTTATGGGTGTGATCATGATTTACTCCCGTGATCATGCCTGTTACGATCCTGTCAACTCGTCTAAGGGAGGGTCATCATGCAACAAATAAAATACTTGAAGATTGCATTGGGGAGCTGGCTCGCATTATTCGTTATCCAGGCCTGGGCACAGTCGGCTGCGCCGTCTGATGCGCTCGAAGAGGTCATCGTCACCGCGCAGCGACGCTCGGAAAAACTGCAGGAAGTTCCCATCTCCATGAGCGCCATCAGCGGCGCCACCCTGGAGAATTTGGGGGCGAAGAAATTCAACGATTACGCCGGCTCGATTCCCAATCTTGCCATCGGCACCGGTGCGGGCGCAGGCGGCAATGGCAGCGCGTTTGGCGTCTCCTCGACCCGGGCCGTGGCCATTCGCGGCGTTGCCGGCAACAACACCACGGCGTTTTATCTGAACGACACGCCGGTGCCACTGTCACTGGATCCCCGGGCCGTGGACATCGATCGCATTGAAGTGCTGCGCGGGCCGCAGGGAACACTGTTTGGTGCAGGTTCCATGGGCGGTACGGTGCGCCTGGTCACGCGCGATCCGAGCGCGGAGGACTTTTCCGGCCGCGTCTCCGTCGAAGGCTCGCATGTCAATCATGGGGGTGGCGGGTATTCCGTCGACGGCACCCTCAACGTGCCGCTGGTGCACGACCTGATCGGTTTGCGAATCAATGCGTTCAGCGGCTTCGACCCGGGGCTGTATACGCGCACTTGGGGCGGCCCGCAGGACCCGCGCTCACCCAGTCTGCCGTATCCGCCCGGCGGCCCGCCGTCGATTGGCAGCAAGGACCATGTGGGTGCCGAGCAAACCACCGGGTTCTCGGCGTCTCTGGCCATCACGCCCAAGGGCATCGAGGGACTCTCGATCGTGCCGATGTTCATGTATCAGCATTCCAAGTCCAACGGCTATCCGCTGGCGGATTACGCGGCCGACAATTTCACCCAGACCCGGCAGTTCGACGTGCCCGAAGCCGTGGAAGACACCTGGTCCTTCGCCGGCGTCACGGCGAAGCAACAAACCAGTTTTGGTCGCTTCGTGGCCTCCGGAACGTACTTTTATCGCCGGGCCTACGACTATGAAGATACCAGCGACATCAACGCCATCGTCTTTTGGGGCATTCCGTATTACGTGCCGGCGCCGCTGCTGAATACGCTGTTCACGAAAACGTATACGCAGGAAGTGCGCTTCGAGTCCTCATTCAACGGCCCGTTCCAATTCGTGCTGGGCGGATTCCATTCGCATTCCGACCGTCGCTTTTTTGAGATCTACAACGCGCCGGGCCTGGATGCGGCGGCGGGGGGTACATTGGGTACCGACCTCGAATACACGCAGAACACGCCCAATACGGATCGTGAACGAGCCTGGTTTGTCGATGCCACCTACAAAATCACCGACGCATTTCAGATCAGTGCCGGTATTCGTCGCGCCTATCTCGAGCATGAAGGCGCCTACACAGCGGACGGCCCGCTGAACGGCGGTTTTTCCGGACCGCCGGATACCTATTCGAAGTCCGGCGAGCACAAGAATGCGCCGCGATTCACAGCGAAATATCAATGGTCGCCCAATCAAATGTTGTATGCCTCTGCCGCCAAGGGTTTTCGCATCGGTGGCACCAACTCCAAACTCCCCTCCATCTGCGATGGCGACCTCGCCAACCTCGGCATCAAGAATGGCGACTCGTTCAAATCGGATTCCTTGTGGAGCTATGAAGTGGGTTCGAAGAATGCCTGGGGCGACAACCGCTTTCGCTCGCGTGTAGCAGCGTATCGCATCAACTGGAAGGGCATTCAGCAGTCGGTCTATCTGCCCTGCACCTTCAACGTGGTCTCCAATTCCGGCGCTGCACGCAGCACGGGTGCTGAATTGGAACTCGACATGGCGCTGATCGATCACCTCACGGTGAATCTGGCAATCGGCTACGAAGATGCCAAGATCACGGAAGCAACCCAGCAATCGCGCACCATCGTTGGTCAGCCGCTGACCGGTGTCCCCAAGTGGTCGGGGTCCGCCACGGCGCAGTACAGCATTCCAATGGGAGAGCGCAGCTTCTTTATTCGCGGCCAGTTTGACTTTACGGGCGCGCGCACCACCTTCAACAATGTCGCGCCGCGCGACGGTGGGCGGGCTTTGCCCTCGTACGGAGTGCTGAATCTACGTACCGGCGTGGATCAAGGTCCCTGGGAATTGACGGCGTTCTTGCAAAACGTGTTCGACAAACGCGGACTGATTGGCGATCTGATACCCGAAGGTGCTGAGCTGGAAGGACGGCCCCGCCTGTTCGTGGTCAGGCCCCGAACCATCGGCGTGCAACTGCGGCGCGAATTCTAAGGCGGCGGATTTCATCATGATTAAAGCGAGCGGCGAGATCCCCTGGGACTCGCCGCTCGCTGCTGCCGCCTGCATGTGCGCCTGCGTTGCTGCCTACGGCGTATATCTCGCCCTGCCGCTGGTCCTCGGGGCCCTTTCCGACCTGTACGGTTTCAGCAGTCGCGACATCGGCTGGGTTGGCGCTGCCGAAAACGCTGGGTTGCTGGTCGGTTCAGTGGCGGTGTCGCTGGCGGCGAAATCTGGCCGCTTTCGACTGATGATGATCGCCGGCATCCTCATTGCCGTCGCCGGCAATGCGGTGACTGCGGGTGTTCACGGTTTCACGCCCATGGCCGCGATGCGCTTCCTGACGGGCTGCGGCAGCGGCATCTGCTATTCCGCCGGCATCGCCTGTTTGTCGCTGATGCGTCGATCGGCGCGCCACTTCAGCGTCTTCATCGTCGTGCTGGTGTTGATGAATTCACTGGAGCTGTGGCTGGTGCCCGGCGTGATTGGCGGTATCGGGTTGGCCGGCCTGTATCTGGCATTCGGCGCGGCATTTTTCATTCCACTGGTGTTGATGCGCGCGATTCCGGCGATTGCCCGGCCCTGCGCACAAGCACCAGGTGCCCCCGCTGCCGCAATGGCTGACGGCGGAACGGCCCCGTCGCTCGCCTGGTGGTGTCTGGGCGCGATCGTGCTGTTCAACATCGCGGCCAGCGCCTTCTGGGCGTATTCGGAACGGATCGGCGCGTCCATCGGACTGTCGCAGCAGGCGGTTGCCAATACATTGACGCTGTGCAATCTGTTCAGCCTGACCGGGTCCGTGCTCGCGTATTGGCTTAGTCTGCGTTGGGGTCAGCATCGCCCGCAGCTGGTTGCGCTGGCGGTGATGATGGCGGTATTCGCAGTCTGGTCGATCAACATCACGGTCATGGGATATGTGATCGGCGTGCTGATCTTCTTTGAAGTGTGGTCGATGACGCAGGTGTATCAGCTGGGTACCTTGAACGGCATCGACCGGCGGGGTCAGTTCGTTGCGCTGGTGCCCGCCGCGCAAGGATTGGGTCAGAGCGCCGGCCCCTTCATTGCCGGATTGCTGCTGGGGTGGCAATGGGGCTATTCGCAGGTGCTGATGGCCATGCTGGCCTTCATCGC
>JANMXI010000189.1:0-4615 GCA_031394735.1 Pseudomonadota bacterium | reverse complement strand
CGAAGCCGTGAAGATGCTTGAATCGCACCTGCATGGCGTCACGGGCATATTGGCCCGAACGCGAGTGATCACCAACGGTCATGCGGATCCTTTGTACGGAGTGACCGGAACACCGGACATTGTCCTGCTGCGCTTCGAAGCCAATCAAACCGCGGAACTGATGGCGTGGGCCGCGCGCCCGCAGGACAATCGGCCGCCGTTGATCGTCGTCGGCCCGGGTGGACACGTGGAATCAACCCGATTGGCCATCCGCAGTGGAGCGCAGGATTTCCTGCCAGAACCCGTGAGCAAGGCCGATCTGTTGGCGGCAATCGCCCATGTGCAAGCGCAGCGACGCGAAACGAGCACCGCTGATCGCGGCTCCGTCCATGCGTTCGTAAGTGCAGCCGGCGGAGCCGGAAGCTCGATGATCGCAGCGAACGTTGCACACCTGTTGGCGGCGCACGCCCGTCAAAGGACCGCGCTCGTCGATCTGGATCTCAACTTTGCGCCCATATCCCATCATCTCAACCTGCAACCGCAACGAGGGCTTTTAGCCGCTCTGGATGTGATCGAAACACTCGATGAACACGCCTTGGCGGGTTTTGGCGCAGAACACACCAGCGGATTGCGTCTCTTCTGCTCCACTGCGCAGCACGCCGTTCTAAGCAAGGACGTCCAACCGGACCGAATCGGGAAATTTATCGACCTCCTCTGTGCTCATCATCAACAAGTGGTGATCGATGCCCCGCATGCCATCGACGGGCTCACGGCCACTGCGTTTGGCATGGCGACTTCAATCTATATCGTTCTCCAGCAGTCGACGCTGCACGTGCGCAATGCGACGCGCGCCATTCGAATCCTGCGCGACGAACTGGCAGTGCCGGCGCAGAGAATCCGACTGATCGTCAACCGATTCGATAAGAATTCCCCGCTGCGCCTTGAAGATATCAAGCGGACATTAGGAACCGACGTGTACGCGACCCTGCCCAGCGACTATCAAAGTGCTCAGGAAAGCAGCGACGCCGGACTGCCGCTGTACGAGGTCGACAAAAGCTCGGCCATCAGCCGATCACTGCTGCAAATCGTCGAACGCATTTCCGGAATGAAAGCCGACAGACCCGGCTTATTGCAACGCGCGTTGCCTTCTTTCCTGAGGAACAACCCATGATCTCGAGCTTGAAGGACCGCCTTGGCATCGATAGCGAGCAAGAATCCGGTGACGACCGACTGCGAACCCTCACGGCCCTGGAGCTGGAATGGAAGCGACGCATCTATGACCGCCTATTGGAAGTTGCCGATCTGACCGTCCTGTCCTCGCTTGAGCCGCGACAGGCGCGCACTCAAATCCGGGACATCGTGCAGCGGCTCTTCACCGAGCAGGCAGCACCATTGTCTCTGCCGCAGCGGCAGCTGCTCGCACGCCGAATCGAGGACGAAGTGTTGGGCCTGGGTCCGCTGGAGCCACTGCTAAGCGACCCCACCGTGTCCGATATCCTGGTAAATGGAGCCAATTCCGTCTACGTGGAGCGGCGTGGCAAGCTCGAACACACGACTATCAGCTTTCATGACGACGCGCACCTCATGAATATCATCGACCGCATCGTATCGGCGGTGGGACGCCGGATCGACGAATCATCACCCATGGTCGACGCGCGCCTTGCAGACGGATCTCGCGTCCACGCAATCATTCCACCCTTGGCGATCGACGGGCCGACGTTATCGATCAGACGCTTTGCAGTGGAGCGAATCGGCATAGACGACATGGTCCGATATGGAACCCTGACCGAATCCGTAGCAACCGTGCTGCGCGCAATTGTGCTCGGAAGGCTCAACGTCCTCATTTCCGGCGGCACCGGCGCCGGCAAGACCACCACATTGAACGTGCTCTCCGGGTTCATCCCATCAACGGAGCGCATTGTGACCATCGAGGATTCCGCCGAACTGCAATTGCAACAGCCTCACGTCGTGAGGCTGGAAACGCGCCCACCCAACATAGAAGGCCGCGGCGAAGTCACCCAGCGAGAATTGCTGAGAAACAGTTTGCGCATGCGCCCCGATCGGATCGTTGTCGGCGAAGTGCGTGCCGGCGAGACGCTGGACATGCTACAGGCCATGAATACCGGCCACGACGGTTCGCTGACGACCGTCCATGCCAACACGCCGCGTGACGCGCTTGGCCGCATCGAAACGATGGTATCGATGACCGGAATCGCCTTTCCAATGCGTGCACTGCGTGCGCAGATTGCGTCGGCCATCAACATCGTCATTCAGGTGCAGCGCGGCGAAGACGGTCGGCGCCGAATCGTCAGTATTCAGGAAATCAGCGGCATGGAGGGAGACATCATCACCATGTCGGAGATCTTCACGTTCCGTCGGTCCGGACTCGACAAGGACGGCAACATCGTTGGCAGGCTCGAGGCTACCGGGGTAGTCCCGGCGTTTCACAAGCAAGTGGCGGTTCGCGGTATCGAGCTGCCAATCAGTGCCTTTGCACTACCGGATGGCCGTCGCTAGTTCGAAAGGGTCAACACATGAACAATACGAACATCATTTTTTTCGTCGGCATCGTCTTCGTGGCTGTCTTCACACTGATGCAGGGGTTGACCACGCCGGCCAGCGGCGATTCGCGTGCACGGCGGACGTTGAGGCGGCGGCTCGAGCAAATCAGCTCCGATTCTCAAAGCAACGTCGCGTCATTGCTGCGGGAGAAGTATCTAAAGGGGCTTTCGCCGCTCGAACGCACTCTTGAAGAACTGCCGATGATGGACAAACTTTCTGTGATCAGTGAGCAGGCCGGCCTGACGGAGCCGGCATATCGCATTGTCTTGTCCTCATTGCTGTTCGCAACCATCGCAGGTCTCCTTGCTGGAACTCTATTGCACAACCTGATTCTAGGAATCTTGGCGGCAGCTGCTGGATTCGCCCTCCCGTACATGCGACTGTCGCTCAAAAGGCGCCAGCGACTGGACAAGATTGAAGAACAACTCCCGGATGCGATTGACATGGTGAAACGCGCGCTGCGCGCAGGCCATACGTTCAACTCGGCGGTCAAACTGGTTGCCGAAGACATGGACAAGCCAATTTCCCAGGAATTTGAACTTGTGTTCTCGGATCTGAACTACGGCAACGACGTCCGTCGCGCCATGCTGGGGTTGTTGAACCGGGTGCCCAGCGTGACGGTGATGGCATTGGTGACGAGCGTGCTCGTGCAACGGGAAACGGGCGGTAATCTGGCAGAAATCCTCGACCAGATTGCGAAAGTAGTGCGTGGCCGCTTCCGCTTCGGTCGCAAGCTCCGCTCGATGTCAGCAGAAGGCCGGATGTCAGCCTGGGTACTGACGTTGATTCCGCTGGGTCTGATTGCGTTGCTGTCCTTCACGTCGCCGACCTACTTGCCGGTACTGTTGGAGAGACCGGTGGGCCACAAGTTGTTGTATGCCGCGGGCACATTGGGACTGTTGGGGATTTTTTGGATCCGGCGAATCATTCGGATCGAGGTCTAGTGCCGTGAACGACAATTTATCGCTGCTGATGCCAACGTTTCAACCTATCGCCATCATGACTGCCGCGGCTCTCGCCGCATTTGCCATGTTCTGGGGACTGGCGGCCGTCTTGGGTCGGGTATTGGATCCTGCCCGGCGTCGCCTTGAACAGATCGCAGGTGCGTCCGGAACGGGCCCCATCGAAGGGCCGGCCCAGAAAATAGACCGATTCATGCGTCCATTCGCCCGGTATCTGCTCCCTCGCGGCGAAGAATTGGAAGGCACCCGCCAGAAGCTGAGCTTCGCAGGCTATCGGGCTCCTTCTTCTCTCACCAGTTTTTATGCAGCGAAACTGGCATCGGCGCTCATCCTGCTCCTGCTATGGCTGGCAGCGACGCGTTTCATGCCCACCCTGTCCACCGGCAAAATCCTGTTCTTCGGACTCGCAGTCTGTTTCCTGGGCATGATTCTGCCAAGCATTTGGCTGGACCGAAAGGTCGATGCCCGACATCAACAACTTCGCCACGGATTTCCCGACGCACTGGATCTGCTCACTGTCTGCGTCGAATCCGGACTCGGCCTTTCACAAGCACTGCAGCGCGTCGCGGACGAACTCGAAGTCAGTCATCCAGAACTTGCCGCCGAGATTGGACAAGTGACGGCGCAGATGCGCGCCGGCGTTGAGCGGGAGAACGCGCTGCGCAGCCTCGCCACTCGTACCGGGCTCGACGATGTACGCGGCCTGGTTGGACTGCTCGTGCAGACTTTGCGCTTCGGCACAGGGATAGCTGACGCGTTGCGCGTGTATTCAGAGGAGTTTCGCGACAAGAGAATGCAGCGAGCCGAAGAGGCGGCTGCAAAAATTGGAACCAAATTGATATTTCCCCTCGTGCTGTGCCTGTTCCCTTCATTCTTCGTGGTGGCCATCGGGCCTGCCGTCATCCGACTCATCGAGGCATTCGGTGCAAAATAAAATTCTGAATCTGACCGGGATCATGCTGGTCGTAGCAGTCGCCGCGGCGATCACCAGCGGTTGTGCGACCACGGCCGCATCAAACCCGACGGTTGAACCGCCGCCCAAGCAACAACCGGTTGAGAAAAGCGTGATCGAAATGACGCACGAGGCGGACGCATCGTGGCAGGACGGCAAG
>JANMXI010000188.1:0-2458 GCA_031394735.1 Pseudomonadota bacterium | reverse complement strand
TTAGTCCAACGGCCAAGAGCGGTCCTTGGCGACCGGCCGCTCAGGGGAGTCGCGTCGCTAGCGCAATGCCGGAGTTACAGGCACAAAGTCTCAGCCGCTCGGGCGGATATTCTGGTTCATGCGAAAGAGGTTGCCCGGGTCGTACTTGTTTTTCGCCGCTACCAGGCGCTCGTATCCAGGCCCATAGGCAGCCCCAATGCGCTCGGGTTCGTCATCGGTCAGGAAGTTGACGTACACGCCACCTGTCGCATGCGGTGCGGCCTCGCGGAAGAATCCGCGCGCCCAGTCGATGCATTTCTGGTCCTCGGGCGCTGTCTCCCAGCGTCCGTGCACGTTGCATACGTAGATAGCGTCACGATGAGAGTAGGCGGTGGCATCGGGCTTGGGACGTGTGGTCGCGCCGCCGATAAGGCCAAAGAATATCTCGCAGTGTGGCGAGGGAAGACTTTGACCGTATTTCACCGCCACATCGATGGCGCCGTCGCTCAAATCGACAAAGTTGTGCGACTTCCAGTAGTTCCGGGCACCTGGTGTCAGCAGTGGGTCAAACGTTTGTTGCCAGGCGGTGTACGGCTGCATGCCGATAAACTCCCCGAGGACGGTGCCAAATTTCCGCACCGGTTCAATCGCTCTTCGTCCCTCATCTGAATTTCCGGCGTGGAACACACAGAAGGCGATGATCTCGGTCCCGTGCACCTGCGGCGGGAGAAACGGCAACGGCGGCGCTTTGCGCATCACTGTCCATACGTTCGTCTCGTCGCCGAGTTTCTTGACGTATTCACGGAATTGCTTCAGCGCGGACGCCGCGTCCTTGAGTGAATAGACGACCATCCCTGTCAGCACTTCCGGTCCAACCGGATGAAGTTTGAACTCAAAGCGGCTGACAACCCCAAAATTGCCGCTGCCGCCGCGTATCGCCCAAAAAAGATCGGCGTGTTCTTTGTCGCTGGCGCGAAGCATGCGCCCGTCGGCGGTAATCACATCGGCCGCAATCAGGTTGTCCACGGTCATCCCGTGCTTTCGGGACAACCAGCCGAAGCCGCCGCCGAGCGTGAGCCCGGCCACACCGGTGGTCGAATTGATCCCGACGGGTGTCGCTAATCCAAAGGCCTGACATTCGTGGTCAAAATCGCCCAGCGTCGCCCCCGGCTCCACATGCGCTACTAAGGCGAACGGATCGACGGTCACTCCTCGCATATGTGACAGATCGATGAGCAAGCCGCCGTCGCACACGGCATTGCCCGCAATGTTGTGCCCGCCCCCCTTGACGGCGGTCAGTAGGCCGTGCGCATGCGCAAACGTCACGGCCTGACGGATGTCGGCCACGCCGGCGCAGCACGCTACCAATGCCGGCTTGCGATTGATCATGGCGTTCCAGACCGTGCGTGCCTTTTCGTAGCCATCGTCGTTCGGAACGAGCAGTCGCCCTCGCATTGAGGATTTCAACTTTTCGATGGCGCTCTCATCGACCGTGACGACCTCACCATTTACTCCGACGAATCTCATACTGATCATGATCTGTCTCCATGTCGAATGTCTTCTGCGGTTCCTGCCTTGATTCCCATTCTTCAATTGTTCTAACCAGTCTACGCAGGTCAAGCGGACGCGCCATACGCAGCCTTGCGTATGGTCGGAGCGACGGGTGAGCGTCGCGGAGCGAACCGCACAGATGAATTCGTTGGACATCGACGATGGCCGCTTTGCGGCACTCGGCCTTGGGCCCACGGGTGTCGGGAATGGGTCGAAAGTAGCCATCGCAGTCAGCCCCCAAGGCAACTCTCGCGTCCCGGCGTTCGAATCCAGGCGTTTCAGGCCACGGCCTCTTCGGCGCTGCTCTGCTGCAGCCGCCACATGTCGGCGTAACGCCCATCGAGTTCGAGCAGCTCGGCGTGCGAGCCGCGCTCGAGAATGCGGCCGAGCTCCATCACCAGGATCTGGTGCGCATCGACGACCGTGGACAAACGGTGCGCGATCACGAGCGCCGTCTTGTTGCGCGCCGCGCTGCGCAGCTCTTCCTGAATGGCGCGCTCGTTGGCCGAGTCGAGCGCCGAGGTGGCTTCGTCGAAGATCAATACCGGCGGGTTCTTCAGCAGCGTGCGGGCGATCGCGACGCGCTGTTTTTCGCCGCCCGAGAGTTTCAGCCCACGCTCGCCGACCATCGTGTCGTAACCCTTGGGCGTGGAGCTGATGAAGCGGTGGATATGCGCCGCCTTCGCTGCCCCTTCGACCTCGGCCCGCCCGGCACCGGGGCGACCGTAGGCGATGTTGTATTCGACCGTGTCGTTGAACAGCACCGTGTCCTGCGGCACGATGCCGATGGCCTGGCGCAGGCTGAGTTGAGTGATGTGGCGCAGGTCTTGGCCGTCAATCGAAATGCCGCCTGAATTCACATCGTAAAAGCGAAACATCAAGCGCGCCAAGGTGCTTTTGCCTGAACCGGAAGGGCCGACCACGGCCA
>JANMXI010000187.1:0-1552 GCA_031394735.1 Pseudomonadota bacterium | reverse complement strand
CCGCATCTTCTCATCCTACGATGACATCGTCGATCACTGCTGCTTCGCCTGGAACCGCCTCGTCGATCAGCCTTGGCGCATCATGTCCATCGGTCTGCGCCAGTGGGCACATGGGTCCTGATCAATGCTCGTTGGTATAAGGACAGGCGCCCAGTTGCGCTGGCCGCAGTTGGTCAGCTCATAGGCGACAGCATCGCTTCTTCCACGAGTCCTTGCCGCCCCGGTTCGGCGCGTACGGTCAGCTCAAGTTTGCGCAGCCCGAAGTCGAGGATGAAGCGCTCGATGGTGAAGCCTCCACGTAGGCCGGATTGAGTCTGCGTGATCGCTTTGGGATCGCCGAGTGGCTCAAGACTTGACCGAAGATCGTAAAGTGCCGCTGCCGTTAGATACTCGTTGCCATTGCGAGTAAAACGAGCCCGATCGAGCTTCCCTGAGCGCAGCATCACGTACAGGGCGCTGGCCCGCCCGACACCGTCGTCCTTGGCAAACAGCTGCTGCTCTATCGCGTCGGCAATGGTCGTCTGCGCGTCGCCAAAGTCGGCATTGTCGAGTACGATGATCGCTGCACGATCGTCGGGATAGACGCGGTTTTCGCTAAGGAAACCCGAGTAGCCACCAGCATGTTTGATCCGACGGTGTCCCTGCACCGCGTCTATGCGGACGCCCAGACCGTATCCCGTGCCGAGGCCGCTGGCGAGAAGCTGCTCTCGCTGTTGCGCCTTGTAGGCTACGTCCGACATGAGGGTTTGGTCCATCATCGAGATATCCCACAGCGCGAGATCGCCAGCGGTCATGACGAGGCCGGCCGACGCGAACGACCACCCGGCCGCGATGGGTCGAGCTGGATGGAGCGGGCCGAGTCCGAAGCGGCTGTACCCCTGCGGAGCAGTCGCGGGCAGGCCGAGGTCAGCGTCAGTCGGATGCATACCGGCCCGATCGAAGACATGCTTGCGCAGGAAGGTGATCAATGGCTCGCCGGATACCCGCTCTACAATAAGGCCTGCGGCGACATAGCCCGTATTGGAGTATTGGTATCGTGTGCCCGGTGTGAAATCACCTGGCGGAGCCGCCCACCGATCGAGGATTGCAGCGGGCGTTGTTGGCCGCGTCATTTCGTCGAATACGTAGTCCTGCGGCCACCAGTCGCGAAAACCTGCCGTGTGGTTGAGCAATTGGCGGATCGTCACATCTCCCGCCTTCCTCAGCTCTGGCACAAACCGGACGATCCGGTCATCGAGCGACAGCTTGCCCTGATCGGCAAGGATGAGGATAGCGGCGGCGGTGAATTGCTTCGAGACTGACGCAATTGCGTAGGGCGCATCGGTTCGCGCGGGTTGACCCGGGCGCTGCTCTCCATAGGCCTTGGAGAAGACGATCTTACCGTCGCGTACGACTGCAACCGAGGCAGCCGGCACACCGGTACTGCTTAGCGCAGCCCGCGCTGCGGCATCGATCGCCTCTGCCTGGTGCGGTGAGAACGCCTGCGCGAACACTGGCCCCGAAACCGCGATGGAAAGCGCGACGCACGGAGCAAAGACCAGTCTGACCAACT
>JANMXI010000186.1:0-2339 GCA_031394735.1 Pseudomonadota bacterium | reverse complement strand
CGCTTGGTTCTATAATTTTGTCGCCAAGTATACGGGCGGTATTGAATACACCTCGATCGATTTGCCGGGCGCCTGACACCGCCAGCCTCGCGGCGTTGCCGGCAACGCCACTCCGTCGCCAACGTAATAAGTAACGATTGCGATTCCCGTGCACCTGCCAGTTCTCACTGGATTCCCGCTTTTCCCATTGCCCAGCGACTTTCTATGCCTGCATCTCTTGGCCGGTACCGCGCCGTACTCCTTCTGGCGTTCATCGTTACCTCCACATTGCCCGCCCAGGAAACGCCCACCGAACGTACGGCGGCTTCCGATGTCGTCAAGAAAATGGCGGTGATGCAGAAGACGCTCGACGTGCCCTCGCTTGTCATGCGCCTCACGGGTGCGAATCCCGTCCGAGACGCGATTGCCGCACGTGCCAAAGAGTTGATGGACACCGAGCTGCTCAAGATGGCCGACGACATCACCCATCATCCGGAGATCGGCTTTAAAGAAGAGCGATCGGTCCGGATACTGACGGACTACCTGAAGGCCCACGACTTCGATATCACAATGGGTGGCGCCGGGCTCTCGACCGCGTTCGTTGCGAAGTATCGCAAAGGCACACCCGGCCCCAACCTCGGCGTCATTCTCGAATACGATGCTCTGCGCGGCACGAAAGGAGATTTTCACGGGGACCAGCACAGCGCACAGGGACCCACTGGCATGGCGGCCGGAATCGCTGTCGCCGAGTACCTGGCGCGATCAAAGACGCCGGGCACCGTCACGTTCTATGGAACGCCAGGTGAGGAAATGATGCCGCCATCGGCCAAGGCGGTGATGCACGAGGCCGGCATCTTCAACGATGCCGACGTGATCGTGCGGTCGCATTCGAGTACGAGCACACAGCGCGCCGCCCACGGATTCGGATCGTGTTGCTTGAACATCGACGGAGTGAAGTACATTTTCTCGGGCGCACCGGCCCACCAAATGACGCCGTGGGAGGGACGCGACGCGCTCACCGCGGCGATTCACCTGTTCAATAACATCGATGCCATGCGGCGCAACATGCGTCCCGAGACGCGCATTCAGGGCATCATCACCGAAGGCGGCAAGGCGCCAAACGTCGTTCCGGACCGTGCCGTCGCCGATTTTTATATTCGTTATCCGGACCAGGTCTATTTGACTCAGGTGCGCGAAATAGTAGACAACGCAGCACGGGCGGCCGCACTGGCCACCGGCACACAGGTCAAGATTGAACCATACGGCACGGCGCGCGACGGCATTGCCGTTGCAACGCTAGACGAAGTGGCGTTCGCGTATCTCAAGAAATACGGTGGCACGAAGGTCCAGGATGAGCCGGGCAAGCCGCAGGGATACGAAGAGACGGGAAGTGTCTCGAGGGCGATTCCCGGCGTCGGTTTCTCAGCCCACACCTCCAATGGCGGCTTTCACACGTACGAAATGGAAGCTGACGCACTGGGCCCGGTGGGGCATCAGGGATTTGTTGTCGACGCGCAGGCGATGGCGGCGCTCCTCTATGACTTCGCCACGCGCGCCGACTATCGGGCGATGGTGAAACAGGAGTTCGCCTCGACGCGTGCGCTCTTTAGCGAATATGTGGGTGCGCTCGACAAGGCCTATCCGCGACCGGTCGTCAAGGCACCCTGACGCGGCGGCCTAGTACCAGTAACCGAGGACGGAGCACGGGGGATTCCTGACGAGACTGACGGGATTCTCCTGACAGCTACGTCGTGGGCGGCACTGCACAATTCCGTAGCCCCCGCCGTACATCCACTCCCTCGAGGCACCCCCTGATGACTCCGAACAAACTGATCGCACTTTCCGTATTGCTCGCGTCTGTTACCGGTTGCGCTCCCAAAGGCAGCGATTCATCTGCCTCTGATGGCGCCGCGAACACGGTACCGGCGGTCGGCGGGCAGGCGCTGGTGAAGGACGACGAGTCACAACCGAACGTCGTCAAGGTCGCGGTTGCCTCGAAGGATCACACAACGCTGGTGGCAGCGCTCACCGCTGCGGATCTCGTGAACTCGCTGGCCAACGCAGGGCCCTTCACTGTGTTCGCACCAACGAATGCCGCCTTCGACAAGCTGCCCAAGGGCACGGTTGATGACCTGCTCAAACCGGCCAATAAAGCCAACTTGGTCAATATCCTTTACCATCACGTCACGACGTCGGCGCTCGACCTCGAGTCGATCAAAGCCAGCGGCAAACTGGCGATGGTGGACGGCACGTCGGAAGCCATCACGACTAGAGGCAACGACAGCTACATTGGCAGCGCGAAAATCGTGGCATCCATACGCGCGTCGAATGGATGGGTGCACGTCATCGATGCCGTGCTC
>JANMXI010000185.1:0-3135 GCA_031394735.1 Pseudomonadota bacterium | reverse complement strand
AGACCTTGGGACCGAGAGATACAGCCAAGGGTTCCTCGCCCTTCTATTTTCAGTGGCCCGCACCAGTGATTGCATTGACAATCTTACTTTTTTGTATCACGCTGGGGCCCGCGCTACTCTACTTCGGATTGAATGGAGAGTGGTCCATCCTCAAGCGCTTCAACTCAGGCATTGCGCTGGTCGCGCAGATGCCGTCTTGCCGCCCGAGGGCGGATGCGATCACCCCCCCCGAGAAAGAGACCAACAACGCCAAAAAAGACCGCGAGCAGCGCAATTTGGCTGAATCCTTGGGGAATCCGGACGATCCCGAACAGCATTCCGATTTGATCCCGAACACCGTTCCGATGATCGCGAACAGCGTTCCGATTTGATGCCGAACAGCATTCCGATTTGATGGCGAACACTTTTCCGCCAGAACCGGAATGGTGTTCGGGATGATCGGAACGGGCTGTGGAAAAGAGAGTGGCGGCGCTGGACAACACAACAGCGGCAACGCCGGCCTCCCGAAAAGGGGAGACAGGTTTGCCGACCAGGAGATTGTCTATGCGCAGGATCAAGGAAGTACTTCGACTACGATTTGAGGCCGGTCTCGGCCATCGCCAGATCGCCCGCAGTTGTTTGTTGGGCGTCGGCACCGTTCACGATTATCTGAAGCGGGCCGAAGCCGCCGGACTGAAGTGGCCGTTGCCGGAAGGGTGTAACGATGAGCAGCTTGAGGCCGCCTTGCACATCGGTGGCAGACCGGAGCGGCCAGTGAGGCGGAGAGCGCCGGATTTCAAAAACATCCGGGAGCAGTTGCAGCAGCACCCGCATCTGACGCTGCAACTGATCTGGGACGAGTACCGCGAGCGGGATGCAGGCGGTTACGGCTACAGCCAGTTCTGCGAACTTTACCGGTGCTGGCGCAGGACGCAGGACGTTGTGCTGCGGCAGGATCACAAGGCGGGCGAGAGGCTATTCGTCGACTGGGCTGGGGCCACCATGCCGGTGCATAACGCGGAAACCGGGGAAGTCTGGCAGGCTCCGCTGTTTGTGGCCGTGCTGGGCGCCAGTTCGTATACCTATGCCGAGGCTACCCGCAACCAGCAGCTCGACGCCTGGATCGAAACGCAGATTCACGCGCTGGAGTTCTTTCGGGGCGTGCCGAAACTGATCGTTCCCGACAACACCAAAACCGGTGTGATCAGAGCCTGCCGATACGATCCCGACGTGAATCCCACGTATCAGGAAATGGCCATGCATTACGGCTTCGGAGTGTTGCCCGCGCGGCCGTACAAGCCCCGCGACAAGGCCAAAGTGGAGGCGGGCGTGCAACTGGTGCAGCGCTGGATCGTAGCCGCGCTGCGCCACCGGAAGTTTTTCCGTCTTGCCGATCTCAACGATGCTATCCGGGAGTTGCTCGAACGCATCAACCATCGCCCGTTTTCCAAACGCGAAGGCACCCGCGCCAGCCTGTTTGAAACACTCGACCGTCCGGCGCTGCGACCGCTGCCCGCCAGCCGTTTCGACCTCGGCCAATGGTCGAAGGCGAGAGTGAACATCGACTATCACATCGCTTTCGACACGAACTTCTACAGCGTGCCTTACCATCTCGTTCACGAAATGGTTGAGGTCCGCTCGGCGACCACGACCGTCGAAATCTTCCACAAGAGCCAGCGCGTGGCTTCGCATCTGCGCGGGCGTGGACACGAGAAGGCGATTACGCAGGACGAACATCGTCCAAAGAGTCATCAGGCGCATCTCGAATGGACGCCTTCGCGCATGGCGAACTGGGCGGCGACGATCGGTCCGAATACAGTTCACCTGTTCGAACGGATTCTTTCCGACAAGCCGCATCCGGAGATGGGTTACCGATCCTGTCTGGGCATTATCCGTCTGGCGAAACAGTACTCGGCGGCGCGCGTGGAATCGGCGGCGAGACTGGCGATCCACACCGGGGCCTGCCGCTACAAGAGCATCCAGTCGATCCTGAAGAACTCTCTCGATCGGCAACCGCTGCCGGAGGAGGCGGACGATTCCAGCCCACGCCCGCCGCACGACAACGTGCGCGGCGCCGAGTACTTCGGTTGAGGAGGAATGCAATGCTACAGCAACCCATGATGGAAAAGCTGCTGGCCATGCGGCTCAATGGAATGGCCGAAGCGTTGAAGGCGCAGGACCAGGATGAGGCTGGGCGCGAGCTGAGTTTTCCCGACCGGCTCGGACTACTGATCGACAGGCAATGGACCTGGCGGCAGAATCAGGCGCTGGCCCGCCGTCTGAAAGGAGCGAAGTTGCGCGGCGATTCCGCGGTGGAAGACATCGATTACCGCGCAGCGCGAGGCCTGGACAAGAGCGTCATTCGCGCGTTGACACAGGAGTCGGCCTGGGTGCGGAACCACGAGAACATTTTCGTCCTTGGACCCACGGGTGTGGGCAAGAGTTTCGTGGCGTCAGCGCTGGCACAGAAGGCATGCCGCGACGGCTACTCGGCTTGGTACACGCGCGCATCGTCGTTGTTTCGGGAACTGGCGCTGGCGCGCGCCGACGGAAGCCTGCGCACGTTGCTGGCGAAAATCGGGCGCATCGACTTGCTGGTGGTCGACGATTGGGCCATGGCGCCACTCAACGAAAACGAGCGCCGCGACTTCTGGGAGATCTGCGAAGACCGCTACCAGACGCGTTCCACGGTCTTGACCTCGCAGGTGCCGGTCGCAAAGTGGCATGAGCAGATCGGCGATCCAACAGTCGCTGACGGCATCCTGGACCGGCTTGTTCATAACGCTCACCGGATCGAAATGAGAGGAGATTCGATGAGAAAACAGGTTAAGCCGGCGCGCTGAAAACCGCGCGCCGGGTCTCTGCAGTATTGAGCGGAGGAAAGAGGCTGCCGCCCCTTTCCCCGCACCCCTTTCCTCGCTCAGAAGCATCCGGCCTCGCTTCGCTCGGACGGTTTTCCTTGACGATCCCGAACACTTTCAGGCATAATCGGATTGCCAGCGTCGCTTCGCTCCGATGGTGTTCGCGATCACCGGAATGGTGTTCGGCTTCCCTTCGGAATGCTGTTCGGCTTCACCGGAATCCCCAACCATTCGCCTGTTCGTACGCAGTATGAAGTGCAACCCAGGGAATAGGGCCAATTCTGAGTTCCACTCG
>JANMXI010000184.1:0-3386 GCA_031394735.1 Pseudomonadota bacterium | reverse complement strand
GCTCAAGGGCGAAGCCTATTTCCAGGTGGCGCACGACAAGGCGCGGCCTTTCATCGTCAAAGTCGGCACCTTGCACGTGACCGCGGTGGGCACGGCCTTCAATGTACGCACCGCAGTTGATCGGGTGTCGGTGGCAGTCGAAGAAGGCGTGGTCGTTGTCGATCCTCGCGCGGAAGCAATGGCCGGCGACGCACCATCATCGGGCGAGCGCAGCGATCCGATGGCGGCGATCGACAACAGCACGCACCGAATCAGTGTGCGACGCGGCCAGGAAGTGACTGTCGCGCTGACGATGAGCCGGGTAAATCTGGTGCCCATCGAACCGCGATCCGTCGCTTCCTGGCGCGCCGGGCGCCTGCATTTTGCGCGCGAGCCTCTGAGCGCTGTCTTGGACAGCGTGCGCTCCGCGTCCGGTGTGGATATCCGCTTGGCCGATCCGGCCGTCGGCGATTTACTGTTCACGGGTACGGTGTTCAACGACCAAGTGCCGCAATGGGCGGAAGGCCTGCCGGTGGTTTTTCCGGTAACCGTGCGCCGGCAGGGCGACACCATTCTGGTGGAGCAGAAAAAATAGAACAGGAGGGCTAATTTTCTTCTTCCGCTTTCGGGAAGTGCGACGTTACATAAGTGAACCAGCGGAATTTGTTTGCAAAAAAATCACGGGGATCACACGATGCAACGACCCTATCGACATTGGATGGCGGCATTGACAGGCTTTGCGCTGCTGATGTCCGTACAAGCGCAGGCCATCACCACTGACCTGGAACGCGAAGCCTTGTTCGACCTGCCGCAACAGCCGTTGGAAAAGGCGTTGCTGGGATTTTCCGAACAGGCGCATGTTCAGTTGCTGACCTCCAGCGCCAACATTCCCGATCAGATTGCCGGCGGCGTGTCCGGCCGGATGCGCATTCGACGCGCTCTGGATCAACTGCTGCATGGAACCGGCCTGCACTACGCGATGATCAGTGCGGGAACCATCGCCATTCAATCCATGCAGAGTGAATCGGCGGTGCGTCCCATCGGCGCGACCATGCTGCTGGCGTCGAATTCGCCGATGTTGCTGGCGCAGTCCTCGGAGCCCGCCGTGGCGCCGACGTCTCCCCCGCGTGAAACCGCCGCACCGCGCCGCATGCAGTCCGATTCGATTCAGGAAATCGTTGTGACGGCCACCAAGCGGGGCGAGGAAACAGCGCAATCGCTGCCGTTGAGCATTTCGGCTCTGTCCGGCGAGTCACTGAAAGAATCCGGCGCGACGATGTTCTCCGATTGGTCGCACTCGGTTCCCGGCCTCGTGTTCCAGGATCAAGGACCGGGCGACAAACGCTACATCATTCGCGGCGTGCAATCGACCGGCGCGCCGACGGTGGGCGTGTATCTCGACAACGCGGTCATCAGCGGCTCCAACGGCGAGGATGATGGCGGCGGTAAGAACATCGACATCCGCTTGTTCGACGTGGATCGCATCGAAGTGCTGCGCGGGCCGCAGGGAACCTTGTATGGCGCGGGCTCGTTGAGCGGCACCATCCGACTGATCACCAAGCAGCCGAAGTTCGATCGCATCGAAGGCGATGTCGGTGCCGAATATTCCAACACCGAGAAAGGTGGTAGCAACTACAGCGTCAACGGCATGCTCAATCTGCCCGTGGTGGAGGGCAAGCTGGCGCTGCGTGCCGTGGGCTGGCGCGTCGATGACAGCGGCTTCATCGACAATGTTCGACTGGGACTGTCCGACATCAATACCGAGAAAACCAACGGTGGACGGCTGGCGCTTGCCTGGCAGGCGACCGAGCGGCTGAAAGTGACGGCGTCGGTGCTGCACCAGAATCAGGACATCGGCGGCAAATCCTTTTTCTTCCCCACGGATGGGGATCTTAAAAATAGCGAATACACCCAAGGTCCTCGAACCGACCGTGCGACGATCACGCAGCTGGATGTGAATTATCAACTCGACAAATTCACCTTCGACTTGTCTTCCGCGTATTTCGACCGGTTCGTAAATTTCAAGTTCGACTCCACACCCATCCTTATCTTCTTCGGCGTGCCGGATCTGCCGGCGGTCACGCTGCAACCGGAAGACAGCTCGACCTTCACCAACGAGGCGCGCTTGAGCAGCAAGTTGGACGGGCCCTTCCAGTTCGTTGCCGGTGCCTTGTACCAGAAGCTCAAGCGCAGCTTCGTGAGCAGTGTGGTCACGGTGGACGCCAACGGCCTTGCCACGCAGACCGAGCCGAACATCTTCGGCCGCACCTCCTCGAAGTCCATCGATCAGTATGCGGTGTTCGGCGAAGGTACGTATCAGGCTTCGCCCAAGCTCAGCTTTACCGTGGGCTTGCGCTGGTTCCGCTCCACTGAAGATGCACATTCGCAGAACGTGTATCCGTTCTTCGGCGGCCCGCCCGAATTGCCGCGCACCGCGCACACCAGCGAGACCAAGGTCACCCCAAAGTTCAGCGTGGCGTACCAGTTGAATCCGGATGCGTTGCTGTATGCGCTCGCGGCACAGGGGTTCCGCCAGGGCGGCACCAACGACGCGGGATTCGGTTCCCTCATTCAGGTGCCCGAAGGGTTCAAATCCGATTCCCTGTGGAACTACGAAGTGGGATTAAAGAGCAGCTGGCTCGACCAGCATCTGTTGTTCAACCTTACCGCCTATGCCATACGTTGGTCCGACATTCAGACCTTGAATCGCACGCCGGGTCTGGGCTTCCCCTACATCGGCAATGCCGGCAAGGCGTCCAGCGATGGATTGGAAGCCGAGTTGACGGTGAAGCCTGCGAAAGGGCTGGAATTACAGGCAACCCTGTCGTTACAGAATGCGCGCCTGACCGACGATCAGCCGTTGGCCGCCACGGACAACGATGCGGGCCGATTGGGCGATCGCATTCCCCATACGCCGAAATTCACCGCCAGTGGCTACGCCCAGTACACTCATGCCATCAACGACTCCATGGATGCGGTGTTTCGCGCGCAGGTCAATCACGTGGGGTCGTCACAGACCTACTTTAGCGCGCGCAGCGATTTCTTCCAGAACCTCGCCGCCTACACACTGGTCGACCTGCGGGCCGGCTTGCAGGCCGACCGCTGGAACGCTACCGTGTTCGTGAAGAACCTCATCGATAAACGGGCTGAAGTGGACAAATTGTTTCAAACCGATTCGCCTCTGTCGGTGTTCACCACCCGGCCCCGGACGATTGGCCTCAGCGTGGATTACCGATTCTGAAGTGATGCATCCGAGGCTCCGCGCGTGCTCGGCGTTGGTCATCCTCCTCGGCGGCGGCTCCGGGGTTGCAGCGGAGCCGCCCGACGCCGCTAAATCGTCCACCGGCGGTTTGCTGCTGGTACATGCCGGCACGTTGATCGCCGTTCCCGGCAAGCCGCCACAGACG
>JANMXI010000183.1:0-8158 GCA_031394735.1 Pseudomonadota bacterium | reverse complement strand
AGCGCAGGTACGGGGGGCTATTGCCCGATGTATACTCGTCCCGCCGATTTCGAGCGACAACGACGTGACAGAGAGAGCGTAGGTTTGACCAGAGCAATCGAGAATGACGGATCACGATCGACATCGAAGCGGCGCGTCGGACGTCCGCGTGCCAGTGGCGTCAATTCCAACGTAGGGGCGGCCGAGGATATCCTGCAGGCCGCAGGCCGTTTGTTTGCCGAGCGCGGATTCGTGGGCACGTCGACCACGCAGATTGCGGCAGCAGCCGGGCTGCGGCAGTCAGCGATATTCCACTGGTTTCCCACTAAGGAAGCAATCCTTGAGACATTGTTTGCAAGGGGCTGGGATCGCTCGCTCAAATTCTTCAAGGACATCCAGGCTTCCGACTTGTCCGGCGCGGTCAAGCTCTGCATTTGCTTGAACTACGATGCAAAGTTCGTCGCGGGCGCTGAGCCGCACATTCAAGTCATGATCGTTCCACGGGAACTGCGGCAACCCCGTTTTCGCAAGCTGCTGCGTAAGCGACAGCGACTTATCGCACATCTCGAGGAATTCATTCGGCAAGGCATCAGCGAGGGCGATTTCCGCAAACTTGATCCCGCTGCCGCGGCGATGATGATCCTAGCGATCGACGAGGTCGCACTAGACGCGGCACGCCCGCAGGTAACCCGCTCGCCGCAGAAACACGCGACCGCCGTCGTCGACTTCGTACTTCACGCGCTCGTGTCCGATTGGGCGAAAATTCACCAAATCCAGCGTCTGATGGCGGCCGATACGATAGCCACTCGCGGATTCCGCGTAAGCAGTACCTGCTAGCGGCGAGCAGCAAGGTGCAAAAGATTCCTCGGTCCAATAGTTCGGCCAAACTGCGGTCGAGAAATTGAGCGCCACCTGCATACGCCCGAGCGACTGATGTCGGCGTATTGCCTTGTTTCAAGCATGCGGACAAATCGTGAATAGATGTCGGAAGGCTGGAATAGGCGTACGCTGAAAGCGCTTGCGAGTAATTTCTGAACTCGCCAACCTCATGCCATGCCAAAGTTGCGGAGTCGCACGATTCAGTTCGCGCACCTGCCATCTTGAAGGTATACACTTCAAAATTGAATTTGATGTGAGACTGGAAAGAAAGCGCCGGTCCATTGAGCACGTGTCGCGGTGGTGAAGGGCTGACGGCCGCTCTCGCCGGTGCCTACCCCATCATTGAAGTGAACTGTTTTGGAGGTCACCATAGCGGCCCGTATCCCCCTATCCTTAATCTGGATAAAATATATTATCGAGATCGGTGAAGTAGCCTTCGCAGTTTCGATTTCGACCCGTTGGTGTTTCAGATATGCGGATTGGCTCGGAATGACCGGTTGAACTCAAGCGGAATTTTTCGATGCGATCCATTCAGGCGGTAATTTCAGCTTCACCGCAACCAAAACAATTCCGCCCGTGTATGATTTCGGCTTCGATTGATTTGGCGCGCGGCCCTAATACTATATTGGCTGGACTTTATCGAACGTCAGCGGAATCATACCCCCGACCCGAGCTCATGTTTGAGCGCTCTGGGGTAACAGTTGGGGTAACTACTTTTTGCGAAAAGCCTATTTCTACCGATGTTTTGGTGAAAAGTGATTCCGCTAAAAGTGCCTCTCTGGCCACCACCTTCAAACAATGGCGTAGGTTTCTATACGTGCCATGAGAAACATCATGGCACTGCTCGCGCTCGCCCGACACGACGATCGAGACGCCCCCAGCTTGTGAAGTACCCCCCATGCTCCGCGCCAGCCTCGGTATTGGCCGAAGGTTCATAACCTCGAAGATAGGACGAGTAGGAAGTTAAATAAATTAAGGAAATAAATTTAACTAACAGAGGTCGCTAATTAAATGTATTGCCGTGTCGAATATTCTAGTAAAAATAATAGCGTATATTTAACTAGTAATGTACGCTCTTAAATCCACTTAACCCTCAGGTCCAAGTGACCCAATGAAGCGGGACCCGTTCGGCACTTACATCGAAAGCACGACGATGGGCGAAGCCGTCCGCGCGTTCGTCCCGCCGACCCTGCCGCCAATTCCGCCGCTTGTCTTCTCAATCGCGTCTCAAAACGCCTTGGATCGCGCCATGCTCTCCTTGGGGCGGCTCGATGGCGCGGCGACAACGATGCCGGATGCTGATTTGCTGCTCTACACATTCGTCCGCAAGGAAGCGGTGCTTTCTTCTCAGATCGAAGGCACGCAATCCACACTCGACGACTTGCTGGTGCATGAGATCGATGCGGTGCCTGGTGCGCTCGGCGATGATGTTCGCGAGGTCTCGCGCTACGTCGAAGCGATCAACCATGGCCTGGAAAGAACGGCCGGCGGTTTTCCACTGTCGACGCGATTGCTGCGCGAAGTGCATAGCCTCTTGCTGTCCGATGGGCGAGGCGCACAGAAGCAGCCTGGCGAATTCCGTCGTTCCCAAAACTGGATCGGTGGCACGCGTCCCGGAAATGCGTCGTTCGTGCCGCCACCACCCACGCATTTGGATGCATGCCTCACCAATTTCGAGCAGTACCTGCATGAGTCGGCGAATCCGATCACCAAAGCTGCTCTGGCCCAAGTGCAGTTCGAAACCATTCATCCGTTTCTCGACGGCAATGGCCGGGTCGGACGATTGCTCATCACTCTGATGCTTTGTCACGACAAGGTTCTGCGCAAACCCTTGCTTTATCCCAGCTTGTACTTCAAGCAGCACCGCCAACAGTATTACGAGGAACTGAACGCAGTGCGTGCTCACGGTGACTATGAGCGTTGGATCGATTTTTTCGCTGAGGCCATTCGTCACAGTGCGGAGGTCGCGATCGAAACTGGCCGACGTGTGACGAAAGTTTTCAGCGAAGACCGAGCGCTGCTGCGCACCGTGCCCCGCACTGCCGGTTCGCTGCTTATGATCCAAGAGGCGCTGCAGGCAAAGCCCGTGGCCACTGTGGTGACGCTCCGAGCGGCGACCGGGCTCACCACGCCCACCGTCAATTCTTTGCTTCGCGATCTCGAGGCGCGAGGGATCGTAAAAGAAACCACCGGGCGGGCGCGGGATCGGGTGTATGTCTATCGTCGTTACCTTGAGGCACTAGCGGCGGAGGAAGTGGCGCATTGATTGGCCGAGACGACATGCTGAATGAGACTCGGATTCTCCTACTTGCCCTGGTCGCTCTCGCGATCTGGTACATCGTGCGCTGGACCGCTCTCGAGCGATCGCCCCGCGAGCCCGGCACGCGCCGACCTTCGCCTCTGGACCTGCTGATCGGCTTCGTTTTCAATTTCTTTGACGCGCTCGGCATCGGCAACTTCGCCACCACGACCGCAGCCTTCAAGTTTCGGCGTCAACCCGCGGATGAGCGGGTTCCCGGAACGCTCAACGTCGGCTATGCGCTGCCCACGATCACCGAGGCGTTGATTTTCATTGCCGCTGTGAACGTGGAGGCGACTACGCTGTTCTCGATGATCGGCTCGGCGTTGCTCGGCGCCTCCCTCGGCGTCAGTGTCGTCAACCGGTTGCCGCGTCGGAGCATCCAGATCGGCATGGGCGCTGCCTTGTTGATCGCCGCCGTGTTGCTGCTGGCCACCAATCTCGATCTGTTGCCCGGAGGCGGCAGTGCGCAAGGATTGTATGGATGGCGCCTGGTGCTGGCGGTCGCCATTATCTTTCTGCTGGGTGCGCTGAACACGTTAGGGATCGGCCTGTATGCACCGTGCCTCATTCTCTGCACGCTGCTCGGCATGAGCACACTGGCGGCCTTTCCCATCATGATGGGCGCCTGCGCCTTTCTCATGCCGCCGGCGGGCGTGCGCTTCATCAAGGCCAATCGCTACAGTGTGCGCTCCGCGCTCGGGCTGACGTTGGGCGGCATACCGGGCGTTCTCGTGGCGGCGTTCGTCGTGAAATCGCTGCCGCTGTTGTGGCTGCGGTGGCTGGTGGTGATTGTGGTGACCTACGCCGCAGTCTTGATGCTGCTCTCCGCCCGCCGCGCGAGCGTAGAGCAGTCAATCCGCACCGAACTTTAAGATCCGCCTATCAGCTCGCGGATCTGCTTCACCGCATACTCGACTTTCATGTCCATGAACTTCTTGCCAAGTTCCGCGCTGGAACGGCGGGCATCGCCTGTGATGCCATTGTTCGGACTATTCGGACCCTTCTGCGCTTTGCCATCGACCACCGGGTCGCCGATCGCGGTTTTCAGCAAGGACTTGCGCACCCAGGTGCCGTCCTTGTCGAGATACATCATCTCCGAGGTGTCGGAGATGCCGCCGTGCAGATCCGGCGGCAATCCTTGCGTGGCCATGTAGGCCTCGAATGCGTCACTGGCGGCCGTGTAGACCCGGTCGCAGTAATACACGTGAATGCCTTGCGGCGAGTACTTGTCATTCATTTTCTTGGCGATGTTCGCGTAGACCGCCGGTTGGCCGCCGCCGTGATCGCCCATGAGAATCACGTTCTTGAAACCCGTGACGATGGCCTGATCCGCCAGCCGTTCGAGAAGCGCGGCCAAGATGTCATCCGTGATGCCGATGGTGCCGGGCAATTCGGCACTGGCGTTGTTCGGCGTGAAGGGCAGCACGGGGAGATAGATTGCGTTGCCGAGCTTGCGGGCGATCGCATCGACGGTGGCGTGCCCGATCAGATTGTGCCCGCCGTTGGCATTCTGCGGTCCGCGCTGTTCCACACCTCCCGTGTAGATCAACGCCGTGGTCTGGCCTGCGGCGAGCGCCTCCTTGACCTCCACCCACGTCATCTTCTCGAACTCGACCAGGTGTTTGCCCGCAGCGTTGGCTGTCGGCGCCATCGCCGCCAAGGTCACGGTCATCCCCATCATCGTGGCTATCATTAGTTTGCGCATTGCTTCATTCTCGGTCTGGTCACCCGCCAACGCAACCGTGAGGCATCGCTGCCGGCCGCTGCGCGGGCGCTTGCGGGTATCAGACCGAGTCGTTACTCTGCGATAAACCCAATGAGGAGTCGCACGTGAAAGCAACCGTGAAAGGCCTGGCGCTGGCGGCGCTGACCGTAGTGTCCGCAGCGGCCGTCGCTGATGACGCAGACGCCATCGACTATCGCCGGCACGTGATGATCAGCCTGGGTGAACAGCTGGCCGCGATCGACATGATCGTCGCGAAGAAGGCGCCTGCCGATGCGTTTGCCACCCACGTGAAGACGATGGCCGTCGTGGCGACGCAGGCCAAGCTGGCCTTTCAACCCCAGATCGCGGGCGGCAAATCCAAGCCGGAAGTTTGGTCCAACTGGGCTGATTTCGCCAAGCGCCTGGATGCTATGGTCGCCGCCAGTGACGAACTCGCCAAGGCCGCTAAGGAGGGGAACGCTGCGGTGGTGGGACCTAAGATCAAAACCGCGATGGATTGCGACGGTTGCCACAAGATCTACATGGTGCCCGCGCACTAACGTGCGTCACTAACGTGCGTCACTAACGCGCGTCCCGCACATCCTCGGGCATCACCGGCCCCGCTTCATTCCCCCAGCCCCCGCGCACGAAATTGCTGACAGCGGCGATCTCTGCATCATCCAGCACATCGGCATAGGCGGGCATCGATTCCCAGGCGCCAAACTTCACGCCCTTCGGTATCGAGGGCCCGTGGACGACGATGTTGATGAGCGAGGCTGGATCCTCGCCCTGCGTCACGGCACTCCCCGCCAGCGGCGGGCCCATGAAAAAGCCGCCGCGCCCGGATTCGCCGTGACACTTCTGACACCGCTCCTTATAGATGGCCGCGCCTGCCGCGACCTGTTCGCGCGACACTCGAGCGCCGGCATACGCGGGTCCCGGCAGACTCTTCACGTACACCGCCATCGCATGCAGATCCTCGGGCGTCAGCAGTTTCGTGCTGTTGACGATGACCTCGTTCATCGGCCCGAACGTGCCGGCGCGCGCGCTCACGCCAGTGCGAAGATATTTTTCGATGTCGGTGACGGACCATGAGCCCAAGCCATGCTTGGCGGAGGTCAGGTTCACCGCGAACCATTTGCCCACCTTGCCAGGGGCGATCTGGTCAGTGATCACGCCGCCCTCGTAGGCGGCAACCGTGCGCTCCGCCATGAGCTTGTTGCGCGGCGTATGGCACGCGCTGCAATGCCCCAGCCCTTCGACGAGATAAGCGCCGCGGTTCCATTCCGGTGACTTCGCGCGATCCGGCACGTAGCGCCGCGGGGTGAAGTACATCATCTTCCATACACTCACGCCCCATCGCATGCGCAGGAGCACGCCATTGTCCGGCGGCGAGTAGCGCACCGCCGGCACGGTGCGCAGGTAGGCGTAAATGTCGGCCACATCGGCATCGCTCACCTTCGTGAACGAGGTATAGGGGAAGGCGGGGATCAAGCTGGAGCCGTCCCGGTCCACGCCTTCGTGCATCGCACGACGCAGATCGGTGACGGTCCACTGCCCGATGCCGGATTCGCGATCAGGCGTGATGTTGGTGGAATACACCGTACCGAACGGCGTCTCAAAGGCCACGCCGCCGGCCATGGGCGCGCTGCCCGCACGGGTGTGACAGCTCAAACAATTGCCGGCGTTCGCCAGATAGCGGCCGCGTTCCACGGCGGTGCTGGGCGAGGGCGTCGCGGGTGATGCAGGTGCCGCAGGCGCTACAGCCGTTGCAGCGCCTTGCGCCACCGCGTGCGCGCCGGCCAACAGCAACGCAATGCCTAAAATTCGCGCCAGTCTCGTCAATGCATTCAAAGTGAACGGCGCGCCTTACTTCTTCGCTTTCTCTTTCCGGTAAGTCTCGTGGCAGCTCTTGCAACTAAGCGCGTCCACCACGAGAGCAAGCGCCGCGTCCTTGCCCTGTTCATGCCCTGTCTTGGCCATGTCGGCCGTCATCTTCGCGAATGCGTTCATGCGTTTTGAAAAATCGGGCCAGTTGCTCCAGACCTCGGGCTTGGCATCGCCGCCCGGCACCTTGGGCGTGTACGCCTTGAGCGCGGTGGAGGCCGTCAGGGCCAACGCATCGAGATGCGAGAGCACATTGTCGTCCGGAACCGCGCCGGAGAGGATCTGGCCCACCACCGCGGCTTGCTCGTTCAGCGTCTTCATGATGTGCTGCCGGTATTCGATCGCGTCCTTGTCATCCGCGTGCACGGCCGGCGCCAGGCACAGCAAAGTGACAGACGCATACAGCGCTCGCATTGCGTTTTTCATGGCAGGTTCTTTGGGTGAGTGGCGAATCGGTATGGGCATCATAACCGTCGGCATCGCGGTGATGAAAGCGTCCAGAGGCTCCATGCTGGAGGACGCATCAGCCAGTGCCAGCTGGACATTTCATCTTTCCTGAATGAAGACCGGCTCGAACCCACCATAGATCATGCGCTTGCCGTCGAACGGCATCGTCCCCATCATCCGCTCGTCCGTTTGCATCTTCGCCATCGCTGCATCGCGCGTCGGCTTGTCCGGCCATTCGATCCAGCTGAACACAACCGTCTCGCTTTCTTCGGCCTTCACCGCCATGAAGAAATCTGTGACCTTGCCGTGCGGGACATCCTCGCCCCAGCATTCGACGACGCGCGTGGCGCCAAATTCCATAAACAAAGCATCAATTGTCTTGGCATGCTCGATAAAAGCTGCCTTTTTGTCTTTGGGCACTGCGGCCACGAAACCGTCAATGAAGGCCATGTCACTTCTCCTGTTTGATGGACGACCCGGATGCTGCGAGGCAGGTAGGTTATCGTGCCTCTGACGAGGCGACTTGAGTGTTGCTCTCAGCAGTCTCCTCCGCAATAGACCGCGGATACGGCGGCCCGGCATAGGGAGGCAATGGTTTCTGCAGCACCACCGAGGCCGCCTGCGCCTTCGAGTCCTGCACGATGTTCACTTGCGTCCATCGCGCGAGCAGCGCCGAGGAGATGGCCGAGTTGGCACCGCTCTTATCCGGATAGCCATCGGCAAGTCGCCGCAACGCCTTGTACATCGACGGTGCCGAGGACTGACCATAGCTTTGATGATGGGTCGAATACGATCGCATCATCTGCGAGTACCAGCTTTCGATGTCGAGGTACCCGCCGATCACGCCTTCTGCACGCGTGGAGGTGAGGTTGAGCTGAAACCGCGCCGCGTGCATGAATTCGTCGGTGGCAATGTAGAACACCGCCCACGTATTGATGTAGTCCGCAGGCTCGGTGGTC
>JANMXI010000182.1:0-3642 GCA_031394735.1 Pseudomonadota bacterium | reverse complement strand
CGGGCTTGGCCCAGCCAAGCCGGGAGATCATTTTCGGGCGGAATTCGATGCCGAGGAAGATGCGATCGTGTTTCGGCGCATCTCGCGCAATGCCGATTGGCTCAGCATGCTCAAGAGTTGTCCGGTCAAAATGGACGATCTTCCACCCCGTAGCCGCGAAATTCCCAAACGATTAAAGCTGTGAGCTGGTTGCTCGATTCGGATGTGTTGAGCCAACCGGCGAAGAAGGCAGGGAATGCACGCGTCGTCGCCTGGCTCGAACAACACAAGGATGAGTGTTATACCAGTTCGATAGTCATCGCTCAGCTGGCTTTTTGGGTCCGCAGTAAGCGCGGCAAGCAACGTATCGCTTTGCAGAAATGGTTGACGGATCTGATCGACGCCATGCACGGACGTATCCTCGGCTTTAACGTTTCTGTCCCGCACGTATGGGCCGAACAGCAACACCAACTTCAAGCCGCGGGAAAGCCAATGCCCGTCGAAGACAGCTATATCGCGGCCATCGCACGACGCCACCACTTGACCGTTGCCACCGGCAACGTCAAAGATTTCCGGCGCCCCGGAATCAAGGTGTTCAATCCCTTCGAAGAACTTGATATCTGAAAGGACAGCAGCGTCGCACACGGTAAAGCTCCTCGATCGCCGCCGCCAGGATTCTAACTTTCACTCGGCGCGCTTGCGCAGTTCGCGCTTCGCCGCATCCAAGCCGACCGGCCGCTCCTCGCCAGCATCGTAACGGGCCACTGTCTCGCGTAGCGCGTCGTTGTGGGGTGCGAATTCGCTAATCATAGCGTGACACACCCCTACTGGGCAGTCTTGTGCCGACCGGTATCCCTGGTAGCCTGCGTCGACGATGCGTGAATTGCTTCTCCTCGCGGTGCATTTGATTGTCACCCTGGCCAAGCTTACGCGTCCAGGCGGCGTCCGCTCCGTCATCGCAGAATCCCTCTTGCTCAAACACCAATTGATTATCTCCGGCCGATCCCGCCGACGTTCCCCGCCCTTGAGCACATTGGATCGATTCGTGCTCGAGTTGACGGCGACGTTCGTGCATCCCCGACGCGTCGCAAAGCTCGCGGCAATTCTCACGCCGGCGACGCTGTTACGATTCCACAAAGCGCTGGTCGATCGAAAGTATCGGCGGCTGTTCTCGTCTGCGGGAACCCGCCGCAAGCCGGGGCCGAAGGGCCCCACAGAGGAAATCGTCGCCGTCATCCTCCAGATAAAGCTCCGCAACCCCAGATTCGGCAATCAACGCATCGCCGAGCAAATCTCACATGCTTTCGCGGTGCAGATTGATAAGGACGTCGTACGCAGAGTCCTGGCAAAATACTACAGCTCAAATCATCCGGATGTCTCGGGCCCGTCCTGGCTCACCTTCCTCGCACAAACCAAGGATAGCCTTCAGGAGCGTGGATCTATTTCGTTGCGAGTCGATACTGCTGCGCAGCCACTGGGTCTTGGTGGTCATGGATGTGTTTACCCGGCGCATCATCGGCTTTGGCATCGGTGGCCAGTACATCGACGGTCCGGCTGTGTGCCGCATGTTCAATCGAGCTATAGCCGGACATGCGTTGCCCGCACGGATCAGCACGGACCACGACCCCCTGTTCCGATTTCATCGATGGCTGGCAAACCTACGAGTCCTGGAGGTCAAAGAGATCAAATCGGTGCCGTACGCCCCAGTGTCGCACCCTTTCGTGGAACGACTGATCGGAACCATCCGGCGCGAGTGTTTGGACTACACCTTCTTTTGGAATTCGATCGACCTTCACCGAAAGCTCGACGCATTCCGATGCTACTACAATGGAGTTCGCGTGCACCGCTTCCTCTACGGTCACACTCCAGCGAATCTTGCGGGAATCCTTCAACATCGGCTGCAAAACTCGCCCAGCATGGCTGGAAAAGCCATTGCAACGGACTTTTCGAGATTCCCGTCGCCGCCTAAATGAGAATTCGCCTCCCACAGGCGGCGGTTGCGCGTACTTCCGCGGCATTCACGACACTGTTGGTCAGCCTCAGCGTGCCGGAATTGCGCGCCTCGCGCCGATCCGGAAAGGCGAAAAGCAATTGCCTTTAGCTTGCGCTCCAGACAGACCTGACCCACAGACACAGCACCTAGGTCAAAATCGCCGAACTAAACCAGCCACGGTCGCAAGGGCGGCAACGTAAGGCGGTTTATCGCCATACACCATGAGCTGCAGGAACTCATCGTAGCGCCGCGCGTACTGGGCGCCGCTTTTCAATGCGGCGAGCGCTCGCCTCATATGCGCCACGGGGTCCGATAAATAGGCGGGAAACTGTCCGGCAAATTCTTGAGCATCTACGCGCATGATTTCTCGCGCCAACGACACAACTGCTGGCGGATCGTAGTGGTCCCGAGCCATATGCAGGTCGTATACGTGCCGCACCAGCGCCGGATCGGCTGACGCGCCGATGCCCGCCAATTCCATGGCTGTGCGCCGAGTCAGCGCGACCAGTTTCTCGGCAACGCTTTCCTCAATGCTGACGCAGTCGATGGCCCGTATCTCCGGGTTTCGACGGAATGCCTCAGATACGAATGAGACCACCGGTCGAGCGATGCAGGGCTGCCGCAAGTGCGAGTAGTTCAATTCAATCTGAATCGTCGGCCGCAAAGATTCCACTGCCCGATTGTTAGTTGTATAGGGCAGATGTATGACCGTGTAGCGATTCCCATCTTGCGAACGGAGCTGGCTCGAATCCGAGGTATCGATCGGAAATCCGGCCCTTTGCAGCGCGATGACCACGCGCTGTCGCAAAGTTCGCAGTTGACCGCGCAGGGCGTTGTTGCTCACCAAAGTGTCGCCGATCGGCACGACCTTAAAGTCCACATCTTCCGACATGCGGCGAATCAGCAGGTGAGCCCGCGCCAGGCACGTGCCACCGGCGAACACGAATCGAAACGGAGCCGCATTCACGCCGAGCAATGCATTCATGGCACGCACCACATGCCAGTCCTTCTCGATTGGCGCCGGACGCGCAAAGCCAAAATGCTCCTGGGCAGCCAGAACATCAGCCCAGTCAAGGCTCATGATCTATCGCTCGATTGCCAGTGAGTGACCGCGGTAACCAAGCCGCCGCGCGAAGCGCCCCTTGATGCGGACCACGGCATTGAGCGGCACTTGGGTGGACCGACCTGAGCGGTAAGCCTGCTCCAACTCTGTGGGTTGCCACGCGACTCCCAGCTTATCCAACGCTGCGCGCGCGGCCCCGACAAAGCCATCGGTGGCGGCCAGCATCGGTTGCCCGGAGAGACGGGAGCGTTGAGCCAGCGCGTACACGCCGTACCCCAGTCGGATCAATTCTCCGTCACGCACCAGTGATCGAAGTGCTCGCAGGACTTGGTCCTCTCCGCCGAGGTCTGCGAACTCGCGGGGCAGGAAAACCGCATCGCGCTTGCGGGCAACGCGTGCAGCAATTTTCTCGCGCAGAGTTTTTTGAGCAGCCATGATTTCAACCTGCAAACACCCGACACCTACAATATACAAAAACCCGACAACGGTCAATACCGATATTCCCGTAACTTATTGATCTATAGAGAAAATTGGCGGAGAGGGTGGGATTCGAACCCACGTGCCGGTATTACCCGACCATCCGATTTCGAGTCGGCGCCGTTATGAC
>JANMXI010000181.1:0-1582 GCA_031394735.1 Pseudomonadota bacterium | reverse complement strand
CCACGCTATATGGCGCTGGCGCAATCGATAAGGAATTGTTTTTCCCTCGGAGCACTCCTGCGATTCATCGTGCTTTTCGCACGGACGTGGGATTGCGAGGCGACTTCAGGTCGCGTCCGGCCGTCCCTGCCCCAGCGGCTGAACTCGTACCGTCGGTTGCCGTAGCCGGATCGCTACCTAATGTCCCGCTCCGCTCACCCGGTTGCGGTCGGTCAACTCCCGTTCCCGCTCCAGCCGCGGATGTCGTGCCGTTGGTTGCGCTCGCCGGGTCACTGCCTAGCGTCCCGGTGCCCGGTACCGTGCGATCAGTTTGCTGCGTCCCCGCTCCGGTGGCGGAACTCGTGCCATGGGACACCGCCGCCTGATCACTGCCCAAAGTCCCGGTTCCGGGGACGGTGCGATCATTGTTCACGGTCCCGGCGCCAGCCGCGGAGGTCGTGCCATTGGTCGCAGTATCCGGATCGCTGCGAAGTGTCCCGGTACCCGGGACGGTTCGGTCGGTAGTGGGCGTCCCGACTGGAGCAGGATTTTCGCCGGCAGCCACAGCTTGCGACGGAACGGTCACCGTCACGCTTGCAATCGCAATTCCGGCGAGGAGCGCAAAAAGTAATTTGTTCATCTGTGTATCCTTTGGTGAATGTCGACAGTAAAGAACGGCTGATGGCTCCGCTCCCGGCCATTGCGTTTCGAACCTGACCATCGTAAACGGCCTGATTTCGATTCAGGCAGGCGGCCCGGGGCAACGTTCAAAGAACACTGTTCCTCGATGTGGCAACCGAGCCGGCCGGTCAATTTGACCGCCGCCTTAGCGTTTGCCTGCAGAGCGGGGCGCGAGATCACTTTCTTTGACTCCGGTATCCGCCTTGGCCTTCTCAATAAGCGCGGTGCAGTTGCTGACTTTGTCTTTGCCGAAATCAAGCAGCGGGATCAGTGCGCCGATACCCGCGGTCACCACACCCAGCACGGCCGCCGCGCCACCGCGTGCGATCACGTTGCCCAATGCAGGATGCACCGACGGTTTCTTGAACGATCCCGTAATATCGATGGGGCCCCGCAGCGACGCGAGGCTGAAACCCTTCGACCGGGCGATCAATCTCATGTTGAGCGATTCGTCTGCGAAGTTCGCGTCACCTGCGCCGGTGATGTTTACCTTGGGAGTATCGAGTACCAGGGTTTCGACCTTGAAGTCGCCATTGGCGGCCTTGAAATTGCTCACCATGCAGCGAATGGGAACCTGCTTGTTGCCGCCCAGCAGCGCGGCGATCGAATTCGCTATGTCCAGGTTTGCAAGCCTGAGCATTAACTCGCTGACCGAACCGCCGTCCATAATCAGCGCCGCGTCGCCATTCGCGGTGCCGAGCATTTGCGCCATCGAAGTGCCGTTGCCATCGAGTTTCGCACGGCCGCCGAGGGTGCCCGCGTTGTTGGCAGTCAGCTTCGATGCCGGGAACAACTGATCGAGGTGCAAACCCTTCGCGATGACCTCGACATGCGCAACGATGCGCGGCTCGCGCCCGTCCATTTCGATCTTCGACTCCAGATTTCCGCCGGCCACGCCGAAGTTCAGCGGTGCGAGCTTGAG
>JANMXI010000180.1:0-5276 GCA_031394735.1 Pseudomonadota bacterium | reverse complement strand
ACCCCTTACATCCAATGAGTCTTGCGTGTCTGCCCCGTACGCTTCACTCGCGCCTCCGCGAGCAAGCAAAGCATCTCGAGCATGATCGCGGCACCCAAATTGGCGGACGCGCCGGAAGGGTCAAGAAACGGATTGATCTCGGCTAAATCCGCACCGACTAAATCAACACCTCTCAGCCCGCGGATGATGTCACGGACCTCGCGGGCGGTCAGCCCAAACGGCTCAGGCGCAGTTGTACCTGGCATGCACGAGGTATCCATGCAGTCGCTGTCGACAGATAGATAGGTCGGCCCGTCGCCAATGATCTGACGAACCTCCTTCATCACGTCCGCCGCACCGCGGTCCTGGAACTCCTCGGCGGTAATCACGCGCATTCCCGAATCATGGGAAAAGTCCCACAGAAACGAGCCTCGGCCGTGAATCCCAATCTGCACCGTGCGCTCAGGGTCTATGACGCCCTCAACCGCAGCACGGCGGAAAATCACGCCGTCATTGTACTCGTCTCCACCAAAGGACCCCGTCGTATCCCCGTGAGAGTCGAGGTGCACTACGGCGAGCGGCTCGTTCTTGCCCAGCGCCCACAGAATCGGAAGGGTCATGGTGTGTTCGCCGCCTGCGGTCAGCGTATTCACATTCTGTTCGACAAAGACATCGAAGAACTTGCGAATCTGCTCCACCCGAAGCGCGATCGAGTAGCCCTCCATCGGGACATCGCCGACATCGCCGATGTTGCACATATCAAACGGGCATGTCTTCCACACGTTGTGGATGGCCGCGTAACCTTGGCTCCACTTGCGTAGCTCGCGCGGTCCGAGTTGGGTGCCAGAATGAAGCGGAGCAGTGATATCCATTGGAATACCAACTAGCGCAATATCCAGAGTGGACCCATCGCGTACGTACGGCGCGCGAAAAAACGTGTTCAACGGAGAGGAGGTGCTGACTCCAAACGGGTCGATCCCCTCTGCGACACCTCTTTGTAGGAACGCACGAATGCCGTCGTCCTTCACATCGAACAGTCCCTGTTCTGCCAAACGCCGGTATTTTGCCAGTCGTTCCTCTGGTATTCGTGCCATCGTTCACACCTCGATACAGTTTTGAATAAGCGGTCTTGCCAGCCGATCGCGGTACTGCGATCGGCGTTACTTCACCTGGTATCCATTCCTTACCAAGCTGCCGAGCTCAACATGACTGTCGGCCGTCAATAATAACTTAGGCAGATCTACCTATAAATGTCAATTGAATGGCGCCGCTATTCTCAGTTGTTAGACCCTTGGATTCACGTATCCAACGATCCTTTGACATTTATAGGCTTATCTGCCTAACATCGACAAGATGGCCAACATCCATCATTGAATCAACACGGGAGAGTTGTCATGAAGACACTAACGATGCTCGAGCATGACAGGCACCTATGCGTTGCTCGACATCCCGGCGAGATGACTCGCCGGGGACTCGCCGCCGCTCTGCTCTTCGCCTGCGGCAGTACGGCGGCCATCGCTGGCCAGACGCTGCACGTTGTCGAACGGCCCACGACCGACACCGTGATCCACGTCAACGGTGAGGCCGACTCCGTGGGCGACAAGCTTGTTTTCGCCAATCCCGTCTTCGACGCGACGAACACTCGGCGTGTCGGTACCGCGCAGGGTTCGTGCGTCAGCGTGGTTGTTGGCAAGACCTGGCAATGTCTATTCGAACTCGTCATCGGAGCGGATTGGCTGGTCCTCGAGGGCGCCTTCACCGACACGAAGGGAGACCTCCAATTCGCCATTCTCGGCGGCGTGGGCAAGTACTTGGGAGCGACGGGCGTAATGAAGGCACGCGTTAGAGATTCGAAACGGTTGCCCAACGGGAGCGCCTCGGCGTACGACATGATCATTGAGATTCGGCAGACGCGCTGACCGGTGGGTGACGGACCGCGGTCGCGGAGTCAACGCCAATCCGCAACTAGGCAGGGATCCGAGGACACTTTGGCACGTCAATAGTTGAAATCGCTGGCGTGTTGATTGCGACAGTGGAGGTGGTGTTGTGAACAAAGCGCAAATGGGTAGATTCCTAAATAGCGTCGGCATGGTCATCGTCACTTGGGTGGTCGGTTGCGCGTGCCTGGCCCAGTCGGACATCACGCGCGCTGCTTCGGTGGATCAGGCGCCGGTCCCCACCGCCAACGGCGCGGATTCGTGGCGGAAGATCGCCGACGCGCCGGCCCTTTTCGGTGCCCGCTGCGCGGTCTGTCACGCTAGCGGCTTCCTGATCCCGTCCCCGACACAGCTCGGCCGCCTGACGGCGGCGGAGATCGAGGACATTCTGTGGAACGGCCCAATGCAAGAATATGCGAACGGCCTCGACACCGGCCAGCGACACATGCTCGCCGAATGGGTCAGCACCTTGAGCACTGACAAGCCACCGCAGGATGGCGGAGTGCCGATGTGTAAGGACCCGCCAAAGTGGAATCCTGGCAACGGGTCTTCGGCGTCGTGGCGCGGCACTTCGTACGACAACACCTTCCAACGCGTCGCGGTCGGTACGTCGCTCACTGCGGCGGACGCAAAGCACACCCAACTCGCCTACGCCGTCGCCCTGCCGATCGCGGTTCAGGATGGCGCCGGCAACCCGGTGACCATCGTCGGCAACCGCGTGTTCACCGCGAACTTCAACCGCTGGGTCTATGCGCTCGATGCCGCATCTGGTTGTGCAGTCTGGAAGTTCCATGCGCAGGACCGGATCCGATCGAACGTCGCACTCGAGGATGGCATCATCGTATTCGGAGACGTGCGCGCGAACGCCTATGGCCTCGACGCCAACACGGGGCGGCTGCTGTGGTTCAAGCATGTCGACTCCGCTCCGACGGCACGCGTCACGGGCAATGTCACGCTGACGGACGGCGTTGTCTACGTGCCCTTGTCGTCGTGGGAGGAAATGAACAGCTGGCAGGTCGGCAATCCCTGCTGCAGCTTCCGCGGTTCGGTTGTCGCGCTGAACGCGAAGACCGGTGAGTTTCTGTGGCGCTCGATGATGATCGAGGAGGCGCCTCGATTTATCGGCCGGACGTCGACTGGCGTGAACCGCTACGGTCCGTCCGGTGTTCCGGTCTGGTCCGGCATCAGCGTCGACCATGAGCGGCATCGTCTCTACATTGCCACCGGCAATCAGTACACGGGGTCGACGGTGCGCCAGGCCGGCCCGCAGGTCAAGGAATCCGACGCCATCGTCGCTCTCGACCCGGCCACCGGCCGAAAGATCTGGGCCACACCGGTCGCACCGGAGGCGACCGGTGGCGCCGACTTCTGGGAAGTTGGGTGCATGCCTGCCATAGACCCGGTGCAGGGCTCTTGCTCCAATCCAGAGAAGGAGGACGACAGCGACATGGACATTTCCACGCCGCCGGTGCTCGTCAAAACCCCGTCCGGGAAGTCGCTGCTGCTGGCCGGCACCAAGGGCGGCATCTTCTTCGCCCTCAATCCGGATGATGGCCACGTGGCGTGGCAGATCCGCCTTGGTGCGGGCGGCCACGTGGGCGGCATCCAATATGGCTTGGCAACCAACGGCCGTTACGCGTTCGTGCCGATTTCGGACGTCACTCCCGATCCGAACATCTTCGACTCCTGGACCACATCCGGCGTGGGCGGCACCTTGAACGCGGTGGATCTCGAGACGGGCAAGGTCGCCTGGAAGTACCAGTCCGCCAAGGACGCCTGCAAGGGCCGCGAGAAGCAGGGGTGCGTACGCGCCTTTATGTCACCGCCGACAGTGGTGGGCGACGTCGTGTTTGCCGGCGGCGGCGACGGCGTCCTGCGTGGCTTCGTGGCGGATACCGGCAAGGAGGTCTGGAACTTCGACGCCTACCGGGAGTTCTCCGGTGTGAACGGTCGCAAGGGTCGCGGCGGCTCTTTTGCGTACGGCGGCCCTGCCGTTGCCGGTGGCCGGTTGTACATCATGAGCGGCGCCGGCTTCCTGACGCTGGGCATGGGCGGCAACGTCCTGCTCGCTTTCGATCTCGGCAAGAATGCGAACTGACAGGCCGACTACACTGTCGACGCAGTTGAAGAAAGTATTGCTACAATAGACTTTAGAAAATGGTCCATCCGCATTGATCATTTAAGGGGTCGTCCGATGCTGCACTCCGTCAACCGGGAAACAGTGTCGACCATCATGGTTGGCTATCTGTTTGGCATCGCCGACGAACTGGAAGCCAAGGGCATCGACTCCTCGGACGTGCTCAAGTCCGCGGGCGTGTTCAACGAGCTGTCGAACAATCCTCTGAACCGCTTCTCGAGTTTTCTGCTCCCCGAGGTTCTACGCTTGGGTGCCGAGGCGACAGGTGATCGGTGCTTTGGCCTGAATTCCATGCGCTTTATGCGGCCGCCGAACCTTCACGTCCTCGGCTTAGGCTTGCTAGCCAGTGGAACCCTATTGTCGTTCTGCCAGCGGCTTGCGCGGTTTATGCCTATTATCGGCGGCTCCGGCAAACTCGTTCTCGAGTCGCGGCCGGATTCTTACAGGCTGGTTACGCACGCATTCGGCCCCATGAGCGTGCATGCGCAGGACTCTTGGCTATCGTTCATATACGACCTCATGCGACAGGTCAGTTCGCCACAGCTTCGATTGATGGGTGTAGAGCTGATGCATTCGAGTCCCAGCGCTGACGCGGATCTGTACGAGGGAAGGTTCGAGGCACCCGTTGCATTCGGGTGCCGTCAGTGCGCCTTGGAACTCTCCAAAGAATCCGTCACTCAACCTTTGCGCGCCGGCAGCGAGGAACTTGCCAGCGCGCAGGACGTAAGCGCGATGTCGTATCTCGTGCGGCTCGATGGCGGTGACATCATCGGACAGATCCAACTCGCCATAGTCTCCTGCCTTCAGGAGACGGACAGCGTGTCCCTCGAGTTCGTGACCGCTCGCACCGGGCTGAATTCCCGGCAAATCCACCAAAGGCTCGCCGAGTGCCAGACGAACTATCAGACCGTTTTAGACCAAACGCGCCTGTATCTCGCAAAAATGAAGCTGAGGGATTCGAAGTTGCAGGTGTCGGAAGTCGGGTACATGCTCGGCTTCACTGACTCGGCCAACTTCTCCCGAGCCTTCAAGCGATGGACGGGCGAAAGCCCGATTGGCTACCGGAATCGCGTGCAAAGCAGGAAGCACTAAGCGCGTTCACGGCCGCGAGATGCCTACTCATCCTGTGCAACGAGCGCCGCCAACCGCTCAAACGCGTCGGCGAATTCGGTTGTCAGCCGCAGGATGACGTCGCGACAGGACTCGACGTGATTGAGTTGCCC
>JANMXI010000179.1:0-40682 GCA_031394735.1 Pseudomonadota bacterium | reverse complement strand
TCGAACACGATCAGCGGCGCGCCGACCGGAATCTTGTCGCCGGGTGAGCCGTTCAAGGACACGATGCGGCCCGTCACCGGCGAGGGAATCTCCACCGCCGCCTTGTCGGTCATGATTTCGGCGATGATCTTGTCTTCGGTGACCTCGTCGCCAACCTTCACGTGCCAGGCCACGACCTCGGCTTCAACCGTGCCTTCACCCAGGTCCGGCATTTTGAAAATATATTGACTCACGCGGCCTCCATGACGGCTTTGAGCGCCGTGGTGACACGCGCTTGTCCCGGAAAATACTCCCACTCGAAGGCGTGCGGATAGGGAGTGTCCCAACCCGCCACACGCTGGATCGGCGCCTCCAGATTCCAGAAGCACTCCTCCTGAATCAGAGCTACGAGCTCGGCGCCGAACCCGGAGAACCGCGTCGCCTCATGCGCCACCACGCAGCGACCGGTTTTCTTCACCGAGGTGCAGATGGTGTCGGTATCCAGCGGCACCATGGTGCGCAGGTCGATGACCTCGGCGTCCAACCCCATGGCGGCCGCGGCCGCCGTGGCGACGAAGGTCATCGTGCCATAGGTGACGATGGTCAAATCCTTGCCGGTCTTGACGATGTCGGCCTTGCCCAGCGGCACGGTGTAATAGCCATCGGGCACATGACCTTTGGGATGCGTGCTCCAGGGAACGGCAGGCTTGTTCGGATCACCGTCGAAGGGGCCGTTGTACAAGCGCTTGGGCTCGAAGAACAGCACCGGATCATCGTCCTCGATCGAGGCGATGAGCATGCCCTTGGCATCATACGGATTGGACGGCATCACCACTTTGACGCCGCACACGTGCGTGAAAATGCCTTCCGGGCTTTGCGAGTGCGTTTGTCCACCGCGGATGCCGCCACCGCAGGGCGTGCGAATGGTGACCGGCGCAAAGAAATCGCCGGCGGTGCGAAAGCGCAGGCGCGCCAGTTCGCTGACGATCTGATCGAAGCCCGGATAGATGTAGTCGGCGAACTGAATCTCCGCGACGGGTCGCAGTCCGTTCACGCCCATGCCGATGGCCGCGGCGATGATGCCGCCCTCGGCGATCGGCGTATCCAGCACGCGATGCTCGCCGTGCTTGCGCTGCAAACCTTCGGTGGTGCGGAACACGCCGCCGAAATAACCGATGTCCTCGCCCATCAACACGACGCTGGGATCGCGCGTGAGCATGATGTCCATCGCGGAGTTCAAGGCTTGAATCATGTTCATCTGTGCCATGCGTCAGTCCTTCTTCGCAATTTCGGCACGCATCTGCTCGCGCTGCCGCTGCAGATGCGGCGGAAGTTCCTTGAACACGTCTTCGAACAACAAATCCGGGTTCAGCCGCGGACCTTCGTTCAAAGTGCCGTAGGTGACGGCCTCCTTCCAATTCGCGGCCACCAGTTCTTCGAGTTCGGTCGTCAGCGCCTGATGGCGCTGCTCGCTCCATTCGCCGAGACGAATCAAATGCTGCTTGAGTCGCGCGATGGGATCTCCCAGCGGCCATCGATCGAAATCGTCCTTGGGGCGATAGCGGGCCGGATCATCGCTGGTCGAATGCGCCGAGGCGCGATACGTGACCAGTTCGACCAGCGTGGGACCGGCGCCGGTGCGCGCGCGTTCCGCCGCCCATTGCGTGATCGCGTACACAGCAAGGAAATCATTGCCATCGACGCGAATGCCGGCGATTCCGTACCCCGGACCGCGAGCGGCGAAAGAGCGTTGCTCACCACCTGCGAATCCTTGAAAGGTGGAGATCGCCCATTGATTGTTGACGACGTTCAGAATCACCGGCGCCTGATACACCGAGGCGAACAACAAGGCGTGATGGAAATCCGCCTCCGCGCTACTGCCCTCGCCGATCCAGGAGGCGGCAACATGATCTTCGCCGCGAATCGCGGCCGCCATCGCCCAGCCCACGGCCTGCGGGAATTGTGTCGCGAGATTGCCGGAGATGGAAAAAATATTTCCCGCCTTCCAGTGATACATGACGGGGAGCTGCCGGCCCTTGCACATGTCGCGCGTGTTCGACAGCAGCTGACACATCAGGTCCACCAGCGGCCGACCGCGAACGATGTTAACGCCCTGATTGCGATACGAGGGAAACAGCATGTCACTGGGACGCAGCGCCATGGCCTGCGCCACCGACACCGCCTCTTCGCCAAGTGAACGAATATAGAAGGAAATGCGTCCCTGACGTTGCGTGCGCTGCATGCGGTCATCGAAGACTCGCGTCAGCAACATATGGCGCAGCCCAAGCTGCAGCTCGTGAACGTCCAGATGGGGATGCCACGGACCCAGCGCTTCGCCGTTGTCGTCCAGCACGCGCACCAGTTCGACGGACAGGAAGGAAATGTCGCGCGCCCGCGCGTTCACATCCGGCCTTGCCACCGAACCGGCGGGCGACAAATCCACATAGGAAAAATCCGGTGCTTCGCCCGGACGGGCCGGCACACGGGGAACATGCAGTCGGGAGGGTCTGTTCATGGCCCGCTAATTTACGCGCGCATGCAGCATGATGTTGTGTTTACAGGTATGCAGCGCAATAATACGGTACGTTCATTCCAATACTTTGCTAATTATGGAAAAAACACTTCATCCAGGCATCGACAAGGTGGATCTGCGCCTGCTCGATATTCTGCAGCGCGAAGGCGCTCTGTCGGTGGCGGACGTGGCAGCTCGAATTCGCATCTCGACCACCACCTGCTGGCGCCGCATCCAGCAACTCGAAGCCGCCGGCGTTATCAAGGCGCGCGTGGCGCTTTTGGACCGCGCGGCCCTCGGATTGGATCTGACCATTTTCGCGCATGTGAAGCTTGCAACCACCAGCCGCAACGCCATCGCGCAATTCGAGGCTGCGATTCGCGACCGTTCTGAAGTGCTCGACTGCCACACTCTGACGGGCGAATGGGATTTCCTGCTGAAGATCGTGGCCAGGAACATCAAGGCCTACGAGGCGTTCTATCTGGACTACCTGTCGCGCATCCCCTGCGTGCAATCAGTCAATTCCGCCGTCGCGGTGACGACCATCAAAGAATCGACACTGCTGCCACTCGCCTGACACTAGTCAGAGCTTCGCAATTACCGGCTTCGGGCACACAATCGGGGTTGGAAAAATCCTCTGCGAGTACTGCCCATGAACGCCCATGTCGACCGCCCCCTGAAAGTGGCCGAGCCCGCACTGCGCAACGACCCCATCACGGCTGAACGCTATATCTCCAGCGAGTATTTCCGGCAGGAATGGCAGCGCATGTGGATGCGCACCTGGCAGATCGGCGGCATGAGCTATCAAGCGCCGCAGCCCGGCGATTACCTGGTCGCGGATCTGGGACCAGAGTCGATTCTCATCATCCGGCAGGACGACGGCAAATTCCGCGCGTTTTACAATGTGTGTCTGCATCGCGGCACGCGACTGCTGCAGGGACCGGACGGATTCGCCAGTAAAATCACCTGTCCCTATCACGGCTGGGAATTCGATCAGACCGGACTGCTGACGGGCTTGCCGAACGCGTCTGATTTCCGCCAAGGCAATCCGTGCGGCAAATTACGGCTGGTCGAGGTGCGCTGCGAGGAATTGTTCGGCTTCGTGTGGTTCAACATGGATGCCAAGGCGCCAACGTTGAAAGACGCGCTGGGTAGCGCGGTGGTCGAGGAGATCGGCTCCTACAAGATGGAGAACATGGTCCGCGTTCTGAACATCACCGCGGAGTCGAATAACAATTGGAAAATCATCACCGACAATTTCAACGAGGCGTATCACGTCCAGGTGCTGCACCCCGAGCTGATTCCCTACATCGAAAACGACGGTGACGTCTGCCAATTCGACCTGCTGCAGAACGGTCACAACCGCGGCTGGTTCCCCGGCTATCACCCTGCCGTGCAGTACAAGAGTGACAAAGTGGGCGAGCCGCTGAATTTCCTGATGGCCGAGTGGGGATTGGACTCTGCCCAGTACAGTGGACAAGACGCACTGCGACGAATCCGCACCGACATCCAAAAGCAAAAGCGCAAGCTGGGACCGGGTCGTGGCTTCAAGCACTACGATCACTTGAAGGATTTTCAGCTCACCGATTACATCATCTACAACCTGTTCCCCAACTCCGTCATTACGGTGGGACCTGATGGGGTGCAATTGTTGCGGCCCCGTCCACACGCCAGCAATGCGGAAATCTGCTTCTTCGATCATTGGTGGCTGGTGCCGGAGATTGAAGGACGCACGCACACCCCCTCGCCCGCCGGCGGACCGGACCTTCCCGTCACCGATGCCGAATTGGAAGTCGTGAAGTACGGCGAGAAATCGCTTGGACGAACGGCGGATCAGGATCTGAGCATCGCGGCCCAACAGCAGGCGGGACTACACTCGGCCGGCTTCAAGCCGTTTTATCTGGCGCATCAGGAACGGCGCGTGCAGAACTTTCATGAGCGGCTCAACGACTTCATGGCGCGGCCTGCCTAGTCGATCAAAATTCTCTCGAGCAGCTCGAACGTCAAACCGAGGTAAATCCCCCGTCGATCACCAGTTCACTGCCCGTCACGAAACTGGCGGCCGAGGAGCACAGATACACCACGCCACCACCTAATTCCTCCGGACGGCCGAGACGGCCGATGGGGTGATTGGCAACGATTGCCGCATGGGCTACGTCCGTGGATTTCACCGCGCCCAGATCCACATAGCGCTGCATCTTCGAATTCAACATGACGGTGTCGATGCCGCCCGGATGTACGCTGCAGGGGCAGGGTATGGTGCTGTGAATTCGAAGACAAACACGCGGCGGATTCGAGCCATGTCCCGCGCATTGGCACTTACCAGAACCACACCTTGCTCCCGGCACGAGTACGCAAGCAGAACGTCGAAGGCAAAGCTGCGAGACACTTGAGCAAGCTGCAAACCTTCGCGCTCGTGCACTGAGGCCAAGGTACGTCCGAGCGCATCCCAGCCGGCAGCACTCGGTGTCAGCATTCTGCCGTGTCGGGCGAACGGTCCAAGCACGCGCTCCTCGAGCAACTTGCGGTCCTTTACAGACCGTGCGCCACCCAGCAATTCTGCCGCCACGATACTACTGACGTACAGGCCAGGTGCCGTCCGAGCGACAAACTCCTGCAACGCGGTGAAGTCTGCCGGGCTGCGGCTCGCGTCAATGTAGCAGTTGGTATCGAGAGCGTACTTGCGCAACTCAGGCACGCTGGCCGAGCGCCAGTCCTGCCAAGGCAGCAACTCCGACCTGAACCTCGGCCCCAAAGGCGACAAGATCCAGCGCCTTCTCTACGGTCTCGCGCTCGGTAGAAGTATTCAGGATCGCCTGCGCGCGACGCAACGCCTTAGGGTCGAGCCAAAACTCCTTACGGACTTTGCCACGGCGCCCTTCCGAGCGGTGAGGTGCTTGCTTTTTGTTGACCGTCATAGCGCCTCCAAGAATTTTGTACGTACGTATAGTATCATATGTCCGTACGAGCGCAAGACCGGGCGTGCGGTAACACCACTCCCACCGGAGCGGGTGGTGCATCGTGTGGCCGCTGACGGGTTGCCGTTCAGATGCAGTGTTTGCGAATATAGTGGCGCGTACGCCTCGGCATGACGAGCGCCGCATTCTGCCCTTTAATGACCATCGCTGTGCACCGGGTCGGGTTTTTTGTTCAAATATTTGTCCACCGTTCTTTGAAAATGGCGGATGCGCACTTCCTGATAATTGCCCAACGTGGCGCCGCGCTTTTTCGCGGCGCGAAATCCTTGCTGCGCGCTGCGCAGATTAATTGTATCCAGATCGTAGACATGACCGAATGCCGGATCGAAACCTGGCACCTTTGATGATTTCCTGCACCGATGCGCTGAGCGCCTGGCGATACCGGCGCAATCAGCTCGCGCGTGCCTCAGCGGGCATGAATCTCCGTTAGCGACGCAGGCAGTGGCATCAGTGCTGCCTCGCGCAGTTGCTTGATCTTCCACCCCGAGGACGTGCGCGCGAAATCCAGGAAATAGCGCACGTACACCAGCACACTGTTGCCGTCGCTGGCAACGCCCGTGCCCAGCACCGCGGCACGCGCGCTGGCCGAATTCTCCGCCAGCGCATCCACGGTGAAGTTGGCGGACAGATGTGCATGATGCGTCATGCCCTTGAACACCTCGGTGAAGAACCCCCGAATGGCCGTATGGGTTTCGAACTTCGGCAGATGGATCCCCGACAAATCGAATATGGCATCAGGCGTGAAGCACTTCAGCAGCCCGTCCATGTCCGAGAGTGAATCCACCGCATTGCAGAACCCGTTCAGCACATCCTGGATGGCCATCCGGTCCTCAATGATCTTCAGCCTTGCTTCAATGCTCGACATGTTTCGCTCCTTATTTGTCAGCTTCGCGCCATGTAGTCGTTCAGCACTTCATGAAAGCGCTGCACGCGGCGCTCCTGATGGCACAGATAGAAATGGCCGAATCCCTTCGAGTGCAATCCGGCCTGCTGCACCGCTGCGATGCTGATGTCCTGATCGGACGTGGTGCCGAGCGTCTTTTCGCCATAGACGATGGTCTCCAGCGGCGCATCCTCCAACGGCAGGTCCGGTCCGCCCGCGGGCGAGGGCGTGAAGGTGCGCCCGGCGATCTGCGGCACCATCCACCAATGATCGAACAGGCATTGCTCGGGATCCGTCGGGTGCGGTCGCGGCCGCAACAACTGCACGCCATCCGGCCCCACCGTGATCACCGAGTTGGGGAAGAGGTTGTAGATGATGTAGTCGGTGAGTTGGTAATCGGCCAGATGCTGATAGTGCACATAGCCGCGCGACGGGCCGAGCTTGCGCTTCTGCTGCTGCAGGTCGGTGCGTATGCGGTGCATGGCTTGCGCGCCGTGATACTTGGAGGCATCCAGCCCCCATTCGGCCATCATGCTGATCAGCGGTTCTGCCGGCGCGTCGCCCTGAAACAGCTTGCCGGGCGCATGCGCCGGGAACCAGCCGCGGTTATGGCCGTTCACCAGCATGTCGAACTGCGCTTCGTCGCCATCGCTTTCGATGTAGGGGATGAGCTGCGGGTGCAGCACCTGCACGTGATACGCCTCGTTGAAGTTGTCGGTGATGATCTTCCAGTTGCACTCCGCTCTGGCGGTCATGTTCAGCACGCGCACCATGCCTTCCATGCGATACGAACCGATCTCCTCCACCACGGTGCTGCCTAAGGCGTCGCGCAGCGAAGGCGCCTGTGGGTCCATGTTGAACCAGGCAAAGCCAAACAACTCCTCGCAGCGGATCTCGGCCAGGTGAACGTGGGTGCACGGGTTGCCCTGCTTGAAGTCCCCGGCATTGGGCACATGCGTGCACGCGCCGGCCGGATTGAATTGCCAGCCGTGATACGGGCAGGTGATCTTGGCCACATGTCCGTCCGGCCCTGACAGCAACCGCGTGCCGCGATGCGGGCACACGTTGTAGAACGCCTTCAGGCGTCCATCCTCTTGTCTTACCAACAGCACCGACTCAGGCCCGAGATCGGCGACGATGAAGTCGCCGGGCTGCTTCGCCTGGTACGCCATGCCGCCGATCTGCCAGGTGCGCATCCACATGCGCGTCCATTCGTCACGACAGTAGTCCTTCGACAGATAGCGCGCAGAGTCGATGGCGTCGCCGCGCAGCGCGGGCTCGCTCTGCTTTAACGGCCTGTCCAGTTTTGCGTTCATGCATGCTCCTTGAAAGCGGTTACCAGCGGTATTGGAAATCAACGCCGTATTCGCGCGGCGGCCCGAGCGAGGCAATGCCGGACACGCCGGCCAGATACAACTTTTGGCCGAAGTAGCGTTTGTCGGTCAGGTTGCGGCCGTACAGACCAACGGTCCATCGATCATCGTCGGGCGACCAGGACATCTTGGCGTTGACGAGATTGACGCTCGGGATCAGTTCCTGCGCCAGATCGTCGAAATTGGTGTACTTGGAGCTTGTGTAGTTGTCCTGCAGGAAGAACTCAGCCTTGCCGGCGCCCACCTGCACGGCGTAGTTGATGCTGACGCTGCCGCTGAACTTCGGCGCATTCATGAGTTGGTTGCTCGCGTAGCTCACGGTCTCGAGCTGGCCGGTGCTGCCGTTCAACACCAACGTGTTGTATTCGGTGTACTTGGCGTCGAGATACGCAAGCGATGCGCTCAGGGTGAGCGCTTCAACCGGCAGCGCCGTCACTTCCAGTTCCACGCCCTTGGTCTTGGCGCGACCGGCATTGATGATGCTGGCGCTGTTGCGGCCGTCCAGGTAGGTGATGTTCTGCGTCACCTGCATGTCCTTGTACAGGTTGTAGAACACCGCCACGTTGGTGCGCAAACGACGCGCCAGCCAGTCGCTTTTCAAGCCGACTTCGATGGTATCGACGTGTTCGGGGTTGAACGGGCCGATATCCTCGGGCCGCGCGATTCGTCCGGTGAAGCCGCCCGACTTGAAGCCGCGCGCGTAGTAGCCGTACAGCATGGTGTTGTCGTTGATCTGATCATCCAGGCCGATCTTGTAGCCAGCGCCGCCGTTGAACCCGCGCAGCAAGCGACGAGTGTTCCAAGGATTATCGAGGTCTTCATTTCTAACTCCCCAATGATTGATAGTCGAATGTCGTGCGCCGGCGGGTGTCCGACGTTCTAGAACGCGGGCCTCACTGGCTCGGTGCCATCCCAACCTTGCGCGGCGCCCGCGATGCGCTTGAAGAACTCCTCCTGCGCCGCGCTCGCTTCGATCAGTTCCACCATGCAGCCGAGGCTGGCGCTGGTGTCGATGTAGCAGAAACGTTTGCCGGCGAAGGCGCCGCTGAAAGCCTCGGCGCAGCCAGCGCCCAGGTAGTCCTGCCGATCCTTGTCGTAGTCGTGCGTGTACAGCGCCATGTGATGAAAGGCCGAGCGGCCGGCAGGCACCGTGTCGCGGTAGGCGGAGGGCACGTCGTTGTGCTGGCACACCAGCTCGATCTGCAGATCGCCCGCCTGCGCGAGCGCGAAGGTGACCTCGATGGATTGGCCGGCGGGCTTACCCCGATAGCGCTGATCCTCAAGGGTGATGCCCTTGACCACGAAGAACGGACCGACGCCGGCAGTGCGGGTCCATAGGGCCATGGCGGCATCGATGTCATGCACCACCCAGCTGTTCTGCATGAACCTGCATTGCCGAATCGGTTGCCATACCGGTAAGTTGGCTGCTGTCGTCCTGCTCATCTGGAACCCCCCCAGGAGTTGTCTACCCGCGCCGTTTCGAAGCATAATGAAATTGGTTGGACGTTCGATCAACTATCATTAACGTGAGGTACACGCCATGGCCGGCATCTTTGCTGCCACCAGGGGCGAATCAAGATGACCGCAAAAAAGACCACGGCCTCCACTGCCGACCGCGTCAAGATCGACAGACGCCGGGCTACGCAAAAGAAGGAGAAAATTCTCGACTCCGCCGAAGCAGTATTTGTGCAGCGCGGGTTCCACGGCACGTCGCTGCGCGATATCGCGCAGGCAGCTGGAGTGCCCCTGGCCCTTCTCAGCTATCACTTCGGCAGCAAAGAGGGTCTGTTCCGCGCGGTCATCGAACGGCGCGCGCCGGCCAATGCCCAAGCGCTCAGTCAGGCCCTGCGGGCAGCGCTCGAGGTGCGAAGAGGACGATCCCGGCTCGAGTCCATCCTGCGCGCCTTCCTCGCGCCGGTGGTGGAGCGGTCCATGCGCGGCGGCCCGGGTTGGAAAAACTACGTGCGGTTGATGGCCCAGGTGGCCAACCTGCCACAACAGGCAACCTTTTTGAGTGCGATGCCGGAGCACTATGAACCGGTGGTGCAGGCCTTCATCGCAGCATTACGCGCCGTCTATCCGCAGATGAGCGATGCCAACCTGCAGTGGTCGTTCTACTTTTATCAGGCGGCGATCACGCACATCCTGGTGGAATCTGGCGTGATCGATCAGCAGACCGGCGGCAAGTACCGCTCATCGGATCTGGACCAGATCGTGCCCAAGCTGCTGAAGTTCTGCGCGGCGGGATTTCAGGCAATGGCCAAGGATACGCATTGATCGCGTCATGCAGTTGCGCGTGTGGCAGCGACAGGACTATCAGCTCACCGACTACATCATCTACAACTTGTTCCCCAATTCCGTCATTACGGTGGGACCTGATGGGCTGCAATTGCTGCCGCCCCGTCTCAGTGGGTATAGACCTCAGCAGTTTCCTTCACGCCCAAGGACTGGATGTGCAGCATCTTGTAGGTCCGTGATTTGAAGTACCAACGCCCCTCTCGCTTGACGTAGGTGTCGTCGTAGCGGCCGTTGATACGCTGCTCTTCGCCGCCCTTCAAGCGCGTGACCTCCCAGGTGAAGAACCGTCCGGTTCCCTCGTTGCCTGAAACGATGATCTCTCCGGGCTTCGAGGACATGATGACCCACTCATAGGCGTCCATGGCCTTCACCCACAGGTCGACAATGGCAGCACGCCCGTCAACCTTCGGCAAATTGGGCAGATTCAAATTCCAAACGGCATCGGTGGCCCAGTTGTCGCCCCAATCCTTCGCATCGTGCCGGCAAACGGCATCGCCGTAGCTGTCCACCAATTCGCGGATTGCCAACCGGTCTTCGAAAGGTCCTTTGAAACTCATCGATATTCCCCTTTGAACGTGGAGCGGTGTTCCTCGACGACGTACGCCTTGATACAGGTGCGATCAAACAGATTCTCTTCATCCGCGGCGATGGCCGCCGCGACTTCAGGACGGGCGAATGCCGCAAGCGCTCCTTCATAAGCCGCTTCATCGGCGAACAGGAGCTCGGTGATGGCATCGAATCCAGGCGATTCGGAGTTTTGACCGAACGCAGGTCGCGACGGATCGATGTAACTGCGGCGATAGCCGACGAGACCGGGGATCAGCGTCACCGCAAGCGGCGCGTGGACTTGCTCATAGTGCGCGATGAATGCATCGCGCGACATGCCAGTCTTGCGCTTCAGTAGGGTGACGATCTTGATCATGCTGGCGATGGATCAGCGCATCATTTCCTCACCGGTGGGCACTCGCCGCAGCGATTGACCGCCGGTGATATCGATCACCTGGCCGGTGATGAAGGCTTCGTCGGAGGCCAGCCACAACGCCGTATTGGCGATGTCTTTGACGGTGACGAGACGACCGAGCGGAATCTCGCGAATGAACGACGCTTCGATCGTTGGAATGGCAAAGTATCCTTCGGTCATGGCCGACCGAGTGAAACCTGGTGCGATGGAATTGACGCGGATGCCCTTGGCGCCGTACTCCACCGCCGCGATGCGCACGATCTGATCCACGCCGCTCTTGGTTCCCGCGTACGCGGCCAGACCCGGCGGCGCGGTCAATACCGTCAACGATGAGGTGGTGATCATCGACCCGCCGGAGGACATTGCGGCGCCCATGTGCTTGAAGAACAGCGTCGCGCCAATGAAGTGAACCTCGCACGCTTCGAGCAGCGTCTCGCGGGTCACTTCCGACACCGGCGCGGAGGAATTCACCCCCGAAAAATTGATGGCAATGTCGAGCTTGCCGTATTTTGTCACCGCCGCTTTGGCCAGCGCAGCAAGGTCCGCCTCCTGCGTGATATCGCAGGCCACTGCAAAGCCGCCGCATGCCGATGCGATGGGCTGCAATTTATCCAGCCGTCGCGCTGCAAGCACGACCTTGGCGCCTTCGGCGGCGAAGCGCATTGCCGTCGCCGCGCCCATGCTGCGTTCGTCCGATGCGCCGAGAATGACCGCCACTTTGCCGTCGAGTCTGCCCATGGTTTGCCTCAGATTGGCCAGTTACGTTGATTACTGAAGTCCTGTTCACGCCGTGCGCCTAGAACCAGGGCAGGCGAATCGCGCAGGAAGCTGTCGGCCGCCGGATCGGTGCGCGCCCAGTCGATGAGTTCGCGCCGCTTGGCGATCTTCCAGCCCGTGCCGCGGTCCTCGTATTGGTCGATATAGCGTCCCGACACGAGCAGATCCTTCTCCACGCCATTGTCGTCGAGTCGATGCCAGGCGATGAAGTACACCTCGCCCTGCGCCACGTTGCCATTCACCTGAATGTGAACCTGCCCGATCATGTGGTGGCTGGATTTAAGCTTCTCCAGAAATCCCTGCGCGAAGTCGACAAACCCTTGCGCGCTGCCGGCGAACAAGCCGCAATCCACGTAGGCGTCGTCATGAAAAGCGCTGATGTGGAGCTTGGGCATGAGCCGGTCCTGGCCGCGCATATACCGGCACACGGCGTCGTGGATATCGCGGCGCGCGCACAGGTCGCGCAGTTCAGCGTCGGCGTCGAATTTGCTCATGTGATCGCAACCCCCTTCTAAACCGGTTCTTTCCAAAACGCGTAAACCGGATCGGCCGAGCCAAAGCAGCCATGCGTCGTAAGCCCGGCATACAGTCCTTCATTGGAGTGCGTAGTCGGGTGAGTCGCCGAGTAATCCACGACGAAGGAGCGCGTCTTGAATTTCCATACGCCCTTTCGCCGCTGGAACGCGTCGATATATCGGCCGCCCGTCATCGTGTCACTGCCGTTGGCGGACGTGTAAGCGATGACGTAGCTTTCGCCCACCGCGTCATCGCCGTTCACTTGAAAACACTCATTCGCGACGGAGTGAAAACAGCGCTGAAAATTCCCGGCAATGAATGCGGTGACCCCCGTGGCGAAATCCGCACCATTGCCGTTGACCACCCCGGAGATGACGATTGCGTCGTCATGAAACAGCGAGCGCATCAGCGCTGCATCGGCGCGGTCTGCCGCCCGAGCGTAACCCATGGATAATTCGTGTAGTGCCTGCTTCGACAAGATTGCGTCGATCTGCGCTTCGGTTATCGTATTCGTCATCGACTGCACTCCGGATTGTTGTAGCTCGGCGACGGCCATCGCCAGCAGGACGTTGCCGGCATCGGCGGCACCATGCCCACCGCGCGGCACAAAATTGGCAAAGTTGATGCCCGGATCAGGCCAGTCGGCCGTGCTCGGGCGGTTGATGTTCCAATCCATCACATAGGTTCGATGGGTGAGCCGCCATTGGCCATCGCGTTGTTCGTGACGATCCAGATAGCGGCCGCCAATCCAACGCTGTGTCGCTGCGACCCCGCCGGAAGCGGGGCTTTCCAGGTAAGCCAGTACATAGCTCTCGGAGCGACCGCGAAGTCCGTCGACTCTGATCCACCGGTTGCAGGTGCGGTGCAGAGTCACGGGCTGACTCTTCTGTGCGCCCGCGAGAATGCCCGCCAGATCGCTCGCAGCGCCGACGAAGAACCCGTAGTCAACGGTGGCGTCCGCGTGATAGGCCCCCGCCAGAACCGGGAAGTCGGCGCGATCGATGCCACGACTATGCGCCGCCAGCTGTTGCGCGATGGCCTGCATAGACTCCAGATCGGTCAGTGATCGGGACACTGAGTCGCTGATCCGCGGCATCGCCATGCTCACCCCACCTTGTGAGTGGCAGTCACGGCCGCCGTGCAGCCCGCCGCGCCCAAAAGCCCTCCCAGGAATTCACGCCTGGAACTTGGCTTTATCTTCGTACGGCTCAAGGTACTTACTCCGCTACCATTTATAGTTTACGGTCATGCCGAACTCGCGCGGCGGCATGTAGTTGACGAGACCCAACGTGCCCGGTGCATCGAAGACACTTGCAATGTAACGCTTGTCGGTCACATTGCGCCCCCAAACACTCACGTCGAATTTCGCATCTTCCGAGGGTTTCCAGCCGACATTTGCATCGATGTAATTCATCGACTGAATCTTCGAACGCGGCGTGTTCAACAAGCTGGTGAAGTACTTCGAATCCGTATACCGATCCTGCACGCCGAAGCTCAACAAGCTGGCACCGATCGGGACTTCATAGTTGAAGCCGGCGCTGGCCGTGATCTTGGGGGCATTTTGCAATGCCTTGCCTTTCAAATCCAAGCATTGCGCGGTTGGAATGTCGGGACAGGGGATGCTGCCGGGTGCCGGCGCCGTCAACGTGTAGAAGAATCGGCTGTACTTGGCGTCCAGATAAGCGACGGCGACATTCACATTCAGTCGCCGTACCGGCACCGCGGTGATTTCCAACTCCACGCCCTTGGTGGTGGCATTGGCCGCGTTAATGATGGTGTTGTCATTCTGGCTCACGCCATTGATGCTCGTGAAAATGATTTGCGACAACTGCAATTCTTTGTACTTGTTGTAGAACACCGAGACGTTGGTGCGCAGCCGGTTGTCCAGCCAATCCGCTTTCAGACCCGCTTCAACCGTATTCACGTACTCGGGATCATACGGACCGATGCTGCTCGGGAGAGCAATACGGCCGGTGAAACCGCCGGACTTGAAGCCGCGCGCAACATATCCGTAGCCCATGATCCGATCGGTGAACTGGTAGCTGAGTCCGATTTTACCGCCCACATTGCTCCACGACTTGGCTGGAGGCGCGGCAGTGAACCCACCCGCATCGATATTCGGCGGCAGCTCATCCCCGTAGAACACGGCTTGACCGGTCGCACTGATGCGGTTGGCCACGTTCACGACCATGCGCGTGGTTTCGCGCGTGGCACGCACGCCCGCCTGCAATTTCAGCTTTTCCGTCAGATCGATGTCACCTTGCGCGAACAGAGAATAGGAACGACGAATCTGATCCTGCTTCGTAATCTGATGAAAGCCGGGAAAGGCGAATTGAATACGGAAATTCTGTTCGTGTTTGTAAGCGTCGTAAGAAAGGTAGGCGCCAACCATCAAACGAAAGTTATCCGCCACCTTGAATGCGTCGCGAACTTCCTGGGTCAGCTGATAGCCACTGGTGATGCGACGGGTGTCATCCAAAAAGATGGGCGTCCCGTCCTGATCGGTGTAGTTATCCTCATTGAATCGCTTGTAACCTGTGATGGAAGTGATGTCTCCAATGGGGCTCTTCCAGTTCATGGTCAATGTCGTGGCGTAGATCTGGAACTTGTCCTTGTCCGCCACAGAATTGTTGGCGGAGAAGTATTCGTCCGGCGCACGGCAGGGCTGATTCAGTTGGCAAGGAGAGGCATACATGGGTAGCAGCGAACCGGAGGGTCGGGTGCCGGGCGCCACGTACTCTGCTTCGCCGGGAAGATCACCGGCCACCACCACGGGAGCGCCGTTGTTGCCATAGTCAATTTGTTGGATCAGCGTGGCGTCGAAATTGTCGGTCGCGGTCCATTTCAAGTAACCGCGAAGACCGGTGACGTTCTGATCGCCCATCGACGAGCCATCCCAGACGTTGGTTATCCAGCCGTTTTCAGAGTGATGCACGGCAGCGATCTTGCCGGCAAGCTTGTCAGCGATGATCGGGAAATCGAGGGCGAGGTCGGCATCCAGCCGGTTGTAATTGCCGACCGACACCACAGCCCTGCCTTCGCTGACCCCCGTGGGCTGACGAGTCACGATGTTGACGACGCCACCGGTGGTATTTGCGCCGAACAATGTTCCTTGCGGGCCGCGCAGCACTTCGATGCGTTCAATGTCAAACAAATCCGGCAGCGAGGTCATATTGAAGACCTGCGGCACGCCGTCGACCACAACACTAACCGTCTGTCCAGCATACGGATCCGGCTCGATAACACCCATGCCGCGGATGTTGAATACCGCGCTGGTCGGCGTATTGGAGAAGTGTCCGATTTGCACATTGGGAACCGAACCGGTGAGCGCCTCCAGATTGAGAGTGTGCGCGCTTTCAATGGCGGCTCCGGTCACGGCGCTGACCGAGATCGGAACGGTCTGGATGTTTTCAGAGCGCTTCTGCGCCGTCACGATGATCGTCTCAAGACTTGCACCGTCACTAGAAGTGGCGGCGGCATCTTCGGCCATTGCAACGCGTCCACCTCCGGTGGCACTCACCATCAACATCGCCAACATCGGAACGTAACGCCGCAAAGGCATTCGCTGTGATTTTTTCATTGTAAATATCCCCCCTGAATTGGAAAGCCACTACCCGCAGCCGCTTCGCGGCCTCTGTATCGCTAACGTCAACGATTCAAGTAATCGTTCAACACTTCATGGAAAAATCGGACGCGGGTCTCCTGTCCGGAGAGGTAGGCGTCCTTGTAGCCTCGTGAGCGAAGGCCCCGCTGCTGTGCTTCGGCAATCGACATGTCCTGATAGACGATCTGTCCCTGCAAATCCGGCAGGCCCCTGCCATTGTCGAAAACACGATGATCGAACTCCGCTTCCAGCAGCGGCTTGGGACCCGCCATGATAGATTCCACCTCGGTCACACCCGCGACCGGAAACGCCATGCACCACAGATCGAAGGTGCACTTGTTGGGATCGTCGGGATGCGGCTCGGTGCGGAAGAAAATGATGTTGTCGGGTAGAAACGAGATCGTGACGTTGGGAAAAATGACGGTGTGCGGGCTGTCCGTCAGTTCCTCGTCGTTCATCTTTTCGTAATGAACGAAGCCGCGCTCTTTCCACAACTTGCGCTTCTGCTTCTTGAGATCCAGCCAGCCTTGCATGGCCTTGGTCTCGTAATCCGGATAGGAATCCGGATCAATGTCCCATTGCCGCAAAATGTAATCGAACGGATGCGCCACGCCCGGCGGGAGACGGTCGCTTACCGATGGACGCATCGGCTGAACCGTGCGGCCATGTCCGCGCGGCCACATCTCGTGGCGGGCGCTGGAGACGTCTTGATCAATCCAGGGTGGCACCTGCGGATGCAAGGTGCGGGTGTGGTACGACTCGACGAAGTTATCGGTGGAGAATTTCCAATTGGTCTCTAGGTCGACCTTCAGCCACGCCACGCGTACCACGGTGTCCAGTGGATAGTTCTTGTAGACCTCGGGAATCGGATCCAGGTATTCAAGCAGCGGCGGCGCGTTCGGGTCCATGGTGTACCAGACGAACCCGCCCCAGGTGTCGCAGCGCAGGTCGGACAGCGAGAGCTTTCCACAAGGATTGCCCTGCGGAAAATCCTCGGGGTCCTGCACGCTTTTCAGCACGCCGTCGCGTCCCCACAACCAGCCGTGATAAGGACAATGGAAGCCTTTGACTGCATGGGAGCTGCCCGCCACCAGCCGCTGGCCGCGATGCCGGCAGGTGTTGTAGAACGCCCGCAGCGAGTCATCGTCCTGGCGCACCACGATCACCGATTCATGCATGAAATCGTGGACGATGTAGTCGCCGGGCTCCTGCAATTCGGCGACCCGACCGGCGACATGCCAGATCTTGGTCCACATCTTGTCCCATTCAGCTTGCGCGAATTCTTTGGAGTAGTAGCGATCGCCGGTGATGGGATCGCCACGCAACAGGGCGGGATCGCGCCCGTTCATCGTCGTTGGATGGTGTGCCACATCGTTCATCGCCGGATCCCCCACCGTGACCGAATCTCGAACATCTGCCGTTTCTATTGATTGAACGTTCGTTCGTATTTGGTGATACTCATCCTCAGCTTCAGCGGATGCAACCATCACTTCTGATAGGGAGTATCGTTTCGACCGCGCCGCCAGGTTTGCGGCGCTGCGATTGCCACCCCGGCAAGGGTGCGGTAGTTTTCAGCACAATTGTTCCCGGAGATCCAACTTGACGACGCATCCAGTCGCGCGCAGGACCAAGCGCGGCGCATCGGCGACGGCATCGAATATCCTCGACGCAGCCGAATCACTGTTTGCAGTGAGAGGCTTTTACGGAGCCAGTGTTCGCGATATCACGCAAGCGGCCGGCGCGCAACTGGCGATGGTCAACTATCACTTTGGCTCCAAACAAGAACTATACGCACAGGTCATCCGTCGTCGCGGAACCGCACACGCAGCACAAATGCAGCGATTTTTAGACGAGGCTGTCGCGACTGCGTCACGCGGCCAGCCGAGCATCGAGTCCATCATCGAAGCGTTTTGCGCCTCGATTTTCGAACGGATCGTGAACGGAGGACCGGGATGGCGGCGTTACATTCAGTTGCTGTCGCGAATCGCTGATGCGCCGCAGGAGGAAGGCTTCGTGGCGCCGATGAATGAGTTGTTCGATCCGGTGGTCGGCAACTACGTGAAGGCATTGCGCGTTGCGCTGCCAGAGATGAGCAACTCAAATCTATATGCGGCCTTTTATTTTCTCCAAGCGGGACTGGTATACACCACTGCAGATACGGGCGGCATCGACCGGCAGTCCGGCGGCAAGCTGCACTCCGGCGACTTCCAGAAACTGCTGCCACGCATGGTCCGATTCTTCTCGGCCGGCTTCCGCAGCCTCGACGCGCTGCCGCGCAATGCAGTGCAAAAGAAACCGCGGCGCAAACGCGTCAAACCGCGGTCAATCCCCCGTCGATGACCAGCCTCGCTGAACGTCGCTATTGAGCGGTCCAACCGCCATCGACCACCAACTCAGAGCCGGTGCAATAGCTGCTGTCATCCGAGGCCAGGAAAAATGCCGCGCCGGCGATTTCCGACGATTCGGCGAGCCGTCCGTTGGGCGTGGCGGCTGCCAGGCCATCGATGAGATCCTGCGCCTTCGCGGCGAAACCCAGCGCCACCCATTTTTGCATGCCGATTTCCAGCAACGGTGTTTTGACGAAGCCGGGATGAATCGAATTGACGCGGATAGGCGTGCGCTTTTGGGCAAACTCGATGGCCACGGCCTTGGTGAACAGCCGCACCGCGCCTTTGCCGGCGTTGTAAGCGGAGGTGTCGGCGTAGCCGACCAAACCCATGATGGAACTCATGTTGATGATGCTCGACCCAAACGGCGTGGTCTTGCCGCTCTGCGTCAGCAAGGGCGTGAAAGTCTTGGTCCCGAGGAACACGCCATCGACATTGATGGACATGATGCGCCGCCACGCCGAGAACTCGAGCGACTCGACCGCGCCGGTGCAATCCACGCCGGCATTGTTGACCAGAATGTCGAGCCGGCCGTGGGCTTTGCGCACACTACGCTCGGCCGCCTGCCAGGCAGCCTCCTCGGCGACGTCCAACTGCAGATAGCTGGCGTTCGCTCCAAGTCGCGCCAGCGTACCGGTCACATCGGCAGCGTCGGCCGCAGCGAGATCGGCAAGGATCACCTGCGCGCCTTCCGCTAGATATCGCTCAGCAACCGCAAGGCCGATACCCCGCAGTGCACCCGAGACCAGCGCGACGCGCCCTTGCAAGCGGCTCATACGCCCATCATCCCGGCCGTCGTGGCGCCGTCCATGCCGTATTCGGATCCCGACACGAACGAGGCTTCATCCGACGCCAGGAACACCACCAGTCCGGCGATCTCCTCCACTCGTGCCATGCGCTTCAAGGGCGCCATGCCTTCGAATTGCGCGCGGGCCGCCTTCGGATCCGGTGCGCGATCGATGACTCCGCGGATCATGTCGGTCTCGACCACGCCCGGGTGAATGGTGTTGCAGCGGATCTGCAGTCCCTGATTGGCGCAATGAAGCGCCGTGGACTTGCTGACGGCAATCAGCGCCATCTTGGTGGTCGAATAGGCGATGAAATTCCCCATGGGGCGGTAGGCGTTCATGGAAGAGTTGATGATGATGGAGCCGGTCGGACCGCCCGGATTCTTGCGCATCGCCTTCACGGCAGCCTGCACCGTCAGCATGACGCCAGTGAGATTGACGGCCAGCAATCGATTCCAGGAGTCGATCTCGATCGACTCGATGTTGCCGTCGCCCGCCTCCATCCCGGCATTGGCGAACGCGATGTCCAAGCGGGAGTAGCGTTTTAACAATTCGTCCATCAGCAACGGCCAGCCGGCGGCATCCTCCACCCGATTGGGGTGGAAACTGGCGCCCGTCTCCGCCGTGATCTTGACAGCGGCCTCCCTATTGGAGCCCGTAAAGGCCACTTTCGCGCCTTCCGCGGTCAAACGGCGGACAGTACCGGCACCGATGCCCGACGTTCCGCCCGTCACCAGCGCAACCTTCCCATCCAATCGTTTTGACATGGCTACTCCCCCTCTTGACCACAGGATGACGCATTACCGGGTCGAATCCATCTATGCTTTCGGCTAGGTGACGCGCCCGATCGCTTCGGCGCATGCTAAACACTAACCCGATTTCCCGATTCGAGGAGCCTTCGACGCCCATGTCTAAAACAAGCAGCCCTTCGCGCCCCGATGGTGGGACCAATCGCTCCGCCGGAATCAGCTGGACGGATCTGATGAAGACGGACGCCCGTCCGGTGCCGGACTTTTTGACCCAGGAAAGCTACACCTACCGCGGCTCGGAACCGATTGCCGCCGATCGCTATACCAGCCTCGAATTCCAGACATTGGAAAACAAGAAGATGTGGCCGAACGTGTGGCAATTTGCCGCCCGCGAAGAGGACCTGCCCGACTCGGGCGACTACATCGTCTATGAGAATGCGGGTCGCTCCTACATCGTCAGCCGTCAGAAGGACGGATCGGTGCGCGCGTTTCACAATGTCTGCCTGCATCGTGGCCGCAAGCTGCGCACGTCGGACGGCAAGGCCGATCAGTTTCAATGTCCCTTCCATGGCTTCACCTGGAAGAACGACGGCAGCTTCAAGAGCGTTCCCTGCCGCTGGGACTTCCCCAATCTGAAGGACGAGAACCTGCGGCTGCCAGAAGCCAAAGTTGGCCGCTGGGGTGGCTACATCTTTCTGCGTGAGAATGCCGAAGGTCCAACGCTGGAAGAATTCCTGGCACCCTTGCCCGAGCATTTCGAACGTTGGCGCCACGATCAATGCAGCACCGTCATCTGGGTGGCCAAGGTGATCCCCGCGAATTGGAAGGTCACGATGGAAGCCTTCATGGAAGCCTGGCACACCGTGGTCACGCACCCGCAACTGCTGCCCTTCACTGGGGACGAAAACGGCGCGTATTGGACCTGGGGCGACAACGTCAATGTGAATCTCGTGCCCTTCGGCATCATGTCGCCGCACGTCGATCCGCGTGGACGCGAACAACAATGGATCGTGGACGAGTTCATCAAGTTCAACGGTCGCTCCGCCGAGAATTACGATGAGAGCCAGGATGCGTTCGCCGTCAAAGTGCCACCCGGCGTCACTGCGCGTCATGCGCTGGGACAGGCGATGCGCGACAATTACAGCAAGGCCTTTGGACACGATCACAGTCAGGCGACGGACGCAGAACTGCTCGACGGCCTGGTTTACAACGTGTTTCCGAACTTTGCGCCGTGGGGCGGGTTCATGCCCAACATCGTCTATCGCTTCAGGCCCGCGGGCGATGTGGATCATTGCCTCATGGAAGTGCGCATTCTGGCGCGCGTGCCTCCGGGTCAGCCCATGCCGCGCGGCGTGCCGATGAAATTGCTGCGCACCGATCAGCTGTGGACCGATGCGCCGGAACTCGGCGTACTCGGCGCCGTCTTCGAACAGGACATGGCAAACCTGCCGTACGTGCAGGACGGATTGAAAATGTCCAAGACCGGCGTGGTCAATTTGAGCGACTACCAGGAAATCCGCATCCGGCAGTTTCACCAGACGCTCGATAAGTACCTGGAGAAATGAGCGTGGCGGAGACGAAGCATCCGAAGAAAATCCGCTGTGTGTTGATCGCCGGCGGCAAGTACCACGACATCGACTTTGCGCGGCTGGAACTGCTGAAACTGCTGGCTGAAGATGAACGCGTGCGAGTGCGCGTGTTCGAGGACTATGAAAATCTCGAGGCCATTGCCAAGGCCGACATTCTGATCAGCTACACCTGCGATGTCATGCCCTCGCTGCCCGCGCAGGAAGCATTGAAGAAATGGGTGGAGGCCGGTGGGCGCTGGTATGCGCTGCACGGCACCAATTCGATTCTACGACTGTTGTCGAGCGGACTGTGGGACGCGCCGCGCTGGGCGCCGCTGCACATGCAGACGCTGGGCTCGCAATTCATCGCGCATCCGCCGATTGCGCCGTATCGCGTCACCGTCGCCGACCCTTCGCATCCGCTGGTGCAGGGCGTTGAGCCCTTCGACACCACCGATGAACTGTATTTGATGGAAACGCACGGCAAGCTGCACGTGCTGCTCGAGACGCAGTTCGCCGGGGACGGCACCGGCTTTGTCGAACACGAATGGAAGGAACTTCGTAGTCATCCGGTGTTCTATATCCATACCATCGGCAAGGGCGCGGTGTTGTACCTCACGCTCGGCCATTGCCGCGGTCACTACGATCTGCAGCCTTTGCTCGAGTGGTGGCCGAGCGTGGAGCGTTGCGCCTGGGATCTGCCGGTGTTTTACACCATGCTCCGGCGCGGCATAGAATGGATCAAGACCAGCCCGGGAGCGGAGCAATGAACGCAAGCATCAGCATCATCGGCGCAGTGTTGGCAATCAACCTTGTTGCAGGTTGTGCGACGACAAACGTGAGTGGCAAATCACCCGGCACCCAATCAGTCGCGCGCACCAACGACCAGCACTGTGGACTGCAATCCGCCAGTCGACTGCCCGCCAACGGCGCGAATTGCCAGGTTGCCGGACGATCTTACTCGGGCGAGGACGTTGATCGTACCGGCAAGACTTCTGCTGCTGAAGCGCTGGCGATCCTCGACCCGTCGATCAGCGTGGGTCGATAGCCTTCGGTACAAAATCAAAATTTGATGGTGCGCACCGGGTTGCTGCCGTCGAATTTCTTCGCAGCCGCGGCGACCATGTCGTAAAAGCCCGTTAAGGTAGGCACCGGCTGGTACAACTCGATCATATGTCCGAGCTCCGCTCGCGCATCGATCATTGCGAATGCAAATCCATCGTTCATTTCGGCATACAGCGCCGTTTCCTGACCTTGCGCAGTGTGCGCGGCAATGGCCGCGTGAATATCGTCGATGAATAGTGCGACATGATGAATGCCGCTGCGGCCGCTGCCTTCCGGGTACACATCATGAAAGGCCGACGGACCCGGATTATTCTGCTGCACGAATTCGACCATGATCGGCCCCCATTGCCCATAGGCGGAGGTGTGGTCCAACGTGCGCTCCACGCCGCGATGCACGGCACGGCGCAAGGGAATGTGCTCGGCTACGAAAAAAGGTCCTGACCCATACACCTGACTGTGGTGAATCGCGGCGGCACGCGCATCCGGTCCGAAGTACGCGATCTGCCGGATGGGAAGCGAGAGGTTCACAACGACGAGCCGCCGTCGACGACGAACTCCCCGCCCGTGGCGAATGCGGATTCATCGCTGGCCAGATACAGCGCGATGGCGGCGATTTCCTCCGGCTTACCGAGGCGGCCGATCGGGTGGCTGGCCTCGAAACTGGCGAGCAGCGCCTTCGGATCCTCGACCTGCGCCATCACCTTGTCGAGGATGGGCGTGTGGATCGCGCCCGGATGAATCGAGTTGCAGCGGATGCCGTCGCGCTGCTTCGCATAGTGCAAAGCAACAGATTTGGTGAGCAGCGTGACGCCGGCTTTGGCCGCGTTGTAGCCGGCCAGATCCGCCTGGGCGCGAATGCCGCACATTGAGGACATGTTGATGATGGAACCACCCTTCGGGCGCATCAGCGAGGCAACGTGCTTGCAGCCGATGAACACGCCGACCAGGTCGATCTCCAGCATGTTCCTGAAGCCCGCCACCGATAAAGACTCGATGGACCCCATGGTGGTGATGCCAGCGTTGTTGACCAGCACGTCCAAGCGACCCTCGTGCACTTTGATGTCCTGGAACACGCCCAGCCAGCTGTTCTCATCCGTCACATCGAGCCGGACAAATCGCGCGGTCGACCCCATCGACGCCGCCACCGCCTGACCGGCCGACGAGTCCACATCCGCAATGATCACGTGCGCGCCTTCGGCCACAAAACGACGACTGATGGCCTCGCCCAACCCGGAGGCCGCGCCGGTCACCATCGCCATCTTTCCACTCAAACGTCCGGGTGAACTCATACCGCATCCTGACATCGGCACACGTTACACCCTACTCGCATTAGTAATAGCCGGCCACGTTTACGGCTTCCGCGCCATGCGTCGCATCGGGCGCCGATTGCGATATCATTGACAGCTTCGATTCACGGGAGCGGCGCTTGACTGACCTGTGTTGCGTGGCCACCCGGCTAGATCGGCCGATCGCGTTAGGCTCGTGCCTGCTCGCCTGCGCCACGATGATGCTGTCCGTCGCACACAGCGCGGCGCCCGACACCCCCGCGCGTGCCGATCAATCCTCGCTGCCCATCACCTTGAACGACGGCGACAAAAAACTCGAGTTCGACTGGCCCGCCTTGCACATCGGCACCGGCGAGTATCAGGATGGCCCGACCGGTGTGACCGTGATTCATTTTCAGAAGCGCGCGCTGGTGGCCGTGGATGTTCGCGGCGGCGCGCCGGGCACGGTCAACACCGACTACGTGCGGTTGGGGTATGAAACGCCGGAGCTGGATGCCATCGTCTTTTCCGGTGGCTCCGCGTACGGACTGGAGAGCATCACCGCCGTTGGCAGTGCGCTCAAAGACGATGGTCTGCGCGACTCGAACTTCAGCAATGTGGCCATCAGCGTCGGCGCCATCATTTACGATTTCGGCGACCGGCGCTTGAACGATCTCTATCCAGACAAGCGACTCGCGCAGGCCACGTTTCGGTCCGCGCGACCCGGCGTCATCGCGTTGGGCGCGCACGGCGCAGGCCGCATGGCCATGAGCGGCGGCATCTTCGGCTGTCACGCGCATTCCGGCCAAGGCGCGGCATTCCGCCAGTTTGGCGCCGTCAAGATAGCCGCCTTTGTGGTCGTCAATTCGGTGGGTGCCATTGTCACTCGCGATGGCAAGTTGGCGGCTTGCGATCGTGACCCGGCTTGGCCGCCGGATGTCGCGCCGAAGGATCTGTTGGCGATGATGAGCGCCGGCGTGGCGAACCCACCGCCCGCTCCCGACGCGTCGAAGCGCAATACCACCGTGAGCCTCATCGTCACCAACAAGCACCTGGGCCCGGCGGAGTTGCAGCGCCTGGCCGTGCAGGTGCACACGTCCATGGCCCGGGCCATCCAACCCTTCGCGACACAATTCGACGGCGATGTACTGTATGCCGTATCGACGGCCGAATACGAGCCGCCGCGGGACGAAGCCGTCGTCGGCAATGTGTTGTTGGACATTGCCGCATCGGAGTTGATGTGGGACGCCGTGCTGGCGTCGGTGCCCGACCAGCCACCGGCGCCACCGTTCTCAAGCGATGCGCCACGTGCGCCGGCCGCGCAACTCAAGCGCTACGTCGGTGACTATGTCTTCAGTCCGGTCGCGCGATTGCGGATCAGCACGGACGGCGCGCAATTGTTTGCGGAAGCAACCGGAACCCGGCCGGTGTTTGCGATCCGCCGCGGTGCAAGCGTACCGCTGCAGGCGCTCTCCGCCACGGAATACGGACTTCCCGGCCGCTATCCGTTCGTGGTGAATTTTGCGACCGCGGGACGAGCCATCATCAATCCGGGTCCCTGGCAGCAAGCGGGCATCCGTCAGCCGAAGTAGTCGCTGGACCGGAGCCGCGCTATCACTCGCCGGCGAGCGCTGCTCAAGGCCTGCCGACACTATGAGTATGCGCAGGTGCGGTCCAAAATCACCGTGGTAATGTGGCACTCCAATAATAAGAGGAATCCGCGCACTGCGCGGCCTCGCGGAGCACCCATGACCCTGAATCGCCGGTTTCTTCTGGTTCGCCGTCCCAACGGAATGCCCGTACCGGAGGACTTCTCGCTCACCCCGTTGCAGCTGGTGGACCCACCCGCCGGATCCTTCTACGTGCGCAATCACTTCGCCTCGCTCGATCCGGCGCAGCGCGGTTGGATGGACGATGCGCCCTCGTACATGCCGCCCATCAAACTCGGCGATGCCGTTCGCGCGACCACCGTGGGACGCGTCCACAGTTCGGCGAATCCGGAATTCAAGCCTGGTGACTGGGTGTTGGGACTCAACGCGATCGAAGAGTATTCGCTGGTGGCGCCCGGCGGATTCACCAGCAAGATCGACGTGTCGCGCGTTCCGAGCCCGAGCTTTTTTCTCTCCGGCCTCGGTGCCGTGGGCATGACAGCGTATTTCGGATTGCTCGAGACCGGGCAGCCGCGCAAAGGCGAGACGGTGCTGGTCACCGGCGCGGCCGGTGCGGTCGGTTCCCTGGTCGGGCAGATCGCCAAGATCCAAGGCTGCCGCACCATCGGCATTGCCGGCGGCGCGGCCAAGTGCAAGCGCTTGAAGGAACGCTACCACTTCGACGAGGCCATCGACTATCGCGGCAAATCCGTCGACCAACTCAGCGCGGCGATTGCCGCCCTCGCACCGGGTGGCGTGAACGTCATATTCGAAAACGTCGGCGGCGACATTTTGGATGCGGGTCTGATGAACCTCGCCGACAAGGCGCGCATCGTGGTGTGCGGACTCATCAGCGAATACAACAGCGCAGATGGCAAGGTCGGCGCGCGCAATATCTGGCAGCTCATCGTCAAGCAAGCCTCGATGATCGGCTTTCTGGTACGCGATTATGTGCCGCGCTTCGCCGAAGGCGGCGCGCAGCTGGCGCAGTGGATGGCGCAGGGCAAGCTGGTCCTGGATGAGCAGATCGAAGACGGCATCGAGAACGCCTACCCAGCCTTCATGAAATTGTTCTCCGGCGCCAACGACGGCAAGCTGATTCTGAAAATCGGATCATGAGCGGCAGGCTGCAGGGCCGTATCGCATTGGTGACCGGCGCCGGGTCCGGCATCGGCGCGGCAACCGCCGCGCGGCTCAAGGCCGATGGCGCACAAGTGTATGGCGTCGATCGCGCAGGCCCAGTCGAGCGTCACGCCGATGTGACGGCGCCGGGCATGTCCGAAACGCTGGTGGGCGAAACGGTCGCGCGCTTTGGGGGCCTCGATATTCTCGTCCCCTGTGCCGGCATCAGCGCCTTTGCGCCGCTCGAAGGACATTCCGACGATTACTGGGACCAGGTGCTCGCGGTAAACGTCACGGCCGTATTTCGCATCATTCGCGCCGCGGTGGAACCGCTGAAAAAATCCCGCTTCGGACGCATCGTCACCATCGGCTCGACGATGTCGCGCTTTGGCGCTGCCGGACTAGTGGCTTACGGCACTTCCAAGCACGCCGTGCTGGGCATGACGCGCTCGATCGCCTGCGAACTCGGCCCCTTCGGCATTACCGTCAACTGCTTGCAGCCTGGCGCCATCGACACGCCGATGACCGCGCCGGCATTCACCGCCATGCCCGAATTCAAAACCTACTGGGAAAAGAAAGCCGCGCTCGGCCGACTGGGACAGCCGCAGGACATCGCCGATGTCATCGCCTTTCTTGCCTCCGATGACGCGCGCTTCATGAGCGGACAGGGATTCTTTGTCGACGGCGGCGCCATGCAGGCGCAGTGAGCGCTTAAAACTGAACGCGTTTGGTGTAGCCGCCGTCGACGACCACATTGGTGCCCGTCGTGTACGCAGAAGCCGGACTCGCCAGAAACACGATGGTCCGCGCCACATCGTCGGGAACGCCGAATCGGCCCAAAGCAAACTGCGACAACGTGGCGTCGTACAGCGACGGGACCGCCGATTTGATCATCTCCCAATTGCCGGTCGGGAAGCTGATGGGACCCGGCGAGACCGCATTGACGCGAATGCCCTTGGGACCCCACGCCTGGCTCAATTGCTTGCCGTAAGTCAGGAGCGCCGCTTTGATGGCATTGAAGGCCTGCGGGACGATGAAGGTTTCGAACGCGGCAGTGCTCGACATGATGATGACCGACCCCGAACCGGACTTTTCCAGGTACGGCTGCAGCGCCTCACACCCATTGACCGTGCCCATCAGGTCGAAATCGACGCTCTTGCGCCAATCGCCCGTTGCCTGGGAACCTGAGGAACTGGCGCCGGGGACGAAAATGTCACATCCGCCCAGTTTGTCGGCCGCGCCCGTAAGCCAGGCCGCGTAACCGGACATGTCGTTCATGTCGAAGGTGGACCCGTAGACCTTGTGGCCGTGCTTCGACAAGGCCTTGACCGTATCGTCGACCTGCGCCTGATTGCGCGAGAAAAAGGCCACATCGCACCCTTCCGCGGCGAAGATCTCGAGCGCCGCACGGCCGATGCCGCGACTGCCACCGGTCAATATGACTTTTTTGCCCTTTAAACCCAGATCCATATGCCTTCCCCTTGAAATCGCCGACGAAATGGCCGCCGATGCTCGGCCAATCCGCCCGTCCGCGCTACTGTCGTTTTGAATAGGATTGGCCGGGCGAACCTAGTGTTCGCACCAGTTGCATGCGCACCGGATCGTGGGCAACCATAGCGGTCTATGGGAAAACTAAACGGCAAGTGTGCAGTGGTACTCGGCGCGGCCAATCGCGACAACATGGCGCAGGTGATCGCGCGCCGCTTTCGCGACGAAGGCGCGCAGGTGCTGGTCGCCGGACGCAAGATGGAGGAGCTGCAACGCTTCGCTGCCGAGATCGGCGGCTACGCGGCGCAATGCGACATCACCAAGCAGGCGGACGTCGAAGCGCTGGCCAAAACGGCCGTCGAGAAAATGGGCGGCGTCTCGATTGCCGTGAACGCCACGGGGTGGGGACTGCTCAAGCCTTTCCTCGACACCACCACCGAGGAACTGTTGCAGATGACCGCTCTGCAGTACATCGGCCCGTTTCAGTTCTTCCAGGCCATGATCAAAGTCATGCCCAAGGGCGGCTCGCTCATCCAGATCAGTTCGGCCACCGCCACCATCATGCTCAACGACCACGCCGCCTACATGGGCACCAAGGCCGGCACCGACCACGTGGTCCGCTGCATCGCGCATGAATTCGGCAAGCAGGGCATTCGCGCCAATTCCATCTCACCTGGGTTGACCGACACGCCGATGACTGCGGGCGGCAAGGCGATTCCCGGGTTGTTCGACTCCTTTCTCAAAGGCTATCCGCTGGGCCGCATCGGCACCTCCGCGGACATCGCCGCCGCCGCCGTCTGGCTGTCCAGCGACGAATGCTTCATGACGGGCGAAAACCTGCAGGTGAACGGCGGGCTGACGCTGCGCATGAACCCCACCAAACAAGACATGGCCGAAGCCATCGCCAAAGCCACCCGCAAGGCCTGACGGAGCAACTCATGGACCGCCAGCAAATCGGTGACGTAGCGCAGATCATGCTCGACTACGTCGAGAACGATAAAACCTTCATGACCGACAAGATTTTGTCGGTTCCCACGCGCAGCTACACCGATTCTGATCAATGGCACGCCGAAATGGAGCTCATCTTCAAGCGCGTGCCGCTCATGTTGGCGCTGACCTGCGAGATGCCCAAACCCGGCGACTACAAGGCCATGGATGCGGTGGGCCTGCCGATCCTGATCACTCGCGACAAGGAAGGCCGCTGCCATGCGTTTCTCAATGTATGCAGCCACCGCGGTGCGCCCGTCGCCAAAGAAGGCTATGGCAATTGCGCGCGATTCTCCTGCGCCTATCACGGCTGGACCTACGCCAACGACGGCAGACTGATCAGCGTGGCCGATGCGTCGAAATTCGGCGAGATCGACAAGCAGTCCAAGGGACTGCGCGAACTGCCGTGCGAAGAGCGGGCCGGCATGATCTTCGTCTCGCTGTCGCCCAACGCGCGGCTCGATCTGGATACTTATTACGGCAAGTTTCTGGCCGACTACGAGGCGGCGGATCTGGCGAACTGGACTTTTCTGGGCTCACGCGTGATCGAGGGAGCGAACTGGAAGATCGCCTTCGACGGGTATCTGGAGGGGTATCACTTCGGCAAGCTCCATCCCCACACGATATTTCCGCGCACCCCGGCCAATGTCACCCACTATGAAGCGTTCGGCCCGAATCTGCGCATCGGCTTCCCCCAGCGCAGCATCGCCAAACTGCGCGAGTTGCCGCGCGAGACATGGGGCAATCAGGAAAACAACGGCTTTGATTTCGTGCGCATCTTCTTCCCGAATGTGTCGGCGTTTCTCGCACCCGAACTGGCGCAGATCGCGCAGTTGTTCCCCGGTCCGACGCCCGATAAGAATCGCACCGTGCTGCTGTACGCGCGGCGTGATCCGCCGAAGGATGACGCCGACCGCGCCAGCATCGAAACCATGATCAATTTCCTGCGTGACGTCACCTACAACGAGGACTACGTCATCGGCATGGACATCCAGAAAGGGCTGCAGGCCAATGCCTTCGACAATCTGATGTTCGGCCACAACGAACGCGGCAATCAGTACTTTCACGAATGGGTGAACTGGTACCTGCAGGATGACGCGACGCTGCCCCAGCCGGTCCTGTAACGCCAACTCGAAGGCTGATGCATGCTGGCGACAACCATCTTGGGAAACATTGCGCGCCAGCACATCGCGGCGCGCGGCGGCAAGATCGCACTGCGCGCATCGAGCGGCGGCGCGCTGACCTTTTCGACGCTCGAACGTCACGCCCTCCAGGTCGCCAACGGTCTGATCGCTGCCGGGGTTCAACCCGGCGATCGCGTCGCCTATCTGGGCAAGAACTCGCTGGCCTACTTTGAAGCGCTGATCGGCGCAGCCAAAGCCGGCGCGGTGATGGTGCCCATCAATTGGCGACTCGCCGCACCGGAAATTGCTGACCTGGTGGCCGATTGTCGTCCGAAGTGGTTGCTTGCCGGGCAAGGCTTCGAAGCCACCGCCGTGCAAATCGCGCCGGGTATCGTCCGCTGCGACAATGACACCGCCGATGGTTTCGCGGCGTGGCGCGACGCGCAGTCGGCGGGCGATGTCTCTCACCAACCCGCCATCACCGACGCGGCGCTGCAACTGTATACCTCCGGCACGACAGGACGGCCCAAGGGCGCGGTACTGACGCATCAGAGCCTGTTCGGACTGCGCGCCAACATGACCGCGCAGACCTTGCCACCCTGGTACGCCTGGTCGAGCGAGGATGTGAGCCTGATCGCCATGCCGGTGGCGCACATCAGCGGCACGGGTTGGGGCGTGTGGTCGCTGATGCACGGCGCCTCTGGCGTGGTCACCGCGGAGTTCGATCCGCATTCGGTATTCGAGTTGATGGTGGAGCACCGCATCAACAAAATCATGATGGTGCCCACCGCCATCCAGATCGCCATCCGCCACCCACAGGCGCGTTGCACCGATTTTTCCTTCCTGCGTTACATCTGCTATGGCGGTGCGCCCATGCCGGCCGCGCTGCTCGACGAAGCGATGCAGGTCTTCGGCTGCGGCTTCGTGCAGATGTACGGCATGACGGAAACCTCGGGCACCATCGTCGCCCTGCCGCCCGAAGCTCATGACCCGGCACACGGCGGGCGTTTGAACTCGGTGGGCGTCCCACTCCCAGGCGTGGAGTTGAAGATTTGCGACGCCGAAAGCCAGCCTTGCGCAACTGGCGCCACCGGCGAGATTCTCACCCGTTCGATTGCCAACATGAACGGCTATTTCGAACGACCCGGGGAAACCGCCACGACCATCGATGCACAAGGCTGGCTGCGAACCGGCGATGCGGGCTACCTTGACGAGCACGGCTATCTATTTCTGCGCGACCGGGTCAAGGACATGATCATCACCGGCGGCGAGAATGTCTATCCGGCGGAAGTCGAAAACGCGCTGCGCTCTCATCCGGGCGTACTCGATGTGGCGGTGATCGGTGTGGCCGATGCGAAATGGGGCGAGATCGTCACCGCCGTGGTGGTGCCGCGCAGCGATGCAGACCGGCAGGAGAGCAGCATCATCGAGTTCGCGCGCACCCGCATCGCACGCTACAAATGCCCCAAACGCGTTGAGTTCATGGCCGCGTTGCCGCGCAATGCATCCGGCAAAATTCTGCGCCGCGAACTGCGCGACAAGTTTCGAACCTAAGGAGATAACCCATGCCCTATACCGGTCCGCTCGAAGATCGCGTTGCGATCCGCGAATTGCTTGAAAGCTACTCCGACGCCGTGTGTTGCAACGACCCGGATGCCTGGGGCGCCACCTGGGCCGAAGACAGTGTCTGGGAATTGCCGGACTATCCGCAATTCGGCACCGTGAAGGGACGCGCGGCGATCGTCGAAATGTGGAAGGCAGCGATGTCCCACTATCGGGGCATTATCTTCGTTGCAACGCCCGGCTCGATTGAGGTCAAGGGTGACACCGCCAACGTCCGCTCCTACACCTCTGAGGTGTACACGGATGCCGCCGGCGTGGCGAAACGCGATCGTGGTCGTTACGAAGACGTGGTGGTCAAGCGCGGCGGGAAGTGGCTGTTTCAGAAGCGCGTATTTCGCAACATCCATCGCGCTTGAAGCGGGCGCGCGCTCGCGGTCAATGATCGAAGCGCGCGTACCTTTGCAGTTCATGATCGGCATCGCCGAACATCGCGGCCAGCACCAGCAGCCGCTTGTGGCCATGTCCGATCAGCAATTCATCGGTGATGCCCATGCCGCCGTGCAGATGGATGCATTGTTCGCCCATCTCCACCGCCGCAGCGCTCACGTAGCTCTTCATGCCGGCCACGGCGGCCGGCTGCGCGCGGCCCGACGTGCCGCTCAACGCGGCGCGATAGAGCTGCGATCGTGATTGTTCGAGCAGCACATACAAGTCGGCCATGCGGTGTTGGATGACCTGAAAGCTGCCCAGCGGTGCGCCGAACTGCTTGCGCGTGCGAACGTGCTCCAGAGTGGTGTCGAACAACGTGCTCATGATGCCGATCATCTCGGCGCACGCCGCAATGCGCGAATCATCCACGGCGTTTAGAAAGGCATCGAAGCTGACATCGAGTTTCTCTCGCGCGGCGACATCTTCGAGGCGCAATCGCGCGGCCACCGACCCGTCCGCGATCCGGAACGGCGTGATCGCGAGGCCGGGCGCATCCCGATCGACGAAGTAGAAGCCGATCCCGTCGGTGCCGCTGCTGCCGACAGTGCGCGCTGAGACCAGGAAGGCATCGGCGCCACCACTGCCCAGCACGACCGTCTTATCGCCCTGCAACCGCACGCCCGCGCCATTGCCGTGGGCGATCGTCCTGACGTCGTCCAGTTCGAAGCCCGCGGCCTGTTCGAAGTGCGCCATCGCCACATGCACTGCGCCGCTCATGATCCGCTGCAGCCAGGCATCGATGCTACCGGCCGAACGGGCTTGAGCAATGAGCCTGCCCGGCGTGACCACTTGTTCGAGCACCGGCTCCACCACCTGACCGCGACCCAATGCTTCCATGAGCACCATGAGCTCCACCAAGCCTCCGGCCAAGCCGCCCTGTTCGGGCGAAAACGGCGCCGCCAGCACACCCAATTCGGCCATTTGCGCCCAGTTGCCGGCGGAGAAGCCCGTGTCGCTGGCCCGATAGGCGGCCCGTTTACCGGGCACGTAGGCGTCCGCCACCAGTCTCTCGACCAGCGATTTCAACATAACCTGTTCATCACTAAGGCTGAACTGCATTCCTGCATTCCCCGACCGTTGTATCTCAAGCTCTGCAGGACACCATGTTTTGACGCATCGCGCGACTGGCAAAGACACTAGCCGTTGGCGGGGCCGACGCCTACAATCGGACCGATTGCAGATCGCCACGCGGCGTCGACGGGGAAAGTACTGGTGTCGACAGCTCAAGATTTGGTCGAACGGCTGACCATTCGTAGCCTCGCGGACATTCGTCCCGCGGCCGAAAGTTTGCATCAGGCGTCCCTGTCACTGGCGGGCTTGCGCACGGCGCCGAGCGCCAATATCGCCTCCAAAGAACACATGCTGGATGCTCAGGGAGCCGTGTTGGCGTCCGAGGTCTTCGGCTGGGTGGGTCCGGCACAGCGGTGGTGGGAAAACACCCGTATCGCGTTGACCTCGCCGCTGGTCATCGCCTGCCGGTACGAGAGCGAGCCGTTCTGGTGCAATATGCACGGCATCCACACCCGCCAGCGCAATCCGCACATCGAATCATTGGATCTGGCCGATTTTTGCAATCGCGCCATGTCCGAGGCGGCGATCGTGGTGCCCATTCACCTGCCCTTCGGCCAGATCGCGGCAGTGAGTTTCACGCCGGTGGAACCGCATCGCATCGACCTGGAGCGCGACTTCGCCCAACACGCCGACGTCCTGGAGCTGTGGGCACGGCGATTCATTTGCAGCTATGTCAAAGTGCGCAGCAAACAAAGCCTGATCCGCTCCGATGTGCGATTGAGCAAACGCGAAGTGGAGTGTCTGCGCTGGGCTGCATTGGGCAAGACCGATCAGGAAATCGCCACCATCATCCACCGCAGCTGCGCAACCATCCGCTTCCATATCCACAACGCGGCTGTCAAACTCGATGCCGTCAACCGCAGCCAAACGCTGTTCAAGGCCTCGCAGTTGGGATATCTGGGCGCCGTGAGCGAACGCTTGGCAGTGCAAGGACATTGACCTAGTCATTTTCACAGCTGCGCTCAGGCGCGGTAACGACGATGCTTGCGGTGATGACACCCCAGCCCATTGCACCGCAGCTCTTCGAGAGCGTCCCTGTCCCCCACCTGATCGGTGGCCGGCACCGGCAAACCGGGCGCGTGGTATTCCCGCTGGATACGAATGATGACCAATTTGAAGCCGTTGCGCTGCCGAGCACCGGTACCCTGTGGTCCTACACCGTGCAGCGCTTCCGGCCCAAGACGCCACCCTACCTGGGCCCTGAACAATTTGAGCCCTTTGCGCTGGGATATGTCGAACTGCCGGGTGCCGTCATCGTCGAGAGCCGACTCACCGAGGTGCCGTTCGAACAATTACACGTCGGCATGCCGATGACCCTCACCATCATCCCTCTGTTGACGAAAGCAGACGGCACTCAGATCACCACCTACGCCTTTCGGCCCACGTGAGCGTACGAGCATGAGCGGCGTTTACATCGTCGGCATCGGCATCCACCCCTTCGGCCGCACCGACGGCAGCAGCGGATTGAAGCAAGGCGAGTTCGCCGTGCGCGCGGCACTGGCGGATTGCAATTTGCACTGGAGCGACATGCAATTCGCCTACGGCGGATCGGATAGCGCGGGCAATCCGGACACGATGGTCACGCAATTGGGATTGACGGGTCTTCCCTTCGTGAACGTCAAGAACGGCTGCGCCACCGGCGGCTCGGCGCTGTTCGGCTGTTATTCGGGCATCAAGTCCGGTGATTTCGATTTAGGGCTGGCCATGGGCTTCGACAAGCATCCACGCGGCGCATTCGATCCGCGCCCCAAAGATTGGGGCCTGCCGGAATGGTATGGCGAGACCGGCCTGATGCTCACCACGCAATTCTTTGCCACCAAGATTCGCCGCTACATGCATCTGTACGGCATCACCACCGAGTCGCTGGTGCGCGTCGCGCACAAGGCGTTTCGCAACGGCACGCATGCCGGTCATGCCTGGCGCCGCACGCCGGTGGATCTGGACACCATTCGCGATGCGCCGATGGTCAGTGACCCGCTGAACAAGTTCATGTTCTGCTCGCCGGCCGAGGGCGGCGTCGCGCTGGTGCTGGCCAGTGAGCGCAAGGCGCGCGAGATGGGACGCACCCAGGCGCGCATCGCAGCAGTCGCCACGCGCACGCGTCCGCCCGGATCCTTCGAAGTATTCGCGCCGTGTCTCGACATCGAGCGCGGTCAGTCCGCCTCCTCGATCGCCAGCCGTGCCGCCTACGACATGGCAGGCATCGGTCCCGAAGACATCGACGTCGCGCAGGTCCAGGACACCGAGTCCGGCGCGGAGATCATGCACATGGCCGAGAACGGCTTTTGCGCCGACGGCGAACAGGAAGCGTGGCTGGCCGAAGGCCGCACCGAGATCACGGGCACCTTGCCGATCAACACCGACGGCGGATGCCTGGCCTGCGGCGAACCGATCGGCGCATCCGGACTGCGGCAGGTGTACGAAAACGTGGTGCAGCTACGCGGCGAAGGCGGCGCGCGCCAGGTTCCCAATGCGCCCAAGACCGCCTACAGCCATGTCTACGGCGCGCCCGGCGTATCCGCCGTCGTGATTCTGGAACGCTGAGATGGACCTGCAACTCAGCACCGAACAGGAAGCCTTTCGCGGCGAGGTACGCAGTTTTCTCGACCAGAAGCTGACGCAGGCACTGCGCACCGGCGCGCGCGCAACACCCACGGTGTTCGCCGAGCCGGACATCGCGCGCGAATGGCAAAGCATCCTCTTGCAGCGGGGCTGGCTGGCCTACAACTGGCCGCGCGAATACGGTGGCACCGGCTGGTCGGCGGTGCAGCGCTATATCTTTGAAAAGGAATGCGCGCTCGCCGACGCGCCGGGCTTGCCGGTGCTGGGACTGAAGCTGCTGGGTCCGGTGCTCTACACCTTCGGCACGCCGGAACAGAAGGCGTATTACCTGCCGCGCATCCTCTCCTCCGAACACTATTGGTGCCAGGGATTCTCGGAAACCGGCGCAGGATCCGACCTTGCCAATCTGCGCACGCGTGCCGAACGCAGCAACGCGGGCTATCTCGTCAACGGCGGCAAGATCTGGACCACGCATGCGCATTTTGCGACGCATATGTTCTGCCTGGTGCGCACCGATTCGTCGGTCAAGGCACAGCGCGGCATCAGTTTCGTGTTGCTCGACATGCGCGATCCTGGCGTTACCGTGCGGCCGATCCGCGGGCTCGCCGGCGATCACGAGGTCAACGAAGTATTCCTTAAAAACGTGGCCGTCCCGGCCGAAAATTTGGTCGGCGAAGAAGGCCAGGGCTGGAGCATCGCCAAATTCCTGCTTGAAAACGAGCGCGGTGGATCCTGTTTTGCGCCGAAGCTGCTGGCCGACATCGCCCGCTTGCATTCGAGCCCGGCTTTCGATCCGAATTCAACCGTGGCGCGCAAGCTCGCCAAAGTGGAGCTCGAGGCGCAGGCACTGGAAGTCACCGAGCTGCGGATTCTCGCGCAGATCGAGCACGATGAGCAGCCAGGACCGCAGACCTCGCTGATCAAGCTGGTGGCCTCCACCCTACGACAGCAAATCGACGCACTGGCCGTGCAGGTTTTGGGTTACGCTGGCTTACAGCTGACCGGCGCAAGGCCGCTGTACGGAGAACGATGTCCTGAGGCCGAACTGACCAAGGACTCGCAGATCGCGATGCCGCGGTACCTGAACAGCCAGGCCTGGACGATTTTCGGCGGCAGCAATGAGATCCAGCGATCCATCATTGCCAAAACCGTCTTGCAACTGTAACCAATTGGCATTGTGGGAGTTTGCGTATGCCTTTGAGTAAAGATGAATTACGCCGCGCGTATCGGCAGATGAAAACGATACGTGAATTCGAAGAGCGGCTGCATACGGAGATCGCCACCGGCGATATTGCCGGATTCACTCACCTGTACTGCGGCCAGGAAGCCATCGCGGTCGGTGTTTGCGAACACCTCGCCAACGATGACTTCATCGTTTCCACGCACCGCGGGCACGGCCACTGCATCGCCAAAGGCTGCGATGTGATCGGCATGATGAAAGAAATCTACGGTCGCCGCGATGGCCTGTGCAAGGGCAAGGGCGGCTCCATGCACATCGCCGATTTGAGCAAGGGCATGCTAGGTGCGAACGGCATCGTCGGCGCCGGTGCGCCGCAAGCCGTTGGCGCAGGCATCGCCGCACGAATGGACGGCGCGGGCAAGGTCTCCCTCGCCTTCAGCGGCGACGGCGCCTGCAATCAGGGCACCACCTTCGAAGCCATGAACATGGCCGTGGTGTTGAAGCTCCCGGTCATCTTCGTGTACGAGAACAATCACTACAGCGAACACACCGGCGTCGACTACGCGGTGGGTTCCAAAGACATGACCAAGCGCGCGGCCGGCTTCGGCATGCTGGCGCTCAAGGGCGATGGCTGCGACTTCTTCGCCGTCTACGATCTGATGACGACCGTGCTTGCGCATTGCCGCAGCGGCAAGGGCCCGGCCTCGGTGGAATTCGACACGGAGCGATTCTTCGGCCACTTCGAAGGCGATCCGCAGCGCTATCGCGGACCCGGCGAACTGGACCGGCTGCGCGAGACGCGCGACTGCCTGAAGATTTTCCGCGCCACGGCCAAAGCTAAAAAACTCATCGACCTGGCAGAGCTCGACGCGATCGATGCCGAGGTCATGCAGTTGATCGAGTCGGCCGTCACGCAGGCGCGGGCCGCGCCGCCGCCGCTGCCGGCCGATGTGTTCGAAGACGTTTACGTTACTTATTAAGACAGGCAAGCCCCTATGGCAAAAATGATGTTGCGGGAAGCGATCAATAAAACCATTGACGCTGAAATGGCGCGCGATAAGAACATCGTGATCATGGGCGAGGACATCGTCGGCGGCATGGGCACGGCCGGCGGTCCCGAGGCCATCGGCGGCATCTGGGGTCTGACCGGCGGGTTGTACGCCAAGTACGGTGCCAACCGGGTCATCGACACGCCCATCTCCGAAAGCTGCATCGTCGGCGCCGCCGCCGGTGCCGCGCTCGCCGGCAAGCGCGCGATCGCCGAACTGATGTTCGCCGATTTCGTCGGCGTCTGCCTCGACCAGCTCTACAACCAGATGGCGAAGTTTCGCTACATGTTCGGCGGCAAGACCAAGTGTCCGGTCACCGTGCGCATCACCTATGGCGCCGGCATGAACGCCGCCGCGCAACACAGCCAGGCCGTGTACTCGATGCTGACCTCGATTCCCGGTCTCAAGGTGGTCATGCCCACCACGCCAGCAGATGCCAAGGGTCTGTTGACCACCGCCATCCGCGGCGATGATCCGGTGATGTTCTTCGAACACAAGACGCTGTATGGCATCAGCGGCGAAGTGCCCGATGGCGATTACCTCATACCCTTTGGCAATGCGCGCATGGTGCGCGAGGGCAGTCACGCCAGTATCGTGACCTGCGGACAGTTGGTGCGCGCCGCCGAGAAGGCCGCCGATGCGCTGGCGAAAGATGGCATCAGCTGCGATGTCATCGATTTGCGCACCACCTCGCCGATGGATGAAGAGTGCATTCTCGACAGCGTCGAGAACACCGGCCATCTGATTGTCGCCGACGAAAGTCCGCCGCGCTGCAGCCTCGCCAGCGACATCGCCGGTCTGGTCTCGAGCAAGGCGTTCGCGGCGCTCAAGGCACCGATCGAAATGGTGACTGCGCCGCACACGCCCATCCCGTTCGCCCGCGAATTGGAGAAAGCCTATCTGCCCAACGCCGCCGGCATCGAAGCCGCCGTGCGCCGTTCACTGGCCTACCGACACTAAAGGCACATTCCGTGAGCAAGCTGCGCGCATTGACGATGCCCAAGTGGGGCATAGAAATGGTCGAGGGGACGATCGCCGAGTGGCGCATTGCGGCTGGCGATCAGATCAAAAAAGGTCAGCTCCTCGCGTTGATCGAGACCGACAAGATCGCCAATGATCTGGAAGGCGAACTCGACGCCACCGTGGCGCGAGTGGTTGCGGAGGCCGGCTCGGTGTATCCGGTCGGCGCATTGCTCGCCGTACTCGCCACCGAAGCGGCGGACGCGGCCGAGGTCGAGGACTTCGTGCGTAACTTCCGCGCAGCGGCAGGTAGCGCAGCGGCGGACTCGCAAGGCACCGAACCAGTAGCTGCCGCAACGGCGGCGGGCCTAGCGCCCATTGCAACCGCGCCGCCACCGCCGCTGGCAGCACCGAAAATCCCCAAGGACGCGAATATCAGTCCAGCCGCGCGAAAGCTAGCCGATTCACTTGGCCTAGGGCTCGATAAATTGACCGGCAGTGGCCGACGCGGCCGCATCACACTGCAGGATGTCGATCAAGCGTCGAAGCCTGCCGCCGCCGCGCCGACCGGCAAGCCCGTCTCCATTGCGGTGACGACGACGGCGCTGGATGCGTTTCATGCCTCGGCGTACGCCAAGCGACTGGCGGCACAAAAATCAGTCGATCTGTCCAAGCTCAAAGGCACCGGTCCTCGCGGGCGCATCAGCCGCGCCGATGTGTTGAAAACGGGGAAACCTACGGGGGCACCGGCGGCCGCCGCCGCCACAGCGCCGTTCGTGGCAGTGGCGAGTGGCGCGGCAGAATTCACCGTCGAGAAATTCACGCCGATGCGCAAAGCCATTGCGCGTCAGCTCACGCTGTCCAAATCCACCATCCCGCATTTCTACCTGCGCATGCGCGTGCGCGTCGATGCGCTCAGTGCGATGCGCGAGCGGATCCGCAAAGACGGCGGCAAGCCGCCGAGCGTCAACGACTATCTGATCCGCGCCGCAGCGCTGGCGCTGATCGAAGTACCGCAGGTCAACATTCAGGTGCATGGTGAGGAGGTTCACCACTTCAAGCATGCTGACGTCGCGGTCGCCGTCGCCACGGATCGTGGCTTGATCACCCCCATCGTACGCTCGGCAGACCTCAAGCCGGTTGCACAGATCGGCGCGGAAATCCGCGATCTGGCCGAGCGCGCACGCGCCGGCAAGCTCAAGGCGGAGGAATATTCGGGCGGTTCGTTCTGCGTGACGAACTTAGGCATGTTCGGCATCGACGAATTCGACGCCATCATCAATCCACCGCAGGGCGCCATTCTCGCGGTGGGCGCGCTGCAGCGGCAGTTCGTCGAAGACGCCGGGTCGGTAACCTTCGCCAATACGGTGAAGCTGTCACTGTCCTGCGATCATCGCGCCATCGACGGCGCAGTCGGTGCACGATTCTTGAGCACCCTGCGCGACCTGATCGAAAAACCGCAGCGTCTGGTTTCTTAACGCGCGCCATCGCCGAAGCGAGCCCTTCGTGACCGCCACCTATCGCAAGATCGTTCTGGCTGCGCGGCCGAAAGGGGCGCCGCAGATGAGCGACTTCCGCCTCGAGCAGGCCACCCTGCGCGATCTGCGGGACGGTGAAATGCTGGTCGCCAATGTCATTCTGTCCATGGACCCGGCGATTCGCGGCTTCATGGACGACCGCCCCAGCTATCTTCCGCCGCTCGCCATCGGCGAGACCATCCGCGGCATGACGCTGG
>JANMXI010000178.1:0-2046 GCA_031394735.1 Pseudomonadota bacterium | reverse complement strand
GCCGCCTCTGGCGCATCTCTCAGGTCGAAACCAGTACGCCCCCCCCAATACCCGACGGAACGGGCAAACTATCGGGTCTCAACAGTTCTTCCGCAAGAACGTTTCTTGGAAACCACGAATGGACACGAATCCACACGAATAGAAAGAGGGGCTTCACTCGCCCGACAGGATCGGTGCCGTAGCGACCCGGTTGTGAAAGTTCGTCGGGCAATATGCCCGCCCTACGGAATCGTTGATGCCGCCAACCGTCGGCCAGCTTCCTCCAGCCACTCGTCGTCCGGCAAAGCGTAGGGCCGGAAGGTTTCCGTCCAGCCCTGCTGGCCGTTGTAGAGAATGGCCCGATGCAATCCGAGCTGATTCGCCTGCGGGGATTCGATCAAGCTGGCCGAGTCATTGGCGCTCATCTGGAAGACCACTCGCATTTCGAATTCCGCCACGGCCTTGCGACTCAGGAAACGCATCACGTTCGCATAGGTGTCGCAACTGGCGATGACGTGAAGTCCAAGACTTGCACCTTCGCAAAGAATCCGATTGAACTGTTGCCCCGGATTCGCCGCGCCTGCTTCGGCATCCATGGAAAACGAAAGTTCCTCGTCGTAGCGCAGCTTCCGGTGTTTATGGAGGTCATGAACGATGAGGAATTGCGACGTCCCGGCGGCTCCTAGCTGCGCCGCGCGACGGTCCATCTCAGCGGTCAGCCCCGCCATCACTTCCGAGGTCTCAGCGGCGGTCACCAGCCTGATCCGTTGCGGAGCAACGCGCGCGACGCGTTCGAGAAACCGCGACTCCACGGAATCCGGGGCGCTGCTGACAAGCACATAAATCTGCGCGCCCCCGGCGGTCTGACCCGCCGCCAGCGAGATCTGCGCCACGCCCAGCATGGCCAGGGCGGCTTCGTCGCGTTGTCCCACCATGAGCAGATGATGGCCGCTCTGACGCTGGAAGACGGCTTCGGTCGGACCCTTGATGGAATTTGGCGCGCCGAGCCAGATACGCGCGGCGGTTGCGTCGCGCCCACCACCGGATTCGAGCAAACCGCGCAGGACGACATTGTCGCGGACGTTCGCCGGGGCGTTGCCTTCAAAGACGATGGGCTCGGCCGTTTGATGCTTTTGTTCGGCGGTAATCCGAACCTTGTTCAGCCACTCGTCGCGCACCTGGTCCGGCAACCAGACAATTTGAAACGGACTGTTGCCTTGAATCGCGCCGCCGTCGTCATTGTAGATTGCTTCGCCCGGTCGCGACAGCAATCGCGGCGCCGGATTGTCCTCGCTCATGATGAGTAGTGCGTCGGCTTCATTACATTGTAGGGCGATGCGGACGACCATTTGTCCAATGGTGGCGCGGGCTAGGGAGTAGGCACCACCCAAAGTTTGCGAACCCAGCAACACGTGAATTCCGAAGGCGCGTCCCTGCCGAACGATGCGATCCAGCAACAACGCCGCTCCCTGCGACACCCGGTCGTCCTCGACGAACAACTCCTGGAATTCATCGATCAGCAGGAGCGTGCGTGGCAGCGGTTGAGAACCGGAAACTTTTCGATAGCCGGCGATATCCTGGACGCCCAGCTTGCGAAACAAATCACCGCGTCGTTTGAGTTCCTCGTCCAGTCGCTGCAAGACACTCAGGCCAAATTCCCGATCGCTCTCCACCGCCACCACTCGGGCGTGAGGCAGCTTGTGCGTCGCGTAACACTTGAACTCAACGCCCTTTTTGAAATCGACGAGGTAGAATTCCACCTGCTCAGGACTGCACCAGAGAGCAAGATTGGTGATGATGACATGGAACAGCGTGGATTTGCCGGAACCCGTTTTGCCCGCGATCAATCCGTGCTGTCGGGTGCCCTGACCGAGCGCAAGGTATTGCAGTTTGGTCGCACCAGTGCGGCCGATGGGGATGCGCAGTTCACGCGCAGTGTCGAGCGACCAGATTTCAGAATCCTCCGGAACGGCTTCCGAAAACGGCATCTCCACCCGATACGAGTCCATGCTGGTCCGCCCAATTTGATGGAGCAGTTGGGTCATCAATTCCGACCCTGGCGGCGCT
>JANMXI010000177.1:0-5597 GCA_031394735.1 Pseudomonadota bacterium | reverse complement strand
CTTCGCGCGCTCGGGGTCGACACCGGCGGGGACCTGCAACTTGGCATGGGTCACGAATTTCGTGAACCGCATCTTGCCTTCGACGCGATCGAGTGTGCCCTCGGTGCTCGCCTGCAGCGACGTCCATTGAAACTTCGAGGCCGTCGCGATGGCGCTGAATCCGAGCATGAAGCAGTCATTGACCGCCGCCGTGAGCAGGCTCTCGGGTGACCACAGGTTTCCCGGTCCGTCGAATTCCTTCGGCGGCGCGGATTGGATGCCTGCGAGACCCTCGGCACTCAGCGCAACGGCGCCGCCGGGACTGACCGTCGAATTCACAACGTAACGGTGGGGGAACGCATGCATGAGCCTCTCCTTCAATAAACTCCAGGTATCAGGCGCCTAGTATGCCGCATGTACCGCCGATAGTTTTCACCCAGAGCGGCGGCCAGCACGGCCTCTTCCACCCGGATGCGATAGGAAAACGACAGCACCACCGGAATCATGATCGCGGCGAGCGCAGCAAGGTTCTGCAGACAGAGCGCAAACCCCAGAAATTCGAGCAGTGCGCCGCTATAGGATGGATGACGGATGTAGCGGTAGGGTCCGGTGTCGATGACGCGATGATCCGGGCTGACCGACACGTTCACGGTGAAATATTTGCCCAGGTACAAGATGGAATACCAGCGCAGCACCAGGCCTGCGCAGAACAGAAGCACGCCACCGTCATACACGGCTGCATTGGGGCCAAATGCCGCCCACCGCGCCCATTGGGTGAGCAGGAAGGCCACCAGCAGACTCGCCGGCACGACCATCCAAATAAGCCGCAGCGATCCGCGGTCATCGGTACCCGCCGCGCTCTTCGAGCGGCGCCACAACGACAACGCTACTTCGGAAATACCGAAGATGGCAGCCAGCAGATTCAGCGGGGGCACTGGCATCGTCATCTCGGGTGCAGATTCATGGCGGCGGCTGCCCGCTGAAATGCGGAAAATTCAGATCAATAACGGCCCACGGCGGCGCGGAGGATGTCCAGATGGTCGCCGCGGGACTGAAACGTTGCGCCTGATCCAGCGTGCCGACACGTACGATGATCAGATGTGGACGCGATTCCGCCTCGCTGAAGAGATGCGTACCGCAGCGGCAACAAAAGCGCCTGTGCATGGCGGTCCCGCTGTCGGCGATGCTGCGGTAGTCGATGAGTTCGCCACTGATGGCGAAGTCTTCGCGCTTGAAGACCGCATTGAAGGTTGCGCTGCCCGCGCCGATGTACTGGCATACCCGGCACCAGCATAATCGCGTGGTGAGCGGCGAGCTCGCGCTGCGATATCGCACCGAACGGCACAGACACCCGCCTTCGATCAGCGCGGCACTCGTCACGGTAAATGAAAAAATGCGGTGTGAATCACTTGCAAATCCTGATCAGTGTTGCAAACTATCCAAGGTCTCTATCGATACCCCGGGGCCGGGCTGCATGTTTTGTTAGTCCCTTGCAGGTCGGTTCCGGTCTTCGACTCCCGGCACGAACAAGTTGACCACATCGCCATGGCCCGGCAGCGATACGGTCTTCTCGAACCGCAGCCCGATTTTGCGCAGCAGACTCATCGAGCCGTGATTGTCGGTGGAGGTGATGGCCACGACACGCCGAATACCGAAAACATTTCTCGCCAAGTGCATCACCTCTCGGCTCGCCTCCAGGGCGTAGCCATGCGACCAAAAAGTCGGCAGAAACGCGAAACCGATGTCGACATCGTTCAGCGCATCGCGCTTCACCAGTCCGCACATGCCGATGCGCTGCCCCGTCTCCCTGATCTGCACCAAATACAGCCCGAAGCCATTGTGTGAATAGCTGGCGCGCGGTCCGTCGGCGATGTACTGACGCGCGTCTTCAAGTGTGCGGGCACCTTTGTCGCCGATGTAGCGGATGAAGGAAGGATCGTTGAGCAGTTCAAGGATGAACGCGGCGTCATCCACGGTCAGTTCGCGCAAGCTAAGACGCGCCGTCTCCGAGACGACCGAACCACGCGGCCGGGATTCTTCAGCGCGCCATTTCCCGTTCGATTGCCCGCTCGGGAATGAACCACGAGAGCGCAACAACGACATACAGCGCGCAAGATATCCACGGATTGACGAATGCGAGTGCGATGGCCGTGACATAAAGAACGATCGACAGGATTCCTTTCAGGCGCAACCCGGCAGATTTTGCGAGCAGGGAGTCAGGGCCGTGATTACGAACCAACACCCACGTCAGAATTGTATAAGCAATGGCGGCAAACAGCAGCACGAGACCATAGACGGCGACGGGGAGGGAAGCCGCGTGGTTTTCACCCATCCAACCGGTGGCGAATGGGATCAGAGACAACCAGAACAACAGATGAAGGTTCGCCCACAGGATGCCGCCGTGGACATGCTCGGCGGCCTGAAACATGTGATGGTGGTTGTTCCAGTAGATGCCGACGTAGATGAAGCTCAGCACATAACTTAAGAACACCGGCAGAAGCGGCAGGACGGATTCCAGGGCCTCACCGTGCGGAACTTTCAATTCGAGGACCATGATAGTGATGATCACGGCGATCACGCCGTCGCTGAACGCGACCAGGCGATCCTTGGGCATCAGGATTTCTCTTGCGGGCATGCCGCCCAGATTAGCGCACCGAAGCGGTGAAAAGGCGCCTCGCTAGGCTACCCGGGGTAGGATCGAGCGAGGCGCTGACGGAAGTCGCATGACTTTTAGACGATCGCCAAAATCAATGCGACAGTGACAATAGCCATGGCGAACAACAAAACGTTGTGTCCCATGCGTGCGATAGTCCCGACCATGATGCACCTCCTGCTCAATTGCACCGCACAAGTCCGCTCCTGGTGGAACGTCGCGGCAGGAAAGCATTATGGGTGCGAAAGATGGCGATGCAATGACCGGACTGTGACGGATGTATAACTTTATACATTTAAAAATCATGTATTTACAATGTGAAATATGTCATGAACGAGGTTTGCCGGCGCGCTTGCTCAGATCGGTGTTTTTGAGTTCTGTAGCGACCACTAATGTCTCGTTTGCACCGCATTATCGATGCGTCAGTGTGGCACACTCGAGACTCCCCTACCGACCAGCGGCGGCGATTTGCGGCAGCTGCTGAGCGCGCCGCTGGCAGGCGCCGCGACCGTCGAGTGCGGCCTGCACCCCAGCCTCGGTGATCGCCGACTAAATTCCGAAATTCGCGACCAGTGGAAGGCTGCCGGGCTTCCCGTCGTGCGTTTGCACGGCGGTGGCGGCAACCTCCAGACGTCGTTCGCCAATCAGATCGACTTCCTCGCGCATCTCCATCGCGTGATCGCGGTGGAGATGCTGCGCGCGCTGTGGCTGCAACATCCGACGCCCGATGAACTCAACGTCGCGATGCTGCACTCGATTCAATGACCGCTGCTGGTTGTTGCCGGCGACCATGATGAAATCAAGCTCGAACACGCGCGGCTTCTTGAGCGAGCCCTGAGCCTGTGGAGGCGTGAGTTCTCATCGCTCCTAGGGCGTATCGAGCGGCGGAGTCGGCGCGGCTGGGGCGTCTGGCTCCGGCGTCTTGCTTCGGCGCTCGCGCTTTTCATCGTTCTTCTTTCGCTTCGCCTCTTCTCGCTGCTTCTTCTGATGCCGGTAGTTCGGTTGTGCCACGCAAGCCTCCAATCGTTTGCAAATCGTTTGATTGGCGCAAAGTGTACTCCGCACATTGCACCGATGAACGGTCAAATAAGCCCGTCGGGGGGACCTGAGTTGTGTATAGTCATGCGCAAATCATGTCCAGTTATCGCCGCACCATTCCGTTTGCAGACATTCCCTTCAACCTGCCGGGCGCCATTGCCGATCGGCGCGCGCAGATGCAGGAACGCGAGATCGAGTTGAAGGAAGAGCGCCGCAAACAACTGGATGCGCAGAGCTCGCCCGCCAATACGCCGGAGGCGCGCATTCAAATCTGGGAACGCATGCACGCATTGAATCTGCCGCGCACGCCGGACCACAAACTGGTGTTCATCGTCGCCGAGCAGACGGATCTCACCGTCGCCCAGGTGCGTGAAGAGCAGGACCGTCGCGCCGGCGCGGCCGCACCGCTGGTCATCTGAAGCTTGATGCGAACGCCTTGGCGTTCGCCGTCCAGCCCCTCGCCTCTTACGATTCGCCCCTGGCGATCGAATGCTGCGCGCCGTAAAAGACATAGATCACCGACCCTACCCCAAGCCAGATCAGCAGCCGCCACCACGAATCCACCGGCAGGCTGAACATCAGATAGACACAACCTGCGATGCCGATCGCGGGAACCGCCGGCGATCCGGGACATCGAAATCCGCGCGAGGCCCGCGGCGAGCGCGTACGCAATACCAGCACGCCGAGGCAGACGATGGCAAATGCCAGCAGCGTGCCGATGGAGACCAGTTCACCCAGAATATCCAACGGCAGCAGGCCCGCGATCAGGGCACAGAATATCCCGACCACCACGATCCCCAAGGCCGGGGTGCGAAAGCGGGGATGCAGCGCGGCGAACGCCGGCGGCAGCAATCCATCCTTCGCCATGGTGTAGAAGATCCGGCTCTGGCCATACACCGACAACAGGATGGTCGAGGCCAGGCCGACCACCGCGCCCGCACTGACCAGCGGTTTCAACCAATTCAAATGCGGGCCGCCGCTATCCAGCGCGACGATGATGGGATCGGACACGTTCAAGCGGGTGTACGGCGCAAGCCCGGTCATCACCAGCGCCATCGCCACATACAGTGCGGTGCAGATGAGCAACGCCATCAAGATGCTGAAGCCCAGATCGCGCTGTGGATTGCGGGTTTCCTGAGCGCAGGTGGACACCGTTTCGAAGCCGATATAGGCGAAGAAGATGACGCCGGCGCCGCGAAACACGCCGCTCCAACCGTAGACACCGCTTTGTCCGGTGTTCGGTGGAATGAACGGATGCCAATTCTCCGGATGCACGTAGAACGCACCCACGAAAATTACCAGCACGATGACGCCGATCTTCATGACCACGAACAAGGCATTGGCGAAGGCCGATTCCTTGATGCCGACCACCAGCAACGCGGTCATCGCCAGCACGACGGCCACCGCCGGGAAGTTCATCACCGCGCCGGACAACACAAAATGATGGCCTGCATCCAGCCCGATGGGCGCCGAACTCCACGCCGCCGGAATGACCACCCCCATGCTGGCCATGGCGCTGGTGAAATAGCCCGACCATCCGACGGCGATGGTGGAGCCCGCCACCAGATATTCCAGCACCAGACACCAACCGATGGTCCAGGCGGCGAGTTCACCTAGCGTTGCGTAGGCGTAGGTGTACGAGCTGCCGGCAACCGGCATCATCGAGGCCAGCTCCGCATAGCACAGCCCGGTGCTGAGGCAGACCAGGCCTGCGATGATGAACGACAGCACGATGGCAGGTCCCGCATATTGCGCAGCCGCCGTACCGGTGATGACGAATATGCCGGCGCCTATCGTGCTGCCGACGCCGATCAGGATCAGATCGAAGCGGCCCAGTACGCGGCGCATGCCATGACCGCCCGCGCTGTCGGAAGCCTCACTGACCGTTGCCAGCTGGCTCAGATCTTTGCGTGTCCAGATCCCCATC
>JANMXI010000176.1:0-8821 GCA_031394735.1 Pseudomonadota bacterium | reverse complement strand
CGCATGCCCCAAAGTCAATCAGCAGGGGCCCGCGCGGTGCTATCGGCGAGGTGTGGGCGGCGAACGCGGCTCGGCCGTCAACCCGGCGCCGGTTTGACCGCGGTCGAGCGCCTGTGTACCGTTTCCATCCATGCCCAAACCCAGCGCCAAATCCACAGACACCGCCGCGGTGATACCCGTCGTCGACTTCGAAGCGTCGATGACCGAATTGGAATCCCTGGTCGAGCGACTGGAAGCGGGCGATCTGCCGCTGGAGGAATCCTTGCAGGCCTTCGAACGCGGCATCGCGTTGACGCGCTCCTGCCAGTCCGCGCTCAAAGACGCGGAACAGAAGGTCGAGATCTTGCTGAAGAAAGCTGGCCAGCCCGTGATTCAGGAATTCGAAGCGCCGGACGCCGACGAGCCATGAAACTCAGATCGACGAACCCGTAATGCAACGGGTTCAAGAATTACAGGAGCGCATCGAACGTGTCCTGTCAGAAGCATTGCCCAGCGAGTTGCAATCCCCGCAACGCCTGCACGCCGCGCAGCGCTATTCCGTATTGGGCGGCGGCAAACGGTTGCGGCCGCTGCTCGTCTACGCCACCGGTTCGTATCTATCCATTCCGCTGGAAATTCTCGATGCACCGGCCGCCGCGGTGGAACTGATTCATGCGTATTCGCTGGTCCACGATGACCTGCCGGCGATGGACGATGACGACCTGCGTCGCGGCCGTCCGACGACGCACCGCGCCTTCGATGAAGCCACCGCCATTCTTGCCGGCGATGCCCTGCAAGTCCTGGCGTTTTCGTTGCTCGCCGCCACGGGTCCGCACGCGCCCAGCGATGCGGCGCGGCTCAAGATGATTCAGATTCTGGCCCATGCCAGCGGTACTGCGGGCATGGCCGGAGGGCAGGCGCTGGACCTGGCCGCGGTGGGCCGTACCCTGTCGCTGGTGGAGCTGGAAACCATGCACCGCCTGAAGACCGGTGCATTGATACGGGCGAGTGTGCTGCTGGCGGCGTCCTGCGCAACCGACTTGGCGCCGGGCCTTTGGGACGCGCTGGATGGCTATGCCCAGGACATCGGTCTGGCATTTCAGATTCAAGACGACATCCTGGATGTGGAAGGCGAGGTAGCGGCTCTGGGCAAGCAGACCGGCGCCGACGCGGCCCGCTCCAAACCCACCTACCCCAGCCTGATCGGGCTGCAAACCGCCAAGGCGCGAGCCCAAGAACTCAAATTGCGCGCCTCCGGCCGCTTGCAGGTTCTGCACGGCGACGCCGAGCTGCTGCATTGGCTGGCTTGTTATGCGGTAGATCGTCGAGTTTAATGGCCCTTCGGGCTAGAATGAATCCACCAATGACCAGCGCCGATGAGACCTTTCCCCTGCTGTCGACTATCGAGTCGCCCGCCGACCTGCGCGGTCTGTCGCGTGCAGATCTGCAGGCACTCAACGACGAACTACGCCGCTATCTGATCACCACCGTCAGCCAGATGGGCGGTCATTTCGCCGCAGGCCTCGGCACCGTCGAACTCACCGTGGCGCTGCATTACGTCTTCAACACGCCGGAAGATCGCCTGGTGTGGGACGTCGGCCATCAGGCCTATCCGCACAAGGTGTTGACGGGTCGTCGCGACCGGCTGCGAACCATCAAACAGGCCAAGGGTCTTGCGCCGTTCCCCCTGCGCGAAGAGAGCATCTTCGACACCTTCGGGGTCGGACATTCCAGCACGTCCATCAGCGCAGCATTGGGCATGGCGATCGGCGCCGCCGCCAAGGGCGAAAAGCGCCGCGTGATTGCGGTGATCGGCGATGGCGCCATGAGCGCCGGCATGGCCTTCGAAGCACTCAACCACGCGGGCAGTCTGGACGTAAATCTGTTGGTGATTCTCAACGACAACGACATGTCGATTTCCGAAAATGTCGGCGCGATGTCCAATTACTTCGCAAAAGTGTTGTCGGGCAAGCTGTACGCGACCTTGCGCGAGGGCGGCAAGAAGGTTCTGCATCGCATGCCCACCGTGTGGGAATTGGCGCGGCGCTCTGAATCGCATATAAAGGGCATGGTCCTGCCCGGCACGATCTTCGAAGAAATGGGCCTGAACTATATCGGCCCCGTCGACGGTCATGACCTGAACGCGGTCGTGCGCACGCTGGAAAACATGCGCGATCTGAAGGGACCGCAATTCCTGCACGTGGTCACGCGCAAGGGCAAAGGCTATGCAGCCGCCGAAGCTGATCCCATCAAATGGCATGGTCCAGGCCCCTTCGACGCCGCGAGCGCAACCATCTTCAAGGAAAAGGCCAGCGGTCCGACGTATTCACAGATTTTCGGTCAATGGTTGTGTGATATGGCCGAGCGCGATCCGCGCATCATGGGCATTACGCCTGCGATGCGTGAAGGCTCCGGCATGGTGGAGTTCGACAAGCGCTTCCCGGAACGCTATTTCGATGTGGGCATCGCCGAGCAGCATGCAGTGACCTTCGCTGCAGGCCTCGCCTGCGAGGGCGCGCGACCGGTGGTTGCCATCTACTCGACCTTTCTGCAGCGCGGCTACGATCAACTGGTTCACGACGTGGCGCTGCAAAAGCTGCCGGTGCTGTTCGCCATTGACCGCGCGGGCCTGGTCGGCGGCGACGGCGCCACGCATCAGGGCAATTACGACCTGAGTTTCATGCGCTGCATTCCGAACCTGATCATCATGGCGCCAAGCGATGAGAATGAATGCCGCCAGATGCTCTACACCGGCACGACCATCGGCGGGCCGGTTGCGGTGCGATACCCACGCGGCACCGGTCCCGGTGTCCCGCTGCAGGCGGAAATGTCGGCCATTCCCATCGGCAAAGCCGTGGTGCGCCGCGAAGGCCGATCTGGACTTGCGTTGCTGGCGTTCGGCAGCCTCGTCGCCAGCGCAGAGAAGCTGGCGGAGCATTACGACGCCACCGTCGTCAACATGCGATATGTCAAGCCGCTGGATGAGGAACTGATCGAGCGCATCGCCCGCAAACACGGCTCGATCATCACACTGGAAGAAAACTGTGTGGCCGGCGGCGCCGGCAGCGCTGTCGCGCAGGCGCTAAGTGCCGCCGGATTTTCGATTCCGCTATTGCATATCGGCATTCCCGATCGCTTCATCGCGCACGGGTCGCGCGAGGACTGCCTGGTGGACGCCGGTTTGGATCTGGCGGGCATTCGAGCCCAGATCGATGCCTGGTGGCGTCCTACGCGACTGCTCACGGCGGAAGCCACCTAAGAAATGTACTAAGCTGGCAACCTTGCAATCCGCGCCGACAAGCCCCACCTGGCTTTTGGTTAGACAATTCGGTAAGGAATCATGAGCGTCGAAGCCCCCTTGAAGAAAAAGCCCGTCACCGCCACCATTGAAGACGTTCAGGGCCGCGCCGATCTGCGGCAGATTCCGATCAACAAAGTCGGCATCAAGGACATCTTCCACCCCGTTCGAGTCAAAGACCGCTCGGGTGGCGACCAGCACACCGTCGCCAACTTCAACATGTACGTGAACCTGCCGCATGATTTCAAAGGCACGCACATGTCGAGGTTCGTCGAGATCCTGCATCGTGGTGAGCGTGAAATTTCGGTGGAGTCTTTCGGCAAGATGCTCGCCGACATGACCCGGCACCTGGACGCCACCGCCGGTCACATCGAAATGTCCTTTCCGTATTTCGTCATGAAAAAGGCGCCGGTGTCGGGCGTCGAAAGCCTGATGGATTACAAGGTATCCATGCATGGGGAACACCGCGACGGCAAGACCAGCGTCTGGCTCAAAGTCGTCGTGGCAGCCACCAGCCTGTGTCCGTGTTCGAAGAAGATTTCCGCGTACGGCGCGCACAATCAGCGCTCGCACATCACGATTTCAGCCAAGATCGGCGAACACATGTGGCTGGAGGAACTCATCGACATCGCGGAAGGCGAAGCCTCCTGCGAGGTTTTCGGAATCCTGAAGCGCCCGGATGAAAAATTCGTCACCGAGCGCGCCTACGACAATCCGAAGTTCGTGGAAGACATCGTGCGCGATGTGGCCATGGCCTTGAATCGCGAACCGCGTGTGCGCGCTTACGCGGTCGAATGCGAGAACTTTGAGTCCATCCACAACCATTCCGCGTACGCGCTGATCGAGCACGACAAGGACGAGTAGATCAGGCGCTGGCGGCTTCCGCGCGCTGCAAACGGCCGATCATGTTGCGCAGGAACACCTGATTGAAGCGCAGCTGACATTCCGCCGACACCTGCTCCAACAAGGTTGAACTCACTTTCATGACGGTCACTGAATCCGCCGCCTTGATGGTGGCTGTGCGCTTGGCGCCGCGCACGTAACTGGTCTCACCGAAGCAATCGCCGCTGTCGAGAAAACCGAGCGCGCGTCCATGCCGCTCCACGGCCACACGGCCCTGCACGATGATGTAGAAGCGGTCGTCCATCTCGCCTTCCTTGACGATCTCTTCGCCATCGGCGTAATCCTGCCAGCTGCTGGCGCGCAGCACTTCCCAGATCTCCTCGTGGGAGAACTCGTGGAAGAATTTCAGTTTGCGCAACAGACTGAACTGTTCCTGCTGATCGATGCGCTTGTATTGCGCGCGCAGCTTCTGGTGCACGCGGGTCAATTCGGCGGCGAAATCCAGGCCCGTCTTGTAACGCTTGGCAGGATCTTTCTGCAGCGCCATGGCGGTCACATTTTCCAGATCTTCAGGAATCTCCGGACGCAACGTGTGGATCGGCGGCGGTGTCGCGAACACGATCTGGTGCAGCAGTTTCTGCAGATTGCCGGCGCGAAAGGGCCGCGTACCGGTGAGCAATTCATACATCACGGCGCCGAGCGAATACAGATCCGAGCGATTGGTGAGTTCGATCGACTGCACCTGCTCAGGCGACATGTAGGAGGGGCTGCCGGCGATGCCTTCGATGCGCGAGATCTCGGAGTCCGCGACCAATGCAATGCCGAAGTCGATGATGCGCACATCGCTGTCGAGCGTGAGCATGATGTTGCTGGGCTTGATATCGCGATGGATCACACCGCGCGAATGTGCGTAATGCAGTGCGCGCGCGGCCTTGAAGATGATTTCCACCACGTCGTCGACGCGCAGCAGATTGTCCGGACGGCAGTAGGCGGCCAGGGTGCGCGCGCCGTGCACGTGCTCGGTGACGATATAGCAGCGGCCGTTTTCCTCACCGGCATCGTAAATGGGCAGGATGTTCGGGTGCTGCAGCATGCCGACCATGTGCGCTTCGGACAGAAACATCTTGCGGGCGATCCGCCGGCGGTCTTCATCGCCGCTGGCATCGATGTTGTACACCTTGATGGCGACGTCGCGGCCGTAGTACGGGTCATGTGACAGGTAGACGATGCCGGTGCTGCCGCGACCGACTTCGTTGATGATCACGTACTTGCCGATTTTCTCCGGTGTCGCAGGACGCGGAGCGCCCATTTTTGGAGAATTCATGGATCGAAGGTTGGTCACGATGGTCGCACGCGGGTGATCTGTGGGGAGTGAATATGCCGGGCAGCATACTTAACTCTGCCCCAGGCAGACTGTGACTTGGTTCCGCACCGTCAACGAAAGTGATCGAACCCCGTCAACCGGGCGCCGATGTCTGCGCCATCCATCGACCAGGTCACACCGCGACCTTCCCGCAGCTCGCCGATGACGCTTAAGGGCAGCGCGCAACCTTGCGCCAGATCGCGCAAGAGTTCATAACGTGCCCGCGGCACGGTCATCAGCAATTCATAGTCGTCACCAGCACCCAGAGCCCAATCCAGGGCCTGAGGGCGCGAGGCAAGGCTCTGCAAGGCGTGTGACAGCGGCAGCCGGTCCGCCTCGACGTGAGCGGCCACGCTGCTGGCCCGGGCAAGCTTCGGCAGGTCGCCGGCCAATCCATCCGACAGGTCCATGGCGGCGCTGGCAAGGCCCCGCGCGGCCCGGCCGAAGTCGACCCGGGGCGTGGGAAATTCGAAACGCGCGCGCAGTTGCGCGGCCGCACTGCGATTGGCGGGGTCCGCCGCAGCCGCCATAACAGCCGCACCGCCGTCGCGCGCGATCGACAGGCCGGCGCCGGCATCGCCCAGCGTGCCCGTCACCACGATCAGATCGCCAGGTTGGCCGCCGGACCGGCGCAGCGCAGTCCCCTGCTCCACCAACCCCAGAATCTGCACGCTGATGGTCAACGGCCCGCGCGTGGTGTCACCGCCGACCAGGTCAACGCCGTGGGCGTCTGCCAGGTCGAACCAGCCCTTGGAAAACTCTGCGAGCCACGACTCATCCGCTAGCGGCAAGGTCAGCGCCAGCAACGCCCAGACAGGCTTCGCACCCATTGCCGCCAGATCACTCAAATTGACGGCCAGCGCGCGATGCGCGATGGCGCGCGGCGCAGCATCGGGAAGGAAATGGTGCCCGGCGACAAGGGTGTCGATCGCGGCGACGAGTTCGAACCCCGCCGGGACGCTCAACAGCGCCGCATCATCGCCTACGCCGAGACGCGTGCCGGATTGAAGCGCCGGACGTGTGGCCGGTCGGGTGAAAAACCGCTCGATGATTTCAAACTCGGAAAGGCTCACTGCTGTCGGCCCTTCGCGCGCATTACGGATCAGGCGCCGTATTCGTCCGCGCGAATCTCGCGGGCGGCGCGATCCAGGACCGCGTTGACGTACTTGTGCCCGTCGGTAGCGCCGAACTGTTTGGCCAGTTGCACCGCCTCCGCGAGCACCACGCGAAACGGCAGTTCCGGGTGATCCTGCAATTCGTGCAGGCCCAGCCACAGCACTGCATGCTCGATCGGGTCCAGTTCGCCGGGCGGTATCTGGCCCCATGGCGCAAGTCGTGCATCCAACGCCTCGCGCTCGGGTGCGATGGCCATGACCAGCGCGCGAAAATAGTCGCGATCAACCCGCTCGGCGTCCGGGCTTTCCGCAAACTGTTGATGGGTGTCCTGCCAGGTGCGCGGATTGATTTGCAGCTGATACAGCGCCTGAAGCGCCAGCCGCCGAGCCAGACTGCGCGCACGCCTCTCGGAGTGCGAGCTCATGGCAGATCGCGCAACAGTCGCACCATCTCGATGGCGGTCAGCGCAGCGTCAGCGCCCTTGTTGCCGTGCTTGCCGCCGGCCCGGTCACTGGCCTGTTCGACCGTATCGGTCGTCAGCACACCGAAGATCACCGGCACGCCCGTATCCAGTGCGACGCGAGCCAGACCCGCGGCGCACTCACCGGCGACGAACTCAAAATGCGGCGTGTCACCGCGGATCACCGCGCCGAGCGCGATCACCGCATCGAAGCGTCCCGATGCAGCCAGCTTCTGCGCGACCAGCGGCAGCTCAAAGGCCCCCGGAACGCGCAGCACCTTGATCGCATCGCGTTGCGCACCGTGTTGTTCCAGCAGACCGACCGCGCCGTTCAACAGCGGCTCGACGATGAAGTCATTGAAGCGGCCGGCGATGACGGCGACACGCAAACCGGTTGCCTGCCGTTCGTTTTGCACGGCCTGTTGATGCTCTGCGGACACGTTGGAATGTTTGGACATGGCTGCAATTATAGACCGACGCCGCCGTCGACGTAGTCCGAGACTTCCAGGTCGAACGCAGCGATGCCCTGCAACTGCTTCGGCGCGCTGAGCACTCGCATGCGTGTGAGCCCCAGATCCTTGAGAATCTGCGCACCGATACCGTAGGTCCGGACTACGGTCGCGCCTTCGGACGACGCGTGCGCCGGCTTCGCGTGGAGCTGTCGCACCGCAGCCATCAAATCGCGCGGATTCTCTTCCGGCTGCAGGATCACCACCACACCGGACGGTTCGCGCGCCACCCGGGCGATCGCAGATCGCAACGGCCAGCCAAGGCTCTCGCTCTGCACGCCCACCAGATCACGGAAGGTATCCTTCAAGTGCACGCGTACCAACGGCGGCAACGACGAATTCAGATCGCCTTTGACGAGCACGATATGGACGTTGCGATGCACATGGTCTTCGTAACAGCACAGGCGAAACGAGCCGAATTCGGTATCGACGGTGCCGTCGTAGATGCGCTCGACAGTGCGCTCGTTCTTCAAGCGGTAGCGGATGAGATCGGCGATGGTGCCAATCTTCAGGCCATGTTGTTTGGCGAAGGACTCCAAGTCCGCGCGCCGCGCCATCGAACCGTCCTCGTTGAGAATCTCCACGATCACGGACGCCGCCTCGAACCCTGCCAGCCGCGCCAGATCGCAGCCGGCCTCGGTGTGGCCGGCGCGGGTCAGAACGCCGCCGGGCTGCGCCATGAGCGGGAAGATGTGCCCCGGTTGGCGCAGATTCTCAGGCGTGGCTCCGGCCGCCACTGCCGTGCGCACCGTATGCGCGCGGTCATAGGCGGAAATGCCGGTGGTGACGCCTTCGGCTGCTTCGATCGACACGGTGAAATTGGTGGTGTGAAACTCGTCGGTCTCGCTCACCATCAACGGCAGGCGAAGCTGGCGGCAACGCTCCTTGGTCAGGGTGAGACAGATCAGACCACGGCCGTAGCGCGCCATGAAGTTGATGTCCTCGGGCCGCACACAGCTCGCCGCCATGATCAGATCGCCTTCGTTTTCGCGATCCTCATCGTCCATGATCACCGCCATCTTGCCCTGGCGCAGGTCCTCGAGGATTTCGTCGATCGTGTTGAATCCAGACATAGGCACTCTTTCTTCTGATCAGGTTTTTGAAATCAGCCGGTCAAGGTATCGCGCGAATATATCGATCTTTGAACTAACTTATTGAAACTATTATATTTTATAAGTCACGAATAGATTGAATACCGCCAAACGTACCGTCAACGTCGAACCGCTAGCCAGCAACATTCGGCCCGGCGCTCT
>JANMXI010000175.1:0-2060 GCA_031394735.1 Pseudomonadota bacterium | reverse complement strand
GCCGTACAGGCCACGCGCGCGGGCGCTCATCGCCATGGTCTCAATCTGTGGAGCATCTGGAGCGACCATACGGCGCTGACGGTGCGCGCGCAAGAAATCCTCGAATCGGTTGCGTTGATCGACAAGGCGGAAAGCGATGTCGCCAGCCTGCCGCACGGCGACCAGCGCAAGCTGGAGGTGGCGATGCTCATGGCGCTCGAATCGCAGGTGTACATGTTCGACGAACCCACCGCCGGGATGAGCGCCGATGAGACACCGGCGGTCCTCAACCTGATACGCCGGTTGAGGCAGGACAAGCGCAAGACCATCCTTTTGGTTGAGCACAAGATGGAGGTGGTACGCGAACTGGCCACCAGCGTGCCGTTGTGCAGCACGATGATGCGGTCGGCAAGCTCGCGCACCACATCCATCTTGTGCTCAACCAGCAGGATCGTTTTGCTTTTGTCCTGCCGGAGCTGCCGGATAAGGTTCAGAACGGCGGGAACTTCATCAGCGCTCATGCCTGCGGTCGGTTCATCAAACATGAATACTTGCGACTCAAGCGCCATCAGCATCGCGACTTCGAGCTTGCGCTGGTCGCCGTGCGGCAGGCTGGCGACAGCGTTGTCTGCCTTGTCGATTAACGCGACTGATTCCAGGATTTCTTTCGCACGACTTGTCAATGCGGCATGATCGCTCCAGATGCTCCAGAGATTCAGGCCATGCCGATGTGGGCCATCGCGCGTCGCCTGTACGGCGACCCGAACATTCTCCAGTACCGTCAGGTTGGGAAACAAGTTGGTGAGCTGAAAAGCGCGGCCGAGCCCGGCGCGGGTGCGGGCCGAGGCAGAAAGGCCGGTGAGATCTTTTCCATTCAACGTCACCGTGCCACTACTCGCAGCGAGTTGACCGGAGATCAAATTGAAATAGGTGGTCTTGCCGGCACCATTTGGGCCGACGATGGCGCTCAGCGTGCCCGGATGAAAGGTGCAACTCACGTCATTTACGGCGATGTGCCCGCCGAAGCGTATCGTCAAGTTGTGGGTTGTCAGCAAGGCCATTTCGGGACGCGCTCTATCTTTCAGCGGGCAGGCGACGGCATTGGCAGCGGCTTTGACAGTGTGTGGTCGCCTGACAGATGCGTCAGCATCGCTATGATCGCTTTCATCTGTGGTGCCGATTTTTTTGCGTAGTTTGCATCGTCGTAACCCCACCAGTCCCAGCAACTGTTGGTCGCACCCTTGCCCGTTTGCGGGTAAAGAACCACGATGTTATTGGTGTCGGCCCAGCGGTTGTATCCGGCGTTTCGCACGAATTCCTGGCCGACGTCAGTGGTGTTCTGCTTGCACCCGTGCAGAGCGACGTGCACGCGACAAGGTGCCGTCGCCGAGCAGGTTTTCGGAACATAAACCCAGCCCGTCTCACCCATGCCATGCCCGGTCACAAAGGTAGATTGATCGAACTCGACGAGCTTGCCGTCGAGGCCCTCACTCTTCCGCGGATTCAAAGCGCCATAAAGGTGTTGCAGCAGCGCGCCGGCCAGATCGAAATTGCAGTTGTTGATGAACGGTGCCGCCTTGGTGAGGCATGGCGCACCGTAGTTGTCAGTGACAAAACTATGCTCACTCGGGATATCTTTTTTGTGGACGATGTTCGTGGCGGGCAGGAAATTTTGATAGTAGGTCTGTAGCGACGTGGTCGTCGCCTCGTTGACCACACTGTCGTTGGCGGCAGAAAACAAATACACCTTCGAGGTGGCGAGGTTGGAAGTGGCGTCGATTACACCTTCCTTGGCCCATTGATTGGTGATCGCGACCAACTCAGATACGGGAATGGATGATTTGCCGAAGCATCGCGTGAGTGCGCTGATAACCGAGCCTTCGGCACAATTGAACGGTCCACCGGAAATGATGGCTGCGCCTTTTTTAAAGCGCGATGAGTACGCGACGTGCAATTGCACCGCCATGTAACCGCCGGATGACGCGCCGGAAACGGTCGTCTGGGCAACGTCGATATTCAGTTGCGGGAGTGGTGCCGCTATCGCAACATGCGCACAGCAGGCGAACACGCCAGCGGCAAGG
>JANMXI010000174.1:0-2655 GCA_031394735.1 Pseudomonadota bacterium | reverse complement strand
AGGAGGCTTTGAGGGCGACGCGTGAGCCGGGCTTGAACTGGCGCAGCGAGTTCACCGTGGCGGCAATGCGCCGGGTGGCGGCGGCGCGCTCGTCGGGTGGTATAGCGCGGCGCCGTGCCAGGAGTGTTTTTCTAAGTTCGGATTTGAGTCCACTCATGTGGAGATGGCGCCATCCGCATGTGCCGTGTTGGACCGTTGCTCCCGACCTGAGCAACAGGTGGGGCTTACTGCGGCATTTAAGGCTTTCCGCTCGAGGCGGACTTGCACAATATTGCCAGCAAGCAATAGCCCCTGGGGTTTACAAATTAGGGTCAGGAGGTTACCCAGCCCGCTTCGAACACCGCAGATGACGCCAAACTTGATCGACTCTTCGTAGAACGAGGGGAAGCGTGCTCAAAGCTCGAGCTGCTGGCCTCTCTCCAATGCCGACTCTACGCGCTCACGCAGGATTCGCAAGCGGTTGCCCATATCAGTTTCGAGACTGTTGTCACGGTTGCGGACACGCAGCAATTCGTTGGCCATGTTCAAGGCTGCGATGACTGCGATGCGATCGAGGCCGACCACCTTGCCGGTGTCGCGGATCTCGCGCATCTTGTTGTTGAGGAACTCCGCCGAGTCGAGCAGGTCTGAGCGCTCTTCCATCGGACAGGTGATGTGGTATTCCTTTTCCAGAATGCGCACGCTCACCCGCGCGTGATTGTCGCTCATGCTTGCTCCATGGATTTCAGTCGGCCGATCATGGCTTCGACACGTCCCCGCACCTGCTCGTTTTTCTGCAACAGGCTGGCGCGTTCGGAACTCAGGGTGTCCTGCCGTTGCCGCAGCGCGCGGTTTTCTTCCTTGAGGTGACCTACGGTGGCGACCAGATCGTCCAGGCGCTTCTCGAGGCGTTTTAGTTCTAGTTCGACCGCAGTCTTGGCTTGGGCTTCATTCATAATAGTGCCAATATAGAGCCGCTTTACCATCAATGCAAAGGCTCGAGCGAGAAGCTCGCTGCGGTATTATCCCATTCCCATGATGTCGGAGATTTTGTTCAGTGACTTCGAGGACGTGCTGGCCGCGGCCGGGAGCCACGCAGACGCGGCCGAGGCCCATGGTTGCCTGTGCGGGGCCCTGTGTTCCATGTCGCTGTACCGGATGCAGGACTGGATCAACGAGGTCCTCCCGGATGCCAAATCCCTGTCGCCGGAGTCGGCGGCGGTTCTCGAGCGCGTGTTTGAGGCCACCACGGCCTCCTTCGGCGAGCAGGGAATGGAGTTTGAACCCTTGCTGCCCGATGATGACGAACCGCTGAACGGTCGCGCCAGCGCCTTGGGATTATGGTGCACCGGTTTTCTCTACGGCCTGGGCGCCGGCAAGATTTCAGATCTGGGCGCCCTGCCGGGCGATGTCGGGGAGATCGTCCGCGATTTTTCCGAGATCTCGCGTGCCGCGGGCGATGACTCGGAGGCCGATGAGTCCAACGAGCAGGCCTATACCGAACTGGTTGAGTTCATTCGGGTCGGGGCCCAGGTCGTGTTCGAAGAACTGCTGCCGCTGCGTCAGCAGGTGTATCCCGAATCGCCGCGCCTGCATTGACCCCGGATATTTTTTAAGGATGGGTACAGACGAGTTCTCACGCCGGCGGCGCCAGCTGATGCGCATCATCGGCAAGGATGCCATTGCCATCCTGCCGGCCGCACCGGTGCGCTATCGCAACGGCAACGTCGAATACGCCTATCGTCAGGACAGCCATTTTTATTATGTCACCGGCTTTACCGAACCCGAAGCGGTGGCGGTCCTGGTCCCGGGCCGGGCCCAGGCCGAATATCTGTTGTTCGTGCGCGAACGCGATGCGATGCGCGAATCCTGGGACGGCGACCGGGCGGGGCCCGAAGGCGCCGTGGAACGGTTCGGCGCCAACGATGCGTTTCCGATCAGCGATATCGATGAGATTCTCCCCGGATTGATGGAGGACCGGTCACGCATCTACTACTCCATGGGGGTCCATACGGATTTCGATCCGCGCGTGGTGGGGTGGGTCAATGGATTGCGCTCGCATGCGCGGCAGGGCGCGCGCGTCCCGCAGGAGTTCGTCGCGCTGGATCATGTGCTGGACGACCTGCGGTTGTACAAGAGCCGTGCCGAGCAGGGGAGTCTGCGCAAGGCGGCGGCCATCGGCGTCGCTGCACATCAGCGTGTCATGCGCTTCGCGAAACCCGGCCGCATGGAGTACGAGGTGATGGCGGAGCTGCTGCATGAATTTCGTGCCCACAATGCCGACACCGCCTATCAGCCCATCATCGGTGGCGGCGCCAACGCCTGCGTCATGCACTATCGTGAGAACGCGGCGCGGCTCATGGACGGCGACCTGTTGCTGGTGGATGCCGGGTGCGAGTACCGGTACTACGCGTCGGACATCACTCGGACCTTCCCGGTCAATGGGCGGTTCTCGCCGGAACAGCGCGCAGTGTACGAAGTGGTGCTGGCAGCGCAGCTCGCGGCCATCGAGCAGGTGCGGCCGGGGAATCATTGGAACGATCCGCATGAGGCAGCCGTCAAGGTCACCACGCAGGGACTGATCAAGCTGGGTCTGCTGAAGGGCCGGCTGCAGACCTTGGTCAAGGAAGAGGCGTACCGGCGGTTCTTCAATCATCGCACCGGTCACTGGCTGGG
>JANMXI010000173.1:0-1577 GCA_031394735.1 Pseudomonadota bacterium | reverse complement strand
GCTACCGCAACACCTTCGATTTCTGGTACCAACAGCAGGCGCTGTTGCGTCCGTATTCGATGGAGCTTCGCTACGAGACATTCGTCGATGATTTTCAGAATCAGATTCGCGACGTGGTCGAATTCCTGCGCCTGCCATGGAGCGATGCGGTGCTACAGCCCCACAACAATGCGCAGTCCAGGGGCTTTATCAGCACGCCGAGCTATTCGCAGGTGGTGGAACCAGTCAACAAAAAGGCGGTGGGACGCTGGCACCGTTACGAATCCCATTTTGAGGCCATCCTGCCGATGATACGACCGTATCTGGAACGCTGGCACTACGAGGGCTTGGGATCTTCGAACAGCAAATAAGTGGAGATGATGAACTTGTTTCCGGATTCGGGCGGACGCCCTTCATGCTGATACATCCAATACGGTGGAAACATCAACAGACGTCCGGCACGCGGAGCAATACCGAGATTCAACTGGGGGAAGAAAGTCTCACCGCCCTTCTCGACATCGTTCAGGTACCACATCAGCACCAAGTACCGATTCGCCACATGATTCAGCGCATCGAAATGCAGCTGAAACTGCTCGGCAACGCCGGGGCGATAGCGCTTCATCACCGGGCTCGCAAATTTCTTGGAATTGGGAATCGCGATCGGCAACCGGACATCCCGGTTATAGTGCGCCAGCGAGCTGTCCACCAATGCGCGGAACATGCCCATGAAGGCCGCGTCAGCAACTTTTCCGACGTTAAGTTCAGTCCAAGCTGAACCCTCGAGTCCGGCGCGCACGCCGCGCCCGTTGCGTTGCTGCATCGTGGCCAGCGAATTGAAGGTATCGATCATCCGCCGACACATTCCGGCCTCGAGGCTATGATCGTAGGCGCGCACGTAAAAACTGAGATCGGGACCGGGCATGTGGGATATCGTAGCGCTAAATCGTGGCCAGTTGGAGTTAAGGCCGCCAGGCTTGTTCGCAAACCGCATGAACATAGAAGATGAAGCACAGCGATTGCTTGGGGAAGGCCGCGTCGCCGAGGCGGAACAGGCATTCCACCGTCTGCTGGAGATCTCTCCTGACAATGTACGGGCGTTGAACGCCGTCGCGCTGTCATCAGCGCGAACCGGGGATCTGCCGCGCGCCTTGACATTGATCGAGCGCGCAGTGCGGGCGGACCCGCAGGACTCGGTGTCGGCCCATCATCTGGGGCGCATACGCGATTCCATGGGCGATGTCGCGGCGGCCGTCGCGGCGCATCGATCGGCAGTCAGACTGCGGCCGGATTTTCATCTTGCACGCATGTATCTGGCGGAAGCGCTCGAGCGTTCGGGCGATCGACTCAACGGTGTGATTCAATATGCGCGGGCTCTGCAGGATGCGCAGGCCGGCGGACGATGGCTCAACCCGGCAACCACGCCTGAGCCGCTGCGCCCGCTGATCGAGCATGCAGTTTTGGCGGTGCGATCCGGCAGACGCGAGGCGTTCGCCGCACTGTTCGATCCATTGCTGAAGCGCTACGGCCCCTCCTCCCTGGAGCGCGTGCACCGCGCGCTCGATTTGTACATGAACGAGGCATCGGAGGCGCCCAGCGAC
>JANMXI010000172.1:0-6395 GCA_031394735.1 Pseudomonadota bacterium | reverse complement strand
CGGATCTTCTGCAACAGCTCGCCGCAAAGTCGGGACTGTCGATCGATGATCTGAAGCAGAAACTGGCGCACGTACTGCCTCAGGCGGTCGACAAACTCACGCCCGGCGGAACAATCCCGAAGTCTGCCTGAAGGGAAGGTGGGCGAGGCCGCTCCTGTCAGGTCGGTATGCGCACTGCGCCGTTTCCGTCTCGCCCCAGGGGGCACGAGGCGATAACGGCTTCCAGAACAAGCGGCCCATAAATGTGTGGAAATAGCTGTCCATGCCGGGACGGCTCCCATCGAACGGTATCCCCGAGAGCGATGAGATCGAGGGCGGCGATAACGAGACCCGTCTGACAATGGAAGTGTCGATCGACGGTTTCGGTCAACTGCTTCGCGGTGGACAGGTGGATGAACCCATCCGCTCTGTCGATCGGAGCGCCTTGGTAAGTGCCGGCGTTCAGTGCTATCCAATCGCCGGCAGTGAGTACCTTGTAGGCAATTTTGTCGGTCATCGGCGTGGTGCGTCGGATTCAACCAGTGAAGAGTCGTGGGTCAAAGAAATAGATCCGTGCGTTGTCGATCGATACCTGCGCTGCAGAAGCGTGGGTGGGGTTCAACAGAATGTTGCAGTCAGACTTCGAGTGGATCGAGGGCACTTGAAGCGCCAATGAACGCTGCTGTTCGAGCCAGGCATCGCCAATGTTTTGAGATAAGGTCGAGTGTGGTACCGAATTCCAACCAGGTGGTAGCGCGGCGTGACTCAGCAATTCGATTGTGTCATCAGGTACGTCGATGGCATGCATGATGAAGCGTTCTCGGGGCAGAAAATGGCCGATGTGAACGCGTAGTTCCAGGACGGCCAGCGACTCGGATCCCGCGCAATACACAATCGGCCGGCCTTGGCGGTGCCAGCGGCCATCCGCATGCCGTCCGCCGTCTCCCGATAAAACCGATGCGGAGTAGCGTTCCTTGCAGAGCCGAAACACCCTCATCGAAAACTTGGTGGAACCTTACGCGAGCTGGCCATACTCGATGCGTTCCAACAGGGCTCGAACCTGGTGGCGTCCAAATTCGGACGCCAGCAGATCGCGGGGGACGCGTTGTCCAAGCCCAAACTGCTTCTCGTTGATCCAGCCGATCGCGGTCTTGGATTCACCAAATACGTCCTCGGCCAGTCGATAAAGGGAAGCTACGGCAAATAGGCGATCACTGAGATCGGCTGGCAGGCGTTCATTGGAGGCGCCGCGCATTCGCGTCAGCGTACGTCCGCCGATATTCAGCAATTGGGCAACTTCTTCATCGCTCATGCCGGCGGCGTTCTTAAAGGCTGAAAGACTTTCCGCCGGCAATCCGGCCTCAATCAAATCGAGCAGCGCCAGCGGTCGATTTTCCGGAACGTGGGTGCCTAGTAGGATTTTGAGGGACATACGTATCTCGTCATATGGCGATAACATACTCGCCATTTGGCTGATATTCAATCGCAGGCTGCCATTCGAAAGAACAATAGTCTCCAAAAGGGAGGTGAATGTGCAGCGATCTACGATAAATGTGAGCCAATCGTCCTCTAAATCACCAAAATTCGTATAATAAACATTATGTAATATTCGGATGTCGTTGGCTAAAACACCCACCTTGATTCTCATATTGTCTCTAGTGCGAACGGGCTAATTTCCAAGGCGGAGCTCGGCGAGGCGGCACCTATAATCCTGCGTGCTTGGAAGACTCAATGAGGGAGGTTGATGATGAACGCCTTGGCAGCCAGCAACGCGACGGCCAATGATTCTCCCTTCCCGGCGCAATCGCTGCGGGCGCAGTTTCCAGGGTTGCAGCGGGCCGGCGATTTCATCTTTTTCGACAATGCTGCCGGCGCGCAAGTCCCGCAAGGCGTGCTCGATGCCGTGAACCGCCATCTGATAGATCACAACGTACAGCGAGGCGGCCGTTATCCGCACAGCATTGCCGTCGATGCGACCATTGCACGCGCGCGCACCAGCGTTGCCGCATTCCTGAATGCCTATCGCCCGGAAGAAATCGCATTCGGCATGAATGCGACTTCCTTTATCCGGCTGATCAGCCTTGCCATCGGACAGCGCCTGACTGTTCGCAACGAAATCATCGTGACGGATCTCGATCATGAGGCGAATGTCGCCACCTGGCTCGCGTTGGAAGGCATGGGCGCCAAATTCCTGTGGTGGAAGATTCGAGCTGACGGTTGTCTGCATACCGAAGACCTAGAACCTCTGCTGTCCGTGCGCACGCGATTGGTTGCTTGTACGCTGACCTCCAATGCGCTGGGATCGATCGTCGATGTACGCGCCGCGGCAGACCTGGCGCATGTGGCTGGCGCCGAACTGTTCATCGATGCGGTGCATTTTGGTCCTCACGGTCCGATCGATGTGCGCGCTTTGGATTGTGACTACCTGGTGTGCTCCGGCTACAAGATCTTTGCGCCGCACATGGGTTTTATGTGGGGCAGATATGACCTGTTGGCGAAACTGCCGACATTTCGGGAGGATTTCATTCCCGATGAACCGCCGGGAAAGATCGAGGCCGGCACGTTCATCTACGAAAACGTAGCAGGAATGGATGCCGCGATTCAGTATCTTGCGCAGGTGGGACGCACGCTCACCCGCACATCCGGCCTTTCAACACCCGCGTCGCTGGGCGCCGATTCGCGGCATGCGATGAATGCGATCCAGCGCTATGAACAGCAATTGTCGTTGGAACTTGCTCGAGTGCTGGCGGACTGTGGTGCTCAGATTTACGGCATCGACACGCCGGTTCGGGTTTCACAGCGGGTGCCGACCTTCTGCTTCAATTTGCCGGGTGTGACCCCACAGGTGGTCACCGAGACGGCTGCTCGAGCGAATATCGGCATTCGTGACGGCCATATGTACGCTCCGCGGCTTATGCACAGACTGGGTCTGACTAAGGAATCGGGCGCGGTTCGGGTGTCTCTCGTGCACTACAACACGGTGGCGGAGATCCATCGCCTCGGCGAGGCATTGCGCGGAATTCGCAGCTAGGCGGACCGAGATCGATCGTATTGCGATTGACCCCGGTCTGCTTGAATCTCAATCGTCGGCTTTGATCGTCAGCGTGGACTTGACGTCCCTGACGCCTTTGGTGTTTCTCGCGACCGAGGTTGCTTTGTCAATCGCCTCTTGAGTGCGTGCCGTTCCACTCAACCAGACGACACCATCTTTGTCGGTATCCACCTTGATTCGACCAAGACTGGTGATGTGATCAGCCGCGAGTTTAGATTTGATTTTCGTCGTGATCATAGAGTCTTTCACGAAAGCCTTCGGGTGCGAGCGATCCATGTCTGTATCGTCCGCCATGGCGAGGGGCGCCACCATTGCTCCCATTGCCACAAATGCTGCCAGCGATAATTTAATTTTCATATAAGTCCTTTGCCAACAAATGCCAGATCGATGCGATGCAAACTTGGTTTGTCACCAGGTTCTTAGCTTCATATTGGGCGCGCATACGCGGCTTTGGCTACCCCGACTTGGTGTAAGACCCCTCCCACATCGCCCTGCTTATCGCAGCTCATAGTTCAGAATCCAGCGGGATCAAAGCGAGCGCATGTACGCGCATTCGCTGCCATGCACTGCGTGCCGGCTCCTTCTCATACACCACGGCGACGCCGTCTGCCGACGTACGCCAGGTCATTTGCGTGGAGATCGGAGATTTATCGCTCATGACAACCGAATAGGAGGCGGCCGGCTGCGTCATCGCCTCAAATCGTTTGGCGGTTTCCTGCGCAAGCTCTGGGCTCTCGATGATCAAGCCGATCTCGGTGTTCAGGTGCCGGGAGCGCTGGTCCCAGTTCATAGAACCGATGAAAAGGCGTCGCCGGTCCATCACATACAATTTGGCGTGCAGCGCATAGTTGCCGTAGCTGGACACTGTTGAAGATTGGCCGCTGCCCTTGACACTGTCCAGGTGCGACCGGACTTCATTCAACTCCACTCCCTCCTGCAGCAGCTTTTTGCGAACGTGCATATAGCCGGAATGCGCTGACAGTTCCGGCGCGGATTCCAAGGAATTGGTGAGGATCCGAACGCGAACGTGTTGAGTACGGCGGTCCTTGAGCAGTTCCCATTGGTCCTTGGAAGGAATGACATAGGGGGAGACGATCAGCAATTCCGATTGCACCGCTGAAACAGCCTTCGCTACCGGCTCATACAGTGCATCGCCGCGCTCTCCACCCTTGTGCTCGCGTTGCCTCTGTGGACTGTCTCCCACCACTTGAGCATCAGCCCACGCCAGCGGCAACTGGTCTGCGAGCAGCCCGGCGAGCGGTTCGCCGCTGGCGAGCTTGGATTGATAGTCGAAGCCGGCTTTCTTGATTTTATCGGCAAGTGCCCGCGAGGGCCGTGAAATCCTGTTGGTCCGATAGAGCGCCGCGCTCGGAATGGCGAGTTTGCTGTTCCAAAATTCGTCGAACTTCCCTGATAATTTCTGCACGACGGGGCCACCGGCGAACACGTCGTCATCGGCGAATTGAGATTCGGGATCGATCTGAAAATACTGATCACCGACATTGCGTCCGCCGGCCAAGGCAACGGCGTTGTCGGCGATCAACAATTTGTTGTGCATTCGATAGTCGAGCCTTGAATGACTCACAACAAATTCGGAGTCGCGCCAGAATCGATTGTGGCCGCGATACCGAAACGGGTTGAAGATGCGAATTTCAATGTTGGCATGGTTGGCGTTGGCAAAGAGCTGTTCATCGCCCGCCACTGTATCGCCGTCGTCGACCAGAAGCCGAATTCGCACACCACGATCCGCAGCGCGCTTCAGGGCATCGGTCAACAGCCTTCCGGACTCGTCACCTCGAAATATATAGTACTGAAGGTCCAGGGTCCGCTCGGCGGCGTTGATCAATTCCATCCGCATCAGAAATCCATCGACGCCGATCGAGAAGATGCGGTAAGCGGATTTCTCGTCGTGGGCATGAGAAGCGGCAATGAACTGCCGGCCGCAACGGGTGGATTGAGGATCAGCCAAGGCTGTGGAGGTGGGTCTCGGGAAGTGCGAACCCGGCGGCAACGATGCGCAACCTCCGAGCAGCACCGACACCAGCATGACCCGCAACAATATCCCCCTGCTCATTTTGTCCTATCCTGCTTTTGCAACCCTCCCTACCCTGGTTGCGCTGTGTCTACGCCCGGCTTGTCGAGCGGGTCGGTGTATCCAACGCTTGATTCAACCCTCGTTCGTCCAACGCGGCTTGGTATCGCATGCCATTTATAAAGAACGCAGGCGTGCTGGTTACACCACTGCGCACAGCCCCTGCCAGATCGCGCTTGACGCGCTCTTCAAAGCGATGGACGCGCATGTCTTCATTGAAGCGCGCCATGTCTATGCCCAATCGTCGCGCCATTTTGGTGATGAATTGGGGACTCAACGCAGTCTGATGTTCGTAAAGCGCGTCGTGGAGTTCCCAGAATTGACCCTGAGCCGCGGCTGATTCAGCCGCCTCTGCTGCCCATTGGGCGTTGGGATGCAATTGTGTGAGGGGCATGTTGCGAAATATCAGCTTAAGGTCGCCCGTGCGACGCTTCGCAAGAGACTTAATGAGCGGATAGACGGCGCCACAGGCGCGACACTCGTAGTCGCCGTATTGAACCAAAGTGATTCGTGCGGTGGCGGTGCTGCCCTGACTGTGGTCCTCCGGTCCGACCGGTATGGCGAGTTCGGAGCGTTGCGGATCATTGTTCGTAACGGCGGCGGGTGTCGTTCGGAAGTTTTCGGCCATGAGTGCTGTCATTTGAGCGTCTCCGTCAATCTATCGTGGGTCGGATGGATGTCCTACCCTAGCTTCGAGGCGTGCAAGGCGGCGGTGTGCCGTCATGGCACAGAACCGGACCTGCATCGGCAGGAACTGCACCTTGGCTGTCTTCATGCGGCAGATTGCTGCTACCTGCACCCACGCAGCCCGAAACGAGCGTCAGCATCAAAAGACTTGCAGCGATTTTCAGTTCCATCTTGTGACAATGGTGAGACCAAGCCGTCGGCGCTGATAGCGCTTGACTGCGCAATCGAGAGTCAGAGACTGTCCTACAAGATTATGGCGGCGTCACACCCAGTGCCTGCAGCCATTGCGACAAGGCGGTGAACGGCAGTGCGCCTGATTCACGCGCAATCTCGCGGCCCTGTTTGAACAATGCGATGGTGGGAATGCTCTGAATGCGCAGGCGGCCGGCAACTGTTGGGGCAGCATCGGTATCGAGCTTTGCCACCACCAGCGCAGGTTCGAATTCCGCCGCTACGCGCCCGATGATGGGCGCAAACGAACGACAAGGACCGCACCACGGTGCCCAGAAGTCCACCAGCACCGGCAGATCGGTGTCGCGCAGATAGCGGTCGAATGTCACATCATCCAGTGTTACCGGATGACCT
>JANMXI010000171.1:0-1594 GCA_031394735.1 Pseudomonadota bacterium | reverse complement strand
CGATCAACCCCGCACTCGATCCCCTCGACCCGTCTGGCATCGTCCTATCCTGAGTTGAGAAATCCTGCACATCCATTCACGCGCAATTATCCAGGCTTGAAGCTCATTTTTCAGGTCTCCGCCGCTCTCTCGCATTGCTGGCTCCGGAAACAACATGACGCAAGGCGCCTGCGGCGCCCGCCAAACGGCGAACAGCCGCAAAACTGCAGCTGTAAAGCGATCTCAGAGTCGTACCCGTGGTTCTAACGCGGTTGCTTTTGCCGTTTTGCGGCTGTTCGATCCTTTGCGGGCGCCGCAGGCGCCTTGCGTCAAGCCGTTCACAACCGCGGAAAGATTCAAACTCCCAGGTGCCGCATCGCCCGATGAAACACGTCCTCCGTCCGCCGCCACGGCACCGAATTTGAGACGTTGGTAAGCATCGGCACCAGCATATGCTCCCGATGCAGCGCGCCATGGCTTGAACGGTGCGGAATTGGCTCGTATCGCCCACGAAAGTCCCAGTCACGCGTGGCACTCAGAATCATATCTCCGGAACGCGCGCAGTCGTTGAGCGCCAGGATCTGCACCGCCGAATCGGGATAGTCGGTCTGCATCGACCGCTCCCACGACTCGGCCTCCGATACACGCGACATCTCGCCCAGCCCCAGCGGATCGCCGGTGATTGGCGTGTAGTCAATGTCATCGCCAATGCGTCGCAGCATCGCCGCACCACGCCCGCCACCGCCGCGGATCTCGACTGAATTCTCATCGTGCGGCAACAGCAGCAGATCCAGCGATGGCCGCGCCAGCAGCATCCCGGCGGTGTCGTTCCAGCGATCTTTCAGTCGCGGCCAGAAGGGACGCTGCCTCGACGAGAGCTCCACGAACAGATGCGCCATCGCATTGCCGCTCACCATCACCGCCATCTGCGGATCACGCACTCCAAATATCTTCGGATGCGCCAGCACCCGCAGTCCGACTTCATCGCGGAACAGATCGGCCAGATCGTCGTGCGCATTCACGCTCGCATGCCCGTGATCACTTACCACGAAGAGCGCCAGCTCATGCATCCACTCTTTGCGCACGGCGGCGGCGGTCACATCGCGCACAAAACCATCCACGATCGTCAGCGCCTCACGCACGATCGGATTGTTGTGACCGACGCTGTGGCTTGTCTTGTCCACGCCGCAGAAGCTGGCGAACGTGAACGGCGGGCGTTCGATGAGCACCCGGGCCAGCATCTCCTTTGATAACGCGCGGTCGACTTCGAGCCAGCCCGCAACGTCGCCGCGGAAGTGCGTCCATCCCGCGCGCAGTGCAAATGACACGTTGTCAGTGAGTCGATTCCGGCGCGGCAGTCCGCGGCCGATCATGCTCATCATCGCCAGCCCGCCGCCCGATCGCTCGAACGCGGTCGGTATCTGCAGCGTCAGATCGCGATCGACCTTCCGCATCTCACTGCCGATGTAGCTGCGCGTGAAGTGCGGCCAGCCGGTGTCACGCCGGCTGCGGTCGAACCAGCGCAAACCGGGCAAGCCGACATGACCGGGATGTTCACCCATCAGGAACGGCGCGTACGCCGGTCCGGTCACCGACGGGAAGACGGTTGTCACCG